>CASFBJ010000010.1 GCA_949292875.1 uncultured Christensenella sp.
AAAATTCAGCAAGGCGGCATTATATTTTCTACTATTGGAAAGTTTGATAAAGACAATCTACCATCAAACTTAAGAAGTAACATTATAGTGATGACAGATGAAGCTCATAGAAGTCACTATGGATTATATGAAACCGTGCATTATGTAAAAGGCAAAGAAACTCAAGAAATGGAAGCGGTTTTCAAATATGGTGTTGAAAAATATATTCGTGAAGCTTTGCCTAATGCTACATTTATTGGCTTTACAGGAACTCCAGTAAATACAAAGGACAAACAAACAACAGATATTTTTGGCGATATCATAGATACTTACGATATGACACAATCCATTATTGATGGTTCTACTGTAAAACTTTTCTATGAGTCAAGATTGGCAAAAGTTTGGACAGATGATGAAGTATTAAAACAAATTGATTCTTACTATAAAGAACTTGAAAAAAATAGTGAAGCCACCCCAGAAGCAATTGAAAAATCAAAAACTGAAATGTCTAAATTGAAAGTTATTTTAGAAGATGATGATTTAATTGATTTATTGGCAAAAGATATACTTTCACATTATGAAGGTAGAAAAACTTTCTTAAATGGTAAAGCAATGATTGTTTGTCAGACAAGAGTTGCTGCTGCGAAGTTATACAATAGAATTTGTGAATTAAAACCTTCTTATAAATCAAAAATAATTTTAGTTGCAACAGAATCTAATAAAGATACAGAAGAACAAAGAGAATTATTTAAAGATAGCAAGTTTAGGAAAGAATTAGGCGAAGAATTCAAGAAAGATACTTCAAAATATAAAATAGCCATTGTTGTTGATATGTGGCTAACAGGTTTTGATGTCCCAGATCTTGATGTTATGTATTTTATCAAGAGATTAAAACAGCATAATTTGATGCAAGCAATAGCAAGAGTAAACAGAGTTTATCCAGGAAAACCATATGGATTAATTGTAGATTATATCGGACTTGGCAAGGCGCTAGATGAAGCATTAACTGCCTACACCGATAGAGATAGACAAGAAAATTGTCAAGACGTTAAGAAAGAAATATACAATATCCTTAAAGAAAAATTAAGCATTCTTAACGAATGGTTTTATAAAGTGGATAAATTGGGTTTTGTTAGTAGAGATTCTTTAACAAGATTTAAGTCTATACAACAAGGCACACAGTTTATTTTAGAAAACAAAAAACGAGAAGATTCATTTATGCAAGATTTGTCTATATCAATTAAGCAAGCGTTTGTTGTATGTGGTGGTATTCTAACCGAAGATGAAAAAAACGATGTTCTTTACTATCTTGCTATTAGAAGTTATTTGTTAAAATTAAGAGCAAGAACAGGTGCTGTTTCTATTGCAGAAATGAATGAATATGTTAAGAATTTACTAGCGGATGCAATAAAAGGCGATGAAGTTAAGGTATTAACAAAGCAACAAGATGATTCCATTAATGTTATTGAGCTTCTAAGTAAAGAAAAAATTGATGAATTAAGAAAGAAAAACCCACCATTAGTATTTGTTCAAATAATTAAAAAATTATTGGAAAGAGCTATTGCTGAAAGTAGAAAAAACAATTATTTCAAATCGCAAGAATATAGCAAAAAATTAAGGAAAATTTTAGAACAATACAATGATAGAGATGAAAGATTTATTGCGGAAACCACTATTGTTCAATTAGTTGATTTTGCTGGAGAGCTTGTTAATGATGAAAAAGAAGCAAATAAATTGGGCATAAGTGGTCGTGAAAGAGCTTTTTATGACGCACTTATTCGTGATAAATCCGCTCAAGAGTTGTTAGGAGACGAGACATTAAAGCTTATTGCTCACGAGTTGAAAGATATTGTTGAAACTTATGCTACAACTACTGATTGGAGTATTAAAAATGCAACTAGAGCTCAAATGCGAATTAAAATTAAAGAGTGTTTAAGAAAGTATGGATATCCACCAGAATATCGTGAAGAAGCAACTTCAGATGTAATTAAACAAGCTGAATACATTATGAATGATTAGAGGTTTCAATGAAGGAATTATTTAGGAAAATCGAACAGATAAGAGATTTATATTCAAACGATTTTGATTTTTACCATACATATAGACATGAAATAGCTGAAAATTTGTGTGTTGAATATCCTAATATTCCTATTGATATAATGGAGTATTATTTCGTTCGGCATGTAAATCAAGGATTAGAAACATTAAGGGATTTACCCAATATCAATGCAAAAGAAATAAGAGTGTCAAAAATTGAATTTTCAAAAAAAGATTTATTGGATGAAAATTTAATACAAAATACACCTTTTACTAGTTATGAAAAACCTTTTGTTTTTGAAGATTGCATATCAGAAATGTATGATTATTATAAAAATGAATATTTTAAAAATGGTTCATGGGAGTATCCTATTATAACAATAAAAGTTGAAAATAAATTATGGGTTGTTGATGGGACAAATCGCTTTAGGCATATGTTAAATTGTTTAGTAAATAAGTTTGATTTTATAAATGATAAACATTTAATTTATGTATTAAATAGTTGAAAAAGGTATTATCTTTTTTAATAAAACCTGAATGCCAAACCAATCATTATTAAAAAATAAAACGAACTTTGAATTTGAGTTTTCTTCAAGGTTCGTTTTATTCTTGTCTGGTGCCGAAGGGCGTCGCGTTAAGAAAAGAGTATGGTATACTCTTTTTAGCCTAAGCCGGGAGCACGACAGTGCGGTCTGGCCGACAGGAGGACGAGAAAGAGTCCCATCTAGGCACAAAAAAAAGAACTTTACAAGTTCTTTGGTGCCGAAGGGCGTCGCGTTAAGAAAAGAGTATGGTATACTCTTTTTAGCCTAAGCCGGGAGCACGCCAAGTGCGGTCTGGCCGACAGGATGACGAGAAAGAGTCCCATCGAGGCATAAAAAAATCACCAGTTGCACTGATGAATTTTTTGGTGCCGAAGATGGGACTCGAACCCATATGAAGTTGCCCTCGCAAGATTTTGAGTCTTGTGCGTCTACCATTTCGCCACTTCGGCTTATACTGTATTTTCTATTTTGCATAACGATTTTACGCTAGCAAAATTTATTTTAATGAAAATAAAGTACTTAAATAATATCATATATTTTTAAAAAAATCAAGTAGTAATGAATGTTTTATCTAATTTTCTTTTTAAGTTATGCACAGTATGCACATTCTCAATGTTTAAAACAACAATAAATAAGCATTTAGCACTATATCCCCTATAAAAATAGAAACTATAACAGATATGCAAAATAAGGAGATAAAAGACACATACACATTTCTTTTCTTACTCTTTAAAAGTTTCAAAACAATAAGTAATAAAATGCTTAAAGAAAGACATAAAACATATGCAAAAAGAATAGATTTCCACCCTACAATTAAACCGCATATTGCAAAAAGTTTTATATTATTAAAGTCTAAAATATTACCTGCTTTAAAAGTACATGAAGCTAAAAAAATACAAATGCCAATAATAGAACTTAGTAAGAAACCTGCAATATGTTCTTGCATACCGCTTTGATTAACAATAAGGCAAATAAGTCCTATGAGCAAAAGTAGTAAAACTAAAAAACTATAATTAGACATTGCATTGTAATTAATAACTGCAATAATAATGAGCACAGAAATAGTAAGCATATATAATAATGCCATAAATAAATTTTGCTGAATAAAGGTTGTAGCAACAAAAAGATATGACACTTCATGCAAAATTTCTACAAAGGTATATCTTACACTTACATTTTTTTGACAGACTTTACACTTTCTATAGAATAAAGATAGTATCGGAATTGTATTTTTGAAAGAAAATTTAGTGCCACAATGACTACATTTTCTTTCAAACTTAAACTCCGTTTTATCGTTAAGAAAAAATGTTATAATAAAATTACTAAACCAACCCATAAGCAATCCTATTATACAAAACAATAATACTAATAAAGGTATCATAAAAACTTCCTTTCAATATTTTAATGTTATTAAAAATATTCTAATTTTAATATTTTTAGTTTTTTTAAAATAAAAGTTTTATTTTGTGCCTTTTTATAAAAAAATAATAGTATAAACAAACATTTTGAAAACTAAATGAAAATAGATGTATTTCTACATCTATCTTACATTTCTTGGCCATTCACTATCTTTACTAAAGCACCAGTAAAAATACAATCTTCTATTTTTACATTATCCATTAAATCTTTAGTAGCACTTCCACCCACTGCGTAACCTACATATACATGTGTAGTTGTTACATTTTCTACATTAAAGTTTGCTTTAATTGCGCCATTGCTTTCACATTTTGATAAAACAATATCCGCATTAAAATCAGTAATATATCCAATAATACCACCAGCGCTTACTAGTGTATGATTATACACCTTTTCTAAAGAAGATAAGATTGTGCCATAGTTTTTGCTATTTTCAATTTTTAATGTTGAAGATATAGAACTTGCTTTTTCCACATTCCCAACAAGTCCGCCACTTCTTACATTTGCATACACATCTGCCCTATTTGTGCAGTTTGAAATAGTTACAGATTGAACATTATCTACTATTCCTATTAAACCTGCAACATTGTCATATCCCTGTATATAGCCTTGCACTTCTATATTTTCTAGTTTTACATTCCCACTTGCATAACCTGCAACAGCACCTACTCCATTACCATAAACTTTATCAAAAGGTGTCCTAATATTAACATTTATAAACTTTATATTTTTTATAGTTGCACTTGTCACCACACCAAAAAAGCCATAATGAAATTCTTGCATATCTTTTATACTTTGAGCATTTGAGCTAAGCATATTTTCATTGCTAAAATCGTAAGTCAAATTGCTCAAATTTATTATGCTATAATTATTACCATCAAAAGTTCCAGCAAAAGAGGCTTTTCCATTTTCTCCAGTATTATATTCATTTTTATGATATGCGCCTATAGGTTCCCAACCTTGCTCTAATTCTATATTTGCGTCAAGCAGAATATTTGCATTATAAAAACTATTGCCACTATTTACTTCATCTCTAAAATTGCATAATTGACTATAGTTAGAAATATGAATTGTTTTGCTATCTTGTTCTATAATTATATCTAAACAATTTTCTATATAACCATTGTTTGTAACTTTATAATTTTGAGCATTTAGTTGCTTGCAATACAAGTTTCCTATATATCCAGTATTTGTAAGTTCTACACTTTGAGCATTTTGAGTTATAGTTAAATTTTTAACATATGCACCAGACAAAATATTTACATTTCCTTGTTGCGTAGATATGGAACTAACCCTACCATGAACATTTAAAGCACCATTAGATAAATTTTGTAAGTTAATGTTTTGAGCATAGCCATATAGTTCTACACTTGTATTTTGCATATCTAAAGTTATATTAGATGAAAATTGACCATTTATTTCAATGCTATTTGTTACTTGCTCATTTTGAATTACATTATTTAAAACTAAATTGCTTTTAATCTCATTATCGCCAGCATTAATACTTGAAGGATAATTAATTACTATTTCTTGTCCTATATCCTTACATAGAAAATATGTTATTGCGTATTTTTTATTTTGTATTTGTTCTTTCTTATATATGTCACTTATATCATTTACAAAAAAGCATATATTTGCTTTTTCTATATCCATGCTTTCTACAGCATCTAAATCTTGATTAAGTAGGACAAAATTTTTAGTATAGGCATTGTAAGCGACTACATAATCTTCATGAATAAGGTTTTCAATATCTAACTCTTGTTTTTTAAGTTCATTGTATATATCTTGCAAAGAAGCATCTTGCCCCACACCTTGCGCTACTTTTGTTGCATTTCTAGCAACTTGTAAATCTTGATTTAATCTATTATTTTCAGCTAGAGTAATAAAAGTTGGAATTAAAATAGCGCAAACAACAGCAATAACTATAACAATAACTATAATTTTTCCTATTAAAAAACCTTTGCTATTTTCTAAACCTAATTCTTGTTGTAATGAATCTTTTTTCATTCAGCACCTTTAAAAATATTAAATTCTAATTTTGCAATTGTAAAAAATTTTCTAAAATTTCTAAAACTTTATTACATTCTTCTTCATTTGGCATCTCAGCAAATGTTCTTATAACAGGTTCAGTTCCACTTAATCTCATCATACACCAATAATCGTTTTCAAATGTTAGTTTTAAACCTTCTTCATTATAAACATTCACTATATTATAATCTGGAAACTTAGGTAGTGTTTTGCCTTTTAAAAGTTCTGTAATATATTGTCTTTGCTCGTTTGTTATATCATATGCTTTTTCCACAACATGAGAAGAAAAGGATAATTCTTTCTTTTTTTCTTTTAATATTTCGCCAAAAGTTTTTTCGTTTTGTATAAGCATATCTAGTACCAAAGCACAGGCAATTAAACCATCTTTACTACCTACATGAGATTTCAACGCTATACCGTTAGATTCAGCCCCTAATACACAATCATTTTCACGAAGAATAGCCCCTATACACTTAAATCCCACCTTTGAGTCATAACAAAGTTGTTCATGTTTGTCTGCAATTTTTTTTGCAAGCGCAGAAAATGCAACATTTTTAACAATTCCACCTTTTGCATCTCTTTTTTCAATCAAGAAATCATAAATTAGAGGTGCAACATAACCGCAATCGTATATTTCTCCATCGCTATCTATAAGCGTAAATCTATCGCCATCTCCATCTAGAGCAAAGCCGACATCAAAACGCTCTTGCTTTACTCTTTCCGCTTGACTTACTAAGTTGTGCGGATAAGGTGCAGGCAAGTTATGTTCAAAATAAGGGTCTTCTTTTTCATTAATAAATTCTACTTTTTTAAGGTTTAATTCTTCAACAATTTCTTTTAAAATTGTGTATGAAGAACCATGCATAGTATTTATAAGAACTTTAACTTTTGAATCTCTAACATTATCTACTTTTATAGAGTTCAATATACTTTCCTTATAAGCACAAGCATCTATACTCTTTTCAATAAGTCCTTGCTCTAATGCAAATACATATGAAATAGTCTCTATGTCTTCATAATTTACATTATTTGCATACTCAGCAATCTCGCTTGTGACATTATCTTCACATTCGTAAGCGCCTTTTTTAAAGAGTTTTATACCATTGTAATAAAAAGGATTATGGCTAGAAGTTATCATAAAACCAAAATCATATGCTTTTGCTTCAAATGAAACTACAGGTGTAGGAACAGGTTTAACAAAAAATTTAACTTTAAACTTAGTTGCAAGTACTTCTATAGCCCACTTTGCATACATTTCACCCATGAAACGAGCATCAAAACCTACTGCAATTTTTGCTTCCTTGATTTTATGTGCTTTTGCGTACTGACACACACCATATGCAACTCTTTGTACACTTTCTTTTGTAAATCCTTCGCCCATTATCGCCCTAAAACCGCTTGTTCCAAACTTTATCATTATATTCTCCTTAAATCATTTGCTCTAATTGTACTATTTTTTTTATGAAAAATCAAACATATAATATTTATTTGTTTTAAAACGACACTTTCAATCATATTTTATAATATGAATATTATTTGGACAAGCATTTTGATTATTTGCATTTTACTCATCTCTCTAACTGGCGACAACAACATCGTAAATATAGCAACACAAAGTATTTATGATAGTTTGACACTATGCCTACATTTAGCAGTAATATATATTTTTTGGTGCGGTATACTAGAAATAATGCAAGATACCGGCATAAATAGCAAACTCTCTCGCATACTTTCACCTATTATAAAAAAACTTTTCCCAAACATTCTCCCAAAAACACAGGAAAGTATCTCTATAAATATATCTGCGAATATGTTAGGTCTAGGTAATGCAAGTTTGCCAGCTGGTTTAAAAGCAATGAGAGAACTTAATCAAAACAATAGTAAAATAGGCATAGATAAAAACACAGCACTTTTTGTTTGTATAAACTGCATTAGTATCCAACTACTACCATCAACTGTTATCTCTCTTTATTTAAATAGTGGAGGAACGAGTGCAGGTTTTATAATTTTTAGCAATATTATAATAAGTGCTATAGTTTTTTTAACTTGTGTTTTTATTATAAATATGTTTTACAAAAAGCAAACTAAAAAACTTAAAAATAAAAAGGCTGTAAAATGATTGATTTAATTATACCGTTCTTTATATTATGCCTATTAGTACTAAGTTTTGCAAAACAAAAAAATGCTTATTCTTCTTTTTGTAATGGAGCAAAAAAAGGTTTTGAACTCATTATAGATATTATGCCTTTCATTATCGCCATAATGCTTATGATTTGTTTAATGCAAATAAGTGGATTAACGGCTTTACTAATAAAAATATTTGCTCCTATTTTATCAGTTTTTGGCATACCTGAAGAACTTGTAAATCTCGTATGCATAAGGCCTTTTACAAATAGCGGAAGCGTAGCAATATTAAGTGACATATTATCAACATATGGTGCAGATAGTTACATAGGAAAGTGTGCCTGTCTAATAATGAGTAGCACAGAAACAGTTTTTTTTGTTTCAGCCATTTATTTTAGTCAAATAAATGTTAAAAAATATTTTTTTGTACTTGCTATAAGTCTATCGCTAAGTTTTTTGGCAATTGTTTTAAGTTGCAATCTTTGCAGATTTTTTGTTTAACAAATTCTAATGATTTATAAAAAAAGATTATATAGAAATATATAACCTTTTAGACTTGATATGAAAATACTTTTTCACCTAAAAAAATTTTACCATTGCAAAACATAGTTTCTTTAATTATTATCCGCATCATTATTCATTAAAACTTTAACCATATTTATAGCTGGAGTATAACCTAAATCATGTGCAAGTGAAAGATATACTCTGCTTTGTTCTGCACTTTCATCAACTACACCTTCTTCGCCTTTTGCATAAATAACAGCAAGCATAGTCATTGCTCTAGGGTCGCCTATATCGGCACTATCCCTTATCATCTTAAATGCTTTTTCTTTTTCACTAACATCATTACTAGTAACAAACATTCTAAATCCGTATTCTGTTAAAGCAAACTTAGACTCTAACTTTACTGCTTGCAATAATAGTTCTTCGCTTTTCTTCTCATCAAATGGTAAACCTCCTTCACCTACCGCATACATAATAGACAAGAAGTAAACAGCGTCAGGATACTTTTTATCTGCAAGAAGTTTCATAAGTTGTAATCCTTTTGCTTCATCTTTTTTTACATACAATCCATTTAGATAACACAATGCTATACGAAATATTGCTGTTATACTTCCTTTTTTACTTGCGCCAAGCAAACACTTAAATGCTTGTTCATTTTCTTTCTTAGCAAAAAGCGTCGCAGAATGCTCTAACATAGAGTGTACTTCACCTTCATTACTTAAAGCCTCCCACATGTCTTTCGCTTCTTTTTCGTTCTCACGAGTTTTATATCCTACATACTTACAACAAGCATACTTATATTTTTCAAAAGGAGATGCTAAAGGTAGACTTACAAGTTCAGGATTGAAGTCGTCAAACTCTGTTGTATCTCCTAAAAGGTAATAAGATTTAAGTTCTATCTCTATACTTGAAATAGATGCTTGTTGTATTTCTTTTAACAAATCACTTGCAACCATACAACCCTCCAAATTATTTTTCTATAGTAGTATAACATAGTTTAAAAATAAATAAAACAGTTTTTTATAAATTGATTAAAAAACTTAAAAAACTTAATTTTAATTATTAGTATTTAATTAAAATAAGAATTTTATTTTATGTATTTTCATGGTTTATTTTATTTAATAAATATTTTTTAAAACAAAAACACAATTTAAAATAATGTACTATATATACATTTTTCTGATTGATTTTTATCTTCTGCGTATATAAAAAGAATGTGCAACACTGAAGTGAACCCCGAAGGGGTCACTCAAAATAAAAAACCACTAGGAAGAAATTTTAGATTTCTTCCTATTTTTTAATCTCTTTGTATTGTAAAATTCTATCCAATCTTCAACTAATGCTTGATATTCTTCTATATTTTTGA
>CASFBJ010000011.1 GCA_949292875.1 uncultured Christensenella sp.
AATAGACCAACGTTTTGTTTTGTTTTTTGCAATATACATATTATTTCTCCTTATATATATTTTACAAGAAAAAGAACATATTGACAAATTCTTTCAATACGTTCTCTTTTTTATTTGGTCCATTTTGAGTAAACAGGCTCTCTATATAAAATTCTTTTTTTGTTTAACTTTTATCTAAAAAATTCATCTATTATTTCATATTCTACAGAATCGTTTTGTTGAGTTGAGCCACTACCTGTTTTCGTATTTGTACTATTTCCACTTTGCATATTTTTCCTTGCTTCATCTTTCTTTAAGTAATACGCTAATGAAATTCCGTCATCATTTTTATGATTAGCAAGTTGATAATCTTTTTTTACTCTTTCAAGTACATTATTTAATTTGTATTTGTAAGCATATAAGGCAATATTATCGCCATTTTCATCTTTAATATTTGTATTTTTTATACTATCTAAAAACCACATTACACTTCGTTCTAACCCACATTCTGCACAAAATAGAATGAAAGGCTTAAAATTCTTTGGTGCATAAGTTGCAAAATCTGGGTTTGATGATAAAAATATCATAACCCTATTTTCTATATCTGCCATATCTTGAGGAGATAAAGTTTTCCATACATTACTTTCTTTACTAAAGGGCTTTAACAAATTGTAAAATTCATTATACTTTTTGCAAAATCTACTTTGAAATACCATATAAATCTCCTTTTATTGTAATCTCATTTCTTCATATTCTTTAAATGTTTCTTTAGCGACTTTTTTATTATCTTGTATTGCTTTTTCTAAAACTCTAGCACTTTTAACAGACCATTTTACTTTATGCATATCTTTTGGATCTAAGCCCAATTCCTTACTCTTTGCAATCAATATTTTAATTATTTGTATAGATTTCGTATCTAACAGTCTAAAACAAATAGGTTCATCTTCATTTTCACTTTTTATAAATAACTGTTCAGGACAAACCTTTAATATAATATCTAAAGCAGGAAAAATATTTTTTGTAGTTATAAGTATGTCAACAAACGGCACGTTATTATCATCTTTTTCATGAATTAAATCAGGGCACTCTACAATTAATTGTTCTAACCATTCTTGACCCTTTTGGGTTCCTACAGGATCACAATCTCTCGCCCACCTGCAACTTAACAAAAACCATTTTGAATAAAACTTTTTCTTTTCATCATAAATTCTTTTATACAAATCTTCATTGCTATAGTTGTCTTTTTTTTCTTCTTTACCTATTATATTTTTCAATTTGTTTAAAATTGCCATAATATACACCTCTACATTATAAAAATATTATAACACATTCGTATTTTGATGTCAAGAGTGCATTTATTTATGTTATTTTACAACTTTTTATTTATAAACTTAATAAATTTAATCTTTACTTTTTACTCAAAACTTGCTATACTCTATATAGAGTTTTTTATTTTTCGGAGGTAATGTAATGAAAAAACCTTTTTATATAACTACTCCTATATATTATGCGAGTGGCAATCTACATATAGGACATTGCTGTACTAGCATTTTTGCAGACAGCATAGCAAGATTCAAAAGACTTGAAGGTTATGATGTTATGTTTTTAACAGGTGCAGATGAACATGGTCAAAAGGTAGAAGAAAAAGCAAAAGAATTAGGCATGACACCACAAGAATTTGTAGATTCGCTAGATATTAAGTTTAAAGAATTGTGGAATTTGCTTCACATTTCCTATGATAGATACATTCGTACAACAGACAAAAATCATGTTGAAGTTGTGAAGAAAATATACCAAAAACTTCTTGACCAAGGGGATTTGTATAAAAGCGAATACGAAGGTTGGTACTGTGTACCTTGCGAATCTTTTTTTACTGAAAGCCAACTTGTTGATGATAAATGTCCAGATTGTGGGCGAGAAGTTAAACTCATGAAAGAAGAATCTTACTTCTTTAGACTATCAAAATATCAAAAAAGACTAGAGCAATATTATGAAGAGCACCCAGACTTTATAAGATTAGAAGCAACAAAGCATGAAATGCTAAATAGTTTTATTAAACCCGGGCTACAAGACTTGTGCGTTTCTAGAACAAGTTTTAAATGGGGCGTTCCATTGCCTTTTGATGACAAACATGTTTCTTATGTATGGATAGATGCTCTTGCAAACTATATAACCGCATTAGGATATATGCAAGAAGATGATTCTTTATTTAAAAAATATTGGCCTGCAGACTTGCATTTAATGGCAAAAGAAATAGTTAGATTTCATGTAATCATTTGGCCTATACTTCTTATGGCACTAGACTTGCCTATACCTAAGAGATTTCATGCTCATGGTTGGGTAACTGGAAAAAATGGCGCAAAAATGAGTAAAAGTATGGGAAACGGTGTAAACCCTCTTTCTATTTGCGATAGATATGGTGTTGATGCACTAAGATATTATATTTTAAGAAATGGCCCTATTATGAAAGATAGCGAATATTCTGCAGAAGGATTAATTAATGCTATTAACAATGACTTGTGCAACTCTTTAGGAAATTTGTTAAGTAGAACAACTGCTATGATTGTACAAAACTTTAATGGTGTACTTCCAAAATGTGAAAATAGTGTTCAAAATGATATAGATAAGTATTTTGTAGAAAGCATTATATCTATGCCAAGCAAAGTAAAAGAAAAAATGGAAGATATAGAGTTAAATAATGCTATTCAAGAGATTTGGAATGTTATAAACAATGCAAACAAATATATAGAAGAAACTACTCCTTGGTCATACAAAGAAGATAAACAAAGATTGTCTGCAATCTTCTCTAATCTATATTTTGCACTATACAGCGTTGCAACATTACTTAAAGCATTTTTACCAGATACTGCAAAACGCATAGCACAAGATTTAGGAATAGATGAAGATGAACTAAAATTAGAAAATATAAATGATGAATACAAAAATACTTTACAAAATTTAACAGTAACAAAAAATGCTCCACTTTTCCCTCGCCTTAAAGTGGAAGAAGAATTAAAATTTTTAAATAATTAATATGAATATTCAATAAAATAAAGTATGCAGAAAAAGTAAAATAGATGATATGGAAATATCATTTGAAGAATTTAAAAAACTTTTAAGAAATAATTTAGATTAAATAAAACATTAAGAAAATATTTAAAAAGTTTTTAATACATATTACTAATTATCTCTAGAAGGAAATATCATGATAGAATTAAATATAGATAAAAGAAAACTAGAATTAAATAACACATACAATCTTGGCTTATCATATTGGGACCTTATTTTTTGGCAAAACAATAAGATACAAGCAAATAATGAAGGTGAACTAGTAGAAAAAATACAAAACAATGCAGAAGATTTGTTAAAAAAACTATATGCAATAGCAGAAAGTAAAGAAAAATTTTACATTAAATCTCAAGGTAACAAAGAACTAGATAGATACTTTTACAACAAATTAAGTAAACAAGCAGAAAACACTTCTTCAATTGCTGATGAAAATGTAAAAAAAGAAAAGCTTTCTAAAATATTAGGAGAAAACCAATACAAAGAATACAAAAATATAGTAGAAAACATGAAAAAAAGCAACTATCCTACTTCTTTTAAATGTTTAATGCTACTAGAAACTTTAACTCAAACATATAGAATAGATTATCATAATAATGATACAAGGCTTATAGTCAATAAGAGAAAATTAGGTGAAACAATATTAGGAATGATGAATTTCCCTACTGTTGCCCTTGAATACATATACAATCAAGCAAAAAATTACACTAGTTTTAAAAATTTGTATAAAGATGCACAATTAGAATATAGAAAAATGGTATGTGTAAATAGCGAAATTGATATAAGTGATGCAGAAACTTTTAACAAAGGAAAATGGATAAAGTTTTCTTGTCTAAAAGAAGATGAAGAGAACTTCAATAAAAATGTTGAAAAACTTACTGCTCTAGTTGCAGAAACGCCTTGGTGTACAAATGCTTATGCTAGCAATCATTTAACAGAAGGCGACTTCTATGTTTTTGTAGATAACAACGGGAAACCTAGAATTGCTGTAAAAATGACAGGAAATGAATTAGATGAAATAAGAGGATTAAAAAACAACTCCTCACAAGAAATAGAAGATGAGTATAGAGATGTTGCTATTAGTTTTCTTAAAACAAATAAAGACATAAAAAATGGTTTACACTGGCTAGAAAAAGAAGAATGGAATGAAAGGCTACTACAATATAGAAAAGATTTACAATTAGGTAATATTGATAAAATAGATATAGACAAACTTATTAAAGATTTATTTTTCAAAGACTACAAAATACATGATGGTCAAGCAAATACTAACTTAAATGAATTAATACAAGAACTACCAAAAATAAAAAACGAAATTGCAACATATCTAAATATAAAACCTAGCGAGATTTATTTTGGAGAATATAATCCATCTAAAAAAGAAGAATGTCCATACAAAGTTATATTTGGTGATGTAGTTTTTGAAAACATTAAAAAAGCGGATAATCTTATGTATATATTTGGCAATGCCGACTTATATAATAGTAAAATTTTAGATTTACCAAACCTAAAATTTATAGCGAATGATGTATATTTTGAAAATAGTAAAATATTAAGTTTGCCTAATCTTGAAACTATAGGCGGTTGTGCATTTTTCGGTAATAGCCAATTAAATAATTTGCCTAATTTAAAGTACATAGTTAACGATGCAGAGTTTTACAATAGCAAACTAAGAACCTTGCCTAGTTTAATTTCTATAGGTGGCGATGTAGATTTTAAAAATAGCAATTTAGAAAGTTTACCCCAACTAAAAGAAATCAATGGAGATGCAGATTTTAGAGATACTATTATTGCAGATTTACAAAATCTTACTACTATTGGTAAAAATGCCTATTTTAGCAATAGCATAGTTCAAGATTTAAGCAAATTAACTTTTGTGGGTGGAAATGCAAATTTTAGACAATGTGCTGTGCAAGACCTATCTTCCCTACATACAATAGGCGCAAATGGATATTTTTCTAATTGTAATATAAAAAGTTTAAAAAATTTAACATATGTAAATGGAAATCTAAATCTGAAATATAGCAATATTGAAAATATAGAAAAATTGCATCACGCAACAAAAGTAACTATTGAAAAAAGCAAATTATCACTTTTAAAAAATTTAGTTTTCGCAAAAACTATTGCATTAGATGAAGAAGAAATATCGTTTGATTGTTTTAAACAATTAATTAAAAATCAAAAGGCGATAATTAATCAAAGTGATGATTTTACTTTATAAAAACTTAGTAATCTACTTACTTTAAATAGACTTGGAATTATTTGAGAAAAAGTTTTTAAAGACTTTTTCTTTTTTTAAAAAAAAATTTTTCTATTTACAAACTCAAATTCTTATGCTAAAATAAATTAAGAAAAAATTAGGAGATATGTTATATGTTTTGTGAGCTAAGCAATGAATGGAATATTAGAATGAAAAATTATATAGAAAAAATTCAAAACAACACATTTATTAGTGAAGATGTTTTTTCACTTATTTACGATTTGAATCACGCAAGTATGTATAAGTATAAAAACTATAATTCAACTGAAAACATTTATTTAATTAATACTTTATACTCTCTTTTGCCAAATGTAAAAAAAGAAATTTCCGAATTCTTTTGCATATCAGAAGATAAGATTTTATTTGGTAATTATGACCCTCAAAAAGAAGAAGATTGCCCTTATACCGTAATATTTGGAAATGCTAATTTAAAATATGCTAAATCAGCAGATGATTTGAAATGCGTATTTGGATCCCTTATATGCTTTGAAAGTAATGTAACTAATTTAAGCAATCTTTGGTCAGTAAGTGATGATGCCATTTTTTACAAATCAAAAAACATTAAAATAGACAACTTAAGTTTTATAGGTAGAAATGGTAATTTCCAATATTCAAAGATTGAAAGTATACCTAAACTAGAAGAAGTAGGATATGATTTAGTAACTTGCAATAGCAATATTAGCAACGCATCTTCTTTAAAGATAGTACATGGTAATCTAAATTGTTCCTATTCACCTATGCAAAAACTAACTAATCTAGAAACTGTAAAACTTGGTGCTAACTTTAAAAATACTAATAATCTAGAGATACCAAATCTTATTTATGTAAAATGGGAAGCAGATTTTAGAAATAGCACAATTAAAAAGGACTTAAATTTAAAAGAAGTAGATGGAAATCTCGTAATAAATAAAAATCAATTACATCTTTTTAAAAATCTACAAAAAGCACAAACTATACAAATTGATGACAAAAAGCCTATCCCTTTTAGAGATTTAGCACCTTATATGGATAAAAATATTTCTCCACTATTATTAATGAAAGCGAATAAAGTAAAATCAACAGTAATAAATAAAATAAAAAGCCCTAAAACAAACGATAGACAACAATAATTTATAATTTATTATCTTACAAAGATGAAAAGGAATTTCTTATAACAAAATCAAGAAATACAATTATAAAAAAGTTTGGATAACCAAACTTTTTTTTAACCTTGATATAGATATTTGTAAGGTCCTTTATTTATCTTATATGCTTTATTTGTATTTTGATACTTAGATATATATTCACTATACAATGCACTTGAATAATTTAATGAAATAGTAGAAACCACACTTGTAAGTGTTTCATCTAGATATGTTTCTTTTGTATGAGCATTAGTTGTATAGCACTTTAAAATCATTGCTTGCAATTCTACATTTGTAAACATAGATGCAACATTGTCTACAGTTATTGTAGAAGTCTTGTCTTGCTCTTTTATTTCATTTACTATAATTTTTTTAGCAAGTTCAACATTTTCGCTACTTGTCAAGTCTATATTTTTTGGAGTTCCTGTAAACATTATTATATGATATCCATGTTCTGTTAGAACAAGTCCAGACATAGCGCCTTCTTCTCCAACAAATATAGCATTATCTATATACTCATTATAAGCGTCTGTATAACCAACATATTCACCATCTTTTAAGTCTTCATAATAAACTTTGCCATCTTCTACAGCATCTTCAGGTTTATCCATTATAACAGCACTATCTTTCAAATCACCTATTAAATTACTACCGCTATAATCTTGCGCAAAGATATATGCTTCAAGCAAACTTCTTGTAGCGTCTGTAAAACTTTCAACCATTTTACTTCTACTATCTGTTTCACTATCTTCTTTTATCTCTCTTCCTACTACATAATCTCTTTCAGCATTTTTAATTCCAGGATCCATGTTATACATATATACATATTTGTTAAAAATTTTTGCTCTTTCTTCTAATGTATCTGCACTAAGTACAGCATTTTTTATTTCTTCAAATACTTCACCTGCAGGAACATTTTCTCTTATAACATTCCCATTTTCATCATAAGCATTTACTTTTATCTTATCTGCAACTTTTTTCTCATAAAGTTCATATTCTTCTTTTGAAAGAACTTTTTTCATTTCTTCTAAGTCTTTCTTTTGTTTATCACTATATTGTAGTAAAACATGAGTAACATAACCAAAAGCATTTTCATCAGGACTATAGTACACTTTACTAGAATCTTCTAGCATTGCTTTTACATAAGCGTCCATATTATTTTCATACAATGCCTTACTAGCATTATATTTTTCTAGGTAAGAGTTTACTATCTTAGTTGCATTTACACCTTCTTCCGCAATTTCAGTATAATACTCTGTAACTTTATCTATATACAACTGATTGATATATTCATCAAGCATTTTTGTCATTTCTTTAACTATTATTTGTTTTTCACTATACTTAGAGTAAAAAGTATAACTTGTTTTATAGGCAATAGAAATTTCTTCATAAATCCTATCTTTCATTTCATCGCCAAATTCCGCAACATAACTATCATCTAGTATTTTAAATAATGAATCTGTTATATCCTTGCCTTGCTCATAAGATTTGTAAACATCGGCATAAGTTTGAATAAACTCTACATCATCATTTTCTATAGAATCAAATACCATTTTATAAGATTTATCTTCACCATTTTGTACAACCTGTACACCATAGTTATATGCAGGTTCAAATTTTTCTTCTTTTGTAAAACCTTCTGCGTCATCTTCTTCATCTGGCACAGTTGTGTCGTAACCCATATCTTTTCTTACTTCTTCAGCATAAGCGTCCATAAAACTACCAAAATAAGTTACCAAATCGCTTATAGTACTACTTTTGTCTTTATCGGATATAGTAATCTTTTTGTCAGTTTCCATTTCTCTACCTATATCCGCTATTACTTCACGAATAAGAACAGAAGTTAGACAATATTCAACTGCTTGTTCTGCAGTGTATCCTTGTTGCACAAGTGATTGAGCATTATTTGCATAATTTCTTAAAAGTTCATCTAAAGTAACTTCCACATTTCCAACACTTGCAACAACTTGATTTAGTTTCCTTTCTTGATTTTCAACAAAAAGTGAACAACCTGTAAACATATACATAATTGTTATCATACAAAAAGCAAAAGCAAATATTTTCTTTTTCATGTTCTCTCCTATAATGTTTGAACTAATACAATAATAAATTTTATCGCATATTAAACATATTATACATAATATTTTTAAAATAAGCAACTACAATCAAAAGTTTTTTATAATTAAAAAGTTAAAAATTGTAAAAGCAAATCATGCAAAATTTGCTTACTTTGTATATTTGTTTTTAGTTCATACTTATTACTTATTGTTACATCTTTTTTAAATCCAATCTTTACAAGCTCATTTAAAATATTACCATCTAATTCATAAAACTCTATACTTGCGTAACTATTCTTTAATATAATGCGTTTTATGTTGTAATTTTGAGCAATGTTTTTTAGCAAGCCTATTTCCGCTAAAGCATATACTTCGTTAGGAATGCTACCATATATATCTTGCAAATGATTAATTAATGATATTTGTTCTTCTTTATTTTGAAGCCTTGAAATTTGATTGTATATCTTTATTCTTTCATCTTCTTGTTCTATATATGTGTGCGGGATAAATGCTGGTAGTGTAACATCTATTTTTACTTCTTTTTTATCTTGCACTTTTTCTCCGTCTATTTCATTTAAAGCCTCTTCAAGAAGTTTGCAATACATATCATAACCAAGTTTTGCTATATGTCCATGTTGATTTGCGCCCAATATATCTCCTGCGCCTCTAAGTTCCAAATCTCGCATAGCAAGTTTAAAACCACTACCTAAAGATGTAAATTCTTTTATTGCCTTAAGTCTTTCATAGGCATTTTGTGTTAAATTTTGTTCTTTCTTATACATAAAATAAGCATAAGCGAGCCTATTTCCTCTACCAACTCTACCTTTAAGTTGATACAATTGACTAAGGCCAAAATTTCCAGCATTTAAAACAATTAGAGTATTTGCCATAGGTAAATCTATGCCATTTTCTATAAGTGATGTAGCAACCATTATTTGAGTTTTATTTTCATACAAGTCTAGTACTGCTTGCTCTAGTTCATTACTTCTCATTTGTCCATGCGCTATACCTATGCTTGCTTCAGGCAATAACCTTTTTATCTCACTTGCAACTACATTTATATCTACAACTCTATTGTAAACAATAAGTACTTGTCCGCCTCTTTGCATTTCACGCTTGCATGCTTCTAATATAAAACTCTTTTGCTCTTCACAAACTATTGTTTGTACTGCTTGTCTATTTTTTGGTGGAGTCGTTATTAAACTTATATCTCTTACTCCTATAAGCGACATATTTAATGTTCTAGGAATAGGAGTTGCAGACAATGTAAGAACATTAACATCTTTTTTTATCTCTTTTATCTTCTCTTTATCATTAACTCCAAATCTTTGCTCTTCATCTAGTATAAGTAGCCCCAAATCACTAAAAGATACATCTTTGCTAAGCATTCTCTTAGTACCACATACTACATTTACATCTCCTGATTTTAAGCCTTCAATTACTTCTTTATTTTTACTAGAAGATTGAAGCTTACTTAATTGTTCTACTTTTATGCCAAAAGAAAGCAATCTTTTTTTGAATGAAATGTAATGCTGATGACACAGTATACTTGTTGGAACTAATATAGCAACTTGTTTCGCATTTAATACCGTTAAAAATGTAGCAATCATTGCAACTTCAGTTTTGCCAAAACCCACATCGCCACAAACAAGTCTATCCATTATTTTGCCCGAACTCATGTCTTTAATTACTTCTTCTACTGCTTGCTTTTGGTCAGTAGTAAGTTCAAATCCAAAACTGTCTTCAAACTCTTGCAATAAACTTTGATTTATTTCATATTTGAATCCTTGTTTACTCTCTCTTATTGCATACAATTTTTTCAAATCATAAGCAAGTTTTTTAACACTATCCTTTGCTTTCGCTTTTGCTTTTTTGAAACTATCGCTACCTAATGTGTCTAACTTAGGTTCTTTTTCGCCTATATAACTTGACAACTGGTCTACATGCTCAGTAGGTACATATAGCACGCCACCATTGGCATACTCTAATACAAAATAATCTTTTTCACTTATGCCAAAATTAAGCCTGCTTATTTGCACACATTTAGCAACACCATAATTTTCATGCACGACATAATCGCCCACTTTAGGTAAGTAAAATACTCGTGCCTTATCCACATTATCCACTTTTTTAAGTCTATATCCATCAAAAGACTGAGTAGACAATACAATAAGTTTTTGGTCTAAAAATCCAAAACTGCTTTCCACATTACTACGCATAATGTTTATTTGATTTTTTTGCAAAATGTCTGTAATCTTATAACTTAAATGCAAATCTTTTAACCTATGCGCTACTATGTCTTCTGCTTGTTTAGAACTAACACAAATGACTATAGTAAAGTTTTGCCTATCATAGTACTGAATATCTTTATACATTTGCGTTGTATCATTACCATATTTTAGGTGCGTAGGACAACTAAAGTATAATTTTGCCCTACTAAAGAAAAAGGCATTACCTATATCCAATGACTCAAATGCTATAACATTTTTACATACATTAAATTTGCAATTATCCACAGATATATATAGATTCGTGTAAAACTTATCTAAAATTTTTTCACCTATTCGCCTTATTATATCTGTTTGCACATCTTCATATGCTTTTTTAAGTACACTATAACACCTACTAGGTTCGTCTATTATAATATAGTCTTCTTCAAACCATGAAGCAATGTTTGATACAGCATGCTCACTTTTAGGCAAATAATATAATATATCTTTATCATCTTCTTTTTGAAAATCATCTAAAACAAAAGAATAAGGCAAAATGTCTATGCTGTCCAACTTTTCTTTTGTTTTATAATCTTCTTTTTCAATGCTAAATATGTTTTCTATTTCATTATCAAAAAACTCTATCCTAATTATGTCATCATAGTTTAGTAGATATATCTCTAGTGTATCTCCACGAAGTCTATATTCACCTAAATCTGTTATTTCATCTACTTTTGTATAACCTAATTTTGTAAGATTTGAAAAAAGCAATTTAAAATCTATTTCATTCCCAATTTTTAAATTCATTGCATTTTTTATAAAGTCTTTTTTATTAGGTACTCTTTGCAATAAAACTTGAACGCACGCAACTATTACATCAATCTTTTTCAAAGTAAGCAATTGTAACGCATTTAATATCTCATCATAACCATAAGGCTTTGCCATTTGAAACGCTAAAGAATCTAAAAAACTTGTAAGCACCTGTACTGTTTTACCTAATGATACAAAATGCCTTTTTACTTCTTGTGCTTGCTTTGCGCTAGACACTATATATAGTAAAGGTTTGTCCACATTTGAAGCAAAAAAGATACGCTCCCCCATTTGCGCACCCTTTACATCATATTTCCCGCCTATTAACAATTTTTTATAGGCTTCACTGTTTTGTTTTAAAAATTCATTAATTTGTTTTTGCATAATATTCACACTGCTTTTTAGAGTTTATTTTGTTTCATTACCTATGCTTTTTTTAGCAATTATATCTAATATCATTTCGCAAGCGGTATCTACACTTTGTTTTAATATTTGTAATTTATAAGGGTCTATATGAGATAACACATATTCATCTAATCTCATACTTAAGTCCCTACCTACACCTATTTTTACTCTCTTAAAATCTTCTTTTCCTATTTCCTTAACTATGCTTCTAAGCCCATTATGTGTCCCAGAACTTCCACTTTGCCTATAACGCACTTTTCCACACTCTAAGTCTATATCATCTACTGCGACAATTATATTGTACGATTTTACCTTGTACTTTCTCATTATCTCATTTACGCAAATACCACTATTATTCATATATGTTTTAGGTTTGACTATAAGCACTTCTTCACCTTCATATTCTGTCTTTGCTATGCTCGCTTTACACTTATCTATATCAAACTTAACATTAAGCCTTTTTGCTAGTTCATCCGCCACCATAAATCCCATATTGTGATAAGTATTTTTAAAACCGTTTCCTATATTTCCTAATCCTACTACTGCTATCATAAAATTTTCCTTTTATCCTTGTGTTACATTTATTAATCTTGTATAAGCGTTTATCTCTGCATTACTTTCTATTTTAGATTGTTCTATGTATGCACCGTTTAATTTGCAATAATTCCCTATTTTGCTTCTTATGATTGTATTATTTGGCAAAATCACACAGCCCTTGCCTATTTCACTTTGGTCATAAATATAGTTATTAGGGAAAATAATAGTTCCTTCTCCTATCTCTACATCTGCATCTATATAAACAGTTTTACTATCTCTAAATATTACTCCATTTTCCATATGATAAGCAACTATTCTATCTCGCATAATATTTTGCACTTCATTATATGCATACAGATTTGTTACTGCAAAAAACTCTTTCGCAAATCCTTCGCCTATCTTTTGTATATCCATTATAGACATTCCTTTTTTTAACGATTGCAATTCTATCATATAACCCCTTGGCAACTTACATACACCGCCACCATTAGATGTATATATGTTCCATAAATCTTGCAATACAACTTTAGTTAAAAGTGGAGTATCTGCATATAATACACAAACTACACTTTTATTTTTTGCATGTTTTAATACTAAATCAAATACATTATCTTGCAATGTGTAATCCACTTCTATTACTTCATTACCATCTAAAGCACTTCTAGTCCAGTCTATAATTTTTTTACCGCAAATATCCATTTCATAAGCAGGCACACTATTATATAATGACAAAACATTATTTTTTAAAAGTATGTAACAAATATCTTTACTGCTTATAGTTTTTTGTGTCAATGTTTGAAAAGTTGTATCCATGTTTATCTCCTTTAAGTATAATATAGCAAATATATACGAAATAATAAAGCATAATATTAAAACAATAAAATATTTTAACAAATTTCATATACATATGCTTATATGAAAATTAGAGAAACATAGTAACTAAAATATAAAAATGTTGCATATTTTGTTTTTATGTGCTACACTACACTATATTTTTTTAATAGGAGTAGATATATGACACTATACGAAGATTTAAAATGGCGTGGCATAATACAAGATATAAGTAGCCCAGAATTAGAGAAAAAATTAAATGAAGGCGGTTTAACTTTCTATATTGGAACTGACCCTACAGCAGAAAGTTTACATTTTGGTCATTATTCTTCTTTCCACATAACTAAAAGATTAGCAAAAGCAGGACACACTCCTATTTTACTTGTAGGCGGAGCTACTGCTCTTATTGGAGACCCTAGAGGAACAGGAGAAAGAAAACTTGCAGACAAAGAAGCAATACTAAAAAACTTTGATAAACTAAAAGCACAAATACAAAAGATTTTCCCATACGAAGTTGTAAATAATTACGATTGGATAAAAGATATAAATGTTTTAGATTTTTTAAGAGATTATGGTAAAAATATAAGCGTAAATTATCTTTTAAGTAAAGACTTAATTAAAAAGCAACTTGAAGTAGGGATATCTTATGCAGAGTTTTCTTACAATATATTGCAAGGATTAGACTTTAAACACCTTTATGAAACAAAAAATGTAACACTTCAAGTCGGAGGCTCTGACCAATGGGGCAATATTACAACAGGTATAGAACTTATTAGAAAAACATTAGGTAAGGAAGTATACGCATTTACTATGCCTCTTGTTACAGACTCTCATGGTAAGAAGTTTGGTAAAAGCGAAGGAAATGCTTTATGGCTAGATAAAGAAAAAACTTCTCCATACGAGTTATATCAGTTTTTACTAAATAGCGAAGATTGTATGATAATAACATACCTAAAACGCTTTACATTCCTATCTAAAGAAGAAATTGAAGATATAGAGAAAAAGCATTTTGAAAATCCTAATTTGCGTATAGCACAAAAAGCACTTGCTAAAGAAGTTATTTGCGATTTACATGGCGAAGAAGAATACAATAAAGCAGTATACATCTCCGAAAAACTTTTTGAAGGCGACATTAAAAAAATACAACCTAAAGATTTAATCATCGCTTTAAAAGGTGTGCCAAACTTCACTTTTGAATTAGGTACAAACATTGTAGACCTTTTAGTAAACGCTAAAATATGTAGTTCAAAAAGAGAAGCAAGAGAAATGCTATCTAGTAACGCTATATCTTTGAATGGCGACATTATAAATGAAGATAAAGGAAATATTACAAAGGAAGATACATTAGATGGAAATACAATAGTAATAAGAAAAGGAAAGAAAAAGTTTTTTATAGGTAATTTGATATAATCATTTATCAATCTTACAATAAAAATATTGAAAAGCTTTTTTAATGATATTACATTTAATATTTGTTTTAAATAAATGTATACTTGATGAAAAAAGGATAATGTACATAAATACACTATCCTTTTTAAAAACTAGATTTTAATCTCTACTTTACTCTTTCTTGAACTTTATTATCACGCTTCTTTCTCTTTCTTTCCCTTTGCTCTTCTCTTTCTTTAAGTTTTCTAAAATACTCTTGCCTTTTGAATTTCATAAAATTTACTACTTCATCTGTTTTTGCTTTATCTTCTCCATAATCAGTAATATTTACATTACCTGCATCATCTTTTTTTTCATACTTTAATATATAGCCATCTTGGCAATAGTATAAGGCAGGTAGCGTCATTTTCGCAGTACACATAATATTTCTATAACACTTTGAAAATGTTGAAAGAAAAAATGAATAATAGTTTTCTTTACATTGAGTACGCAAACAAGGTATAACTACTTTATCTCCAGGCAAAAAGGAAGAACTGAGTTGCTCTGCATCATACTCACCAAAAGTTATATCTGTTCCATCTTCTACAAACATCAAAGCCATATTATCATTAAATGCATCACTAGAACACAATGTAGAATCTCCATTCATTACAGACAACTCTTTAATAATGCCTTTTTTTGTATCATAATAAGATGCAGAAAATCCATTATTATTTTTATCAAAATCCTCTTTACTGCTATAATCGTACAAATATCCATATAGTTCTTTTGTTCCTATATCTGAAATCTGCTTCACAAACCCTCTTTTCACATATCCTACAGGAGTATAATACTCTGCAAAATCAGTTCTCTTATTATCAGGTCCCAAGTCATATATAGCAGTTTGATTTGTCAAAAGACATATTCTTCTTATTGGTTTATCAGGATATTGTATCTCACTTTTTTTCATTCTTTTTATGAAAGTAGACATGTGTATCTCCTTTTTTATCTATTCATTTCAAGGTTTTGTCCGTTTCCGCCCATCTTAAAAAAAACATTTTGTGGAGATGCATCTCTATGCTTACTACTAGTTATTGCGCCATAAGCAGAAGTTATGCCACCTCTACCCAAACTTTGACTATTTTTACTTTTTGCATCAGGTGCTTTTCCTCCGCCAGACTTATCTTTACCGCCTTTTTTCTTACCTTTTCCACCTTTTTTACCTTGAGATTTACCTTTTGCTTTACCTTTCTTTACTTTCTTTGCACTTGCTCCCAATTTAGGTGTTTGTTCTAGATTCAATTTTTGTGCGGTTTTTTCTAAATCTTGTATATGTTTCTGCTCACAAATAGTCGCATAAGATTGCATTGCAGGTCTTAAATCTTCAAATGCAACTAGATACAACTCATTGTCCATATACTGCATATTTTCAAGAGCCATATCTAATAGTTGATTTTGAAAAAGATAATATAGTGCATGATTTTCATCATAAAATTGCCCTGCTTTTGCTCTTAACCTTGCAAATTCATTTAGTATCTTTTCATACTTAGGGTCTTTTAAAAGTTCTATTCTAGATAAGAAGTATTGCTTTTCTATTTCTTGCAATCCTTCAAGCATAAATTCTTGATAAACTTGTACTAATCTTATTCGCATAATTATTGCTTTTACAAGTTCAGGGTCGTCTTTACCTTCTCCCTCATCTTTAAGGATATGAAAAACTTTATAAACTTTACTTAAAAAGTTTTCATCATTCACATCTGTATATGTCGCCACTACATATGAATGAGTATTTATTACATAACCATTTAATTTTTTTATCTGCTCTAATACTCTAAGTACTGCAGTTTGTTGATTATTTTCAGCACTTACAAAAGATAAACTAAACCGCAAAGCGCCTTTTTGTTCAAACTTGTATATAGACTCTAAAAATATAACTTCGCCAAAACCATTATCTATTCTTTTATTTAAGTTTACTAAAGAATGCAAAATGTCTTGACTTATTATATAATTGCCCTGCTCATCATAATCACCTAATAGATAATTTAAAGCAACATCTCTAGTTTGAGAAACTCTAAAAGTCCTTATCTCATCTTCATCGTAAATGTATCCTTCTTCACAATCAACCCTTATATAAGGCAAAACCTCTTCTTCAAATTCTTCATCGTTCATGTCATTTGCAGTTTCACCATTGACTTCAAAATTTTTCATTTCAGCATCTTCTTGTTTTATCCCATCTTGCAAACTTTTTTCAACAACTTCTTCACTCTCTTTCTTTTGCTCTTCACTTTTGAATGCTTGAAAATTTATTTTATCTTGACTCATAGGATTCACCTCACTTCAATTATACTTTTTTTTATCAAAAAATCAATACCCTTTTTGAAAATAGTTGTTACAAAATCATAAATAAAGTATATATTATACTAACATATCTTTATACAATTTGCATACTATTTTTTCATAATTGTATATTTTTGTCTTTTTTACATTTTTTTGTTTATCAAAAGCACGCTCAATAGTTTTTTCATAATTTTTAAAAGTCAATACTAAACATTTTACATTACAAATACATTCAAACTCATCTTTTAAGAGTACAAAATCAGTTTTACTTACTATTTCTAAAAAATTTTTTGCTATTTTATCATTTTCTTTAAAGACAAGTAGAAAATATGATTTCTTTTTATCTTGAAATGAAAATATTTTCTTATTAAAAACATCATTGTTTTTATTATCTTCCTGTTTTGTTTTACCATAAGTACATTCTATACCTTTAATATGCCTTACTTTTATGTTATAGAGTTTATAAACTACCTCTTTTACCTTTTTACTTTCTTTACGAATAACTTCTTTTTCTCTATACTTTAATGCGTACACAATTATATACGCTAAAACAAAACAAGCAAATATAATGTAAAAATATACCCAATTCATTACATACCATATACAAACGGCAACAACGCACAAGGACACATACATTACAAGGTTTTGTATTGCACTAGAAACATTATCTTTTTCTTTCTTATCCTTATCCCCTATAAACGACTGGATAAAACTCTTAAGTGTAAAAAACAATAAAATCACAGTAATAGAAAAATATATATAGTAATCTATTTCAGCATTACTAGTAATTGCAACATTTTTACTTATTATCTGCTTTATTAAAAAACAAATAGCCATAAGAACTAGGCTAATAAAAAAATCTTTAATCTTCATATCTTTTACAAACTAAAAGGACAAGGGAAAAGTTCGCCCAATGTGTGCACTTCACTATTTCCATTATATATATTTTTTGGTTTTTTCAAAATTATAATAGGAACACTTAACGAAACAAATTCTTTTAGTACTTGCCTACAAGCACCGCAAGGATAAAAATACGAATCTTCACTAGATGTTATATACACTGCTTTTACTTGTGATAAATCTTTTCCTTGAGATAAACTAGAAAACACTGCACATCTTTCAGCACAAACTGTATGAGAGTAACTAGAATTTTCAATGTTACAACCTCCTACTATATCCCCGTTTTTAAAACATAAAACACAAGCCACTTTTATATTGCTATACTTTGAGTATGACCTAGTTAGCATAATATCTAAAGCATCTATAGCCTTTTTTATTTCTTCTGCCTCAAGTTTTACATTTTTTTTAGCACATTTTGAAATAATATCATCTATTAAACTCATATTTCCTCCTATTTTAACATGTTGTTTTCTTTTTAATTTTAATTTTAATTCAAATTTTAAAATTATATATCATATCAATATATTATACATATAACACAATTTTTTTATTTTGACAATCACATAACAAAGATTAAACTAAAAAAGAAAAAGTTTAGTATTATAGTTTGATAATAAAAAAGACTAAATATTTTATATTAACATTTAGTCTTAATATGTACCCTCTAAATCTTTGTCTTTAAATAAATTATCATTAAAGAAATCATAGAGCGAAATATTTAATGCTTGACAAATATCAAGTATTGTTCTTGTTCCTGTGTTTTTACTTTTTCCATAAAAAATACTTTTTAATGAACCCGCAGGCATTCCAGCTAATGTTGCCAACTTATTAGGTGTTATTCCCCGTTCATCACATAGATTATATATTCTTTTTGTTATTGCTTCTTCTAATTTCATAATTATAGTTTTCCCAAAGTTATATCTTTTATAATTTTAGCAAAACAATTTTTAAAAAATAGAAGATATATCTTCTATTGTGTGTTATAATAAATTATATAATAAAAAATTTTTTACATTTACAAACACTCTGGAGGAATAATGATAAGCAAAAAAACTTGTATTATTGGGCATAGAAATGCTAAGTTTAATGATGAAAAATTAAAAAAATTAAAAGAATTTTTTGAGAATTTAATTGTTAATGATAATGTGACAGTTTTTTTATTTGGTAGTAGAAGTAATTTTGATTATATTTGTCATAAAATTATTACAGAATTGAAAACAAAATATTTTTTTATTCAAAGAAAATGTTATACTTGTAGTAGTGAAACTTGTACATTAGAGAATGAAAAAAAATATTGGGAAGCAGTTTATAGCCATTTACATAAAAAAGAAGTTCATTTACTTTGTGTAGATGAAGAAGTAGAATTTAAAAATAAATGGATTGCAGGTAGAGCAAGTTATGTAATAAGAAATCAAGCGATGATTAATGATAGTGATATTTGTGTTTTTTATTATAATGAAAATTATGAACCAAAAATGCGTAAATATTCTAAAAGAAGTATTGCTTACTATCAACCAAAATCTGGAACTGAACTTGCATACAAATATGCTAAACAAAAAAAGAAAGAAATTATTAATGTTGTAGATATTTTATGTAATAAATAACCATAAAAATAGCCGATAGTGAAACTATGACTATTTATTAGTTTTTATTTGCATCGCATATAGTAAAAATGTTTTTTATTCATATTATAAGTTAATTATATAGTTTTGTTAAAAATAACACAACATTACAATATACATTGCAAAAAATAATCAGAAAAAGTTTAAGATACAAGTTTTTTTTGAAAGCAAAAGAAACTTATCATTTTGTAAAAATACTTATGTTTTTATTTTCCTATTTTAAAAAAGAAAAAGTTTTCACTTTTTCTTTTTTATGTATTATAAAACAAAAAACAACAAAACAAATTGTAACTTAAAAATTAAATTACATTTTGATTTTACCATATAATTAAAAAATGTCAATACCCATTCTACATTTTTCTATAACCACAATAAGGACACACAAGTTCTTTATCTTCTCTTATCATCATACCACCGCATGAATCACATTTGTAAGTTTTACCAGAACTTTCTTTTCTATGTATATTTTCTAAAACTCCATTTTCAAACTTCACACCAGTAATGTAGCGTTTATTTATACAAAAATGTATTACATCTTTTATCTCTTGTTCTTTTTTATTTAACAATCCCGCCAATTCTTTAACATTATATATATGCTCTTCGGTTACTGCTATAACCACTCTTTGCACAAATGAATAATGAGCAAATCTAACCCACATTATAGGCATAACATAAAAGCCAAGTACTACTAAAATGATACCTAAAACCGCCATAAGCGTAAAAAGAAAACTTTTACTAGAATTTGAAAATCCAAAAATAATAAAAAGTATACCAACAGGAAAGCCTATGCTCATTATAAGCGACAGAGCAAATATAGTATTTTTAGTTTTTTTACACATTGATAAACCATTATTTTTTTCCATGAGAAATATTCCCCTTTATCTTAATTACAAAGTTTTTAATTTAATGATATATTTTGATTAGGTTCATAATCTTTTATTTTATTAAAGTTTATTAAGTCTTTTTTATTTACTATAAACCAATCTACAGCATCTTTAAATGATTTTATTACTTCCCTAGTTTTTAAACCCAAATTTTCTACAGCTTTTTTATTTGAAAAATTTGCATTAGCATTTAATGTATATAAAGAAAACTCACTAAACACAGGTTTTTTACCTCTTGCCTTATAATAAGCATTACTTAGTTTTGCAAACATTTTTAAAAACCATAAAGCGTATTTTGGAGGCAATTTTTTTCTCTTTAAGACAGTATTAAGGCACACAATCATTTCCTTTATAGAGCATTCAGTTCCTGAAAGTATATAACCCTCTCCGCTTTTTCCTATTTCTCCAGCATTTATTATTGCATCACATACATCTCTGACATCTATAAAATTATAACCGCCTTTAACATATCCTGCAAGTTTTCCATTTAAATAATCTAATACAACTTGCCCCATTTCAGATATTTTATAATCAAATGGCCCTATAACACCAGCAGGATAAACTACTACAGCATCTATCAAACCTTCTCTACTTTTATCTATTACATATTTTGTAGCAATAGTTTTTGTTTTTGAATAATTTCCAAAAATTTTAGAATCATCAAAAACATCAGGTTCTTTTAAAACTACATCTTTTACAGGCTCTATTATATGAACAGAACTCGTGTAAATAAGTCTCCTTGCTTTATTTTCTATGCATGCATCTACAATATTTTTAGTTCCCTCTACATTTATCTTATAAACTTTATCATATACATCTTTTCCGCCATCATCTATATCAATTGCTGCAGCCAAATGAAAAACATCTTGTCCTTCGTGTATGCTTTTCATTACAAAATCTCTATCAGTAATATCTCCGTATATAATACTTACATTTAAACCTTCTAAAGGAGTCAAGTCTTCATTTGGTAGGCATAGTACAGTTACTCTATAACCTTTTTCTAGCATTTTTTTAACAAGTACATTGCCTATATGACCAGTTGCACCCGTAACAAAACAATCTCTCATTATACCCCTCCTTAAAAACAATTATTTTTATTATATCACAAAAATTTTAATAGGTAAAATTTTTTTTAGGTTATCTTAATATACTTTTTTAATATTTTATTTTTAGACAAAATTATTACTTTTAAAATTTTTTCTATAATTTATTTACTTTAATAAAAAATATGTTTCATGCATTATTAGCACAAAACACATTTTTTATTAATTAAATTCACTATCTAATAGTTCTTTCTTTTTCTTACTATATTCTTCTTCACTAATAAAACCATTATCCTTAAGATTTTTTAGTTTATTCAATTTTGCTTCAAGATTATCTGCATTATCTTTATCATCTTTGTCATTTATTTCACTAAAATTATTATAAGAACCATTAAATCTATTTAATCTCTGTTGTCTTTCTATATTTTCTTTTTCTAAAATTTTAAAACCTTCTTGCGTTTCTAAAAACTTTGGTTCACGGAATATATACGCATATAACATATAGATGACACTAAATGCACCTAATAAATAATTAGATGAACACATTAAATATGCTCCAACATTTTCTGTAGCAATATCAACACTCAACAATACTCCCACTCCGCTTACAATCCAAAACACAGCTAAAATAAGTTCAAATGGAGCAGTATAATATTTGTTTTTAAAGCCAATAATTGCAATTAATATTCTCCATAAAGCAAATACTAAAACAAAGAAAAATATTATATATCTTAAATCAAATTGTGCATCTGGAATAGCAACAAAAACCAAGGCACTAATTGCAACTAAAATAGTTAAACAAATATAGAATATACCATCTGCGCAAAGAAGCTTACTTTGTCTTTTATAATCTCCAAAAACTTTTATTTGTACGGAACCTAAAAAAATACTAACAATAAAAACAATTACACTTGAGCCCACAACAGATACGTTTAAAAAACTACCTGTAATCAATCCTGTAATAACTAAGACAAGTAGTGATATAGCAATAATAACACTTATTACAACAACCGAAGTCTTAGTCCCACTTTGTAAAAATTTTTTATCACTCATATACTAACCCCTCTTTATTGCAGAACTTAAAATTTGCAAAATTAATTTTAATATAAAATATATTACTTCAAATGCATTAAATATTGCATTTATTACCACTAGTCTCTTCCATGCAGAATACAATTTTCCTATTTTCTTTGTTTCTTCATCATTAAGTATTCCCATAGCTGTAATTATTTCTTCACCTATAGTATATGCTCTTAACTCTCTTTTTAAAGCAATCATTGAAATAATGAAAGAGAAAATAGTAATAGCAAGTCCGATACAAGTAAATATTATACTATATAGTCCAATGCTTTCCATAAAAATCAAATCTAAAATGAGACCTATAATAATAAGCGGTAAAAGAAGTACAGGGAGCCAACCAAAATATCTATTAAATTCAACTGTTTTTAGCCCTTTTACACCATCACTATGCATTTTTGCAAGACCTACCATACGACAAACTTGAGCAAGAGTAGTCACTGAAGAATGTCTTGCAGCAAACCAACTTATTCTTATAGTTTTGCTAGAAACTTTATAGGTATTCCCTATGAACATACTTGCAAAAAAACCAACTTTTTTTACTTGCACATCTTGTAACCCATGTTCATCTAACAAAAGTCTTGCATAATCTTCTAAAGGTTTATTTATATCTAATTTTTTTATAGCAAACCAAGTAGTTATACTATTTGCATAAGAGCGCACAAAACTAGCATAGAAAAATATTAATAATAGTATACCTAAAACAATCAATATAGGTATTAAATAAGCATTCATAATCTTTCTCCTTTTTACACTAAATATATACCATATAATTATATAATATGCAATTAATTTATAAAGATTTATGATAATGATAAATCTTTGTTATCATAATTAACTCTATTCTTACCTTCTTCAAAATCTTCATATTTTTCTTTATCTTTAAAGATGCGAATCACCTTCAACATTACTTCATTCACATCTTGACCTTCTTTATAGTATTGATTAATGAAATACGTAAAAGCATTTTTTTTAGATTTAATTCTATAATTTCTTTTTTTAATTTCAACATATTTTTGCCATAGTTCAACAAAAGCCTGTACTTCATCAACAATATATAAGGAATATCCTTTTTTATTGCAGTAATAGACAAATCTACATCTTCTTCATTTTGCAAATACACAACATCATAGTCTTTATTACTAATCCACTTATTATTTTTTTCCCTTTTAAAAAATAAATACTCATTTAAGTTTATTGAAGACTTTAATTTTAAAAGGATTTTCAAAATCTCCATATGTAAAAATCTTATTTTTTTTATCTATTTTTTCAAGCAAATATTCTTTTAATTCTTGTAAATATTTTTCCCTGTAAATATATGGTAAATTTTCATAGACATATTTGCGATATTTTTCTTTTAAAATCATATATGGGTCAGCATTCATAGTAATGTTATTGTTGTTAAATTTCAAATATAAAACACCTATATATTTTATGAAAAGATTTATATCATAATCGTTATAACAAATTTCACCAACACAATCATATTTATTTTCCGTAATATCATTAAATAAAATATCTTCATTCCTATTTTTTATAAAGCGTTTTAATCTATGACTAAAATGTAAAAAGTTTTTATCATTTCTATTATTTTCGCTATATCTAACTTTGTATAATTTAGAATTACAATCTACATTGTAAGGATTATTTTGTTTAATATATTCTAACAATTCTTCTTTTTTTAGTTTTGTTATATATCTATCACCCATAATGCTACCTTTTATTATAAGTTTTATATAATTATACACTATTTTCATTTTTAGCCAAATTTTGTATTGCACAAAAAATACACCCTATTTTAATAGATTGTTTAATTAATAGACTTTATCACTTTTAAAAAAATACAAGTCATAAAACTAAAGCATACATATTTTTATAAAAAAGGAATTACTTTAATTGTAATTCCTTTTATTTCAGTTTATTATATGGTTTATTTTATTTTTTTCTAATATGGTTGAAAATATTTGATTAATCTACAAATGTTACATCGTATACAACTTTAACAAAATATTGATTTACTATTTCTTCATTGTCATTCATAAATGCAAAGTAGAAGTAGCCATCATTTGAAGTTGCATTTCCGCAAATTTGCCAATTTGACTTATTTGCATCGCCTAGAAGCCATTGTATGTTTTCAGTATAATAACCATCTTCTTGTTTTGTTATTTCTGTAATGTCCTTTGCTGGCAAGCCATCGTCAACACTTAACTTAGTTACACTTTCATCAACTTTAATTTTTAATGTAAAGTAATCTGTATAATAATTAACTACGCCATCTGTTCCTACAGGATCACCATTAGCATCTCTAGCAACAGCATTCTTTGCACAATCTGCTTTAGACACTGTACCTTTAACATTAATAGTAATTAAATCAAGTTCACCATATTTTCCAAACTGATTTACTCTTGCTTCAGAGTCTCCAGCTTCTGTAGAAAATTTCTTTTTAGTTAAATCTTGATTTACTGTAATTGTAACACCATCAACTTTTGTATTTGATTGTTCAATTATATATTTGTCTTTTTCGCCACACGCTACCAAGCATACAAAACAAGCAACAACTACAAGCGCTAATAGTATACTTGCAATAACTCCAGTTTTTTTATTAGTTATTTGATTTTTCATAATTATACCTCCTTTATAATTCAACTATACAACATTAAAATTTTTTTGTCTTGAAAAATTCTTCAAATATTTTTCAAATGTTAAATATATGATTATTTTATGCAAAAAATTCTATTTTAAAACAATATTTTATTATATTTGCATTATAAAGGCTTTAAATGTTGTACTTTTGATTATTTATTATTATAATTATAATTAGAAAATATATAAAAAAGGAAGATTATATGTTAGAACTTATAAACTACAGCAAAATATATAAAAATGGTAAAATAGGTGCAGACAACATAAACCTAAAAATAGAAAAAGGCGATATATTTGCTTTCATTGGACATAATGGTGCAGGTAAAACAACAACTATTAAGAGTATAGTAGGGATAAACGATATAACAAAAGGCGATATATTAATAAATGGCATAAGCGTTAAAAACAACTCAATAGAAACTAAAAAAATTATAGCATACATACCAGACAATCCGGACATATACTCATCTTTAACAGGAATACAATACATAAATTTTATAGCAGATATTTATAAAGTCCCAAAAAAAGAAAGAGAAGTACTTACAAAAAAATACGCTACTCAATTAGGTCTATACAATGAATTGAATAATTTAATCAGTTCATATTCTCATGGTATGCGACAAAAACTTGTTATTATCTCCGCACTTGTACACTCTCCTAAATTACTTGTTATGGATGAACCATTTGTTGGACTTGACCCTATGGCAAGTTACACACTTAAAAACATAATGAAAGACTTTACTCAAAATGGCGGAGCAATATTTTTCTCTACTCATGTGCTTGAAGTTGCAGAAAAGTTATGCAATAAAGTAGCGATTATAAAAGATGGAAAAATAATAAAAAATGGAACAATGAGCGAAATAAAGAAAGACAATTCGCTTGAAAATGTATTTTTGGAGACAAACAATGAATAACTTTTTAATTTTAATTAAATATAGTTTTTTAAAATTAATAGGCACAATGCAAGGTAAAAATAAGAAAATAAGCACTTTAGGCGCACTTTCTTTACTTGTTATTGGCGTTTTAGCAATTATTGCTCTTTACTCATTTCAAGCATGGACTATGTTTGTTAGTTTTTCTCCATTAGGGCTTTCTTCTATGTGCATTTTCAACGCATATATTACAACTATCTCTTTTCTTGTTATACTTAGCGTTATGCGTATCACAGGTTCTAGAGTGCAAAAAGATGACAACTTGCTTCTTTCTTTGCCTATAAGTAAAAAAATAATTGTCCTATATAAGACAATAAGCAAATATATTTTTGACTTATTTTTTACCCTTATATTTATATTGCCTTTCATTATTATGTATTTTATTTTTGAAGGTTTTAATATCTTAATTCTTTTATGTGCTATTTTAAGTATACTTCTATTACCCTTACTCTCTGTAGGCATTACTTACATTTGTGATTTTATCGTAGCAAAACTATTTAATAAAACAAAAAATGCTAATCTTTATAAGTCTTTAACTTCTGTACTAATCTTTATAATAGTTTTCGCATTGCTATTTACTAAAACTTTTAGTTATGGCTACCAAGAAGCATCTAGTTTAAGCGAATATTTTGCAGATAGACCACTTACTAATGCTTTATTAAACTTTACGCTAAATCAAGATTTATTGTCTATGCTAATTATTCTTCTTGTAACCGTTATTCCTTTTGCTATAGGCATATTATCTTATTCATTAAATTATGGTAAAAGTAATATTTCTTATATGAGCAATTCAAAAAATTTAAAATTTACATATTCAAAAACAGGATTTTCTAGTCTACTTAAAAAAGAATGGAGTGCATATACTAGCACACCTATTTATCTAACAAACACAATCATAGGACCTATTTTTATTTTAGTATTATCTATACTAGTGCCTATCTTTGGCATGCAAAATATTATGTCTTTCTTTGGAACAAACATTGATACAGATATATTTGTTGGTATCATTTGCCTTATAACTATGTTTATGTGTAGTACTACACTTGTAAGTTGTTGTAGTATATCTTTGGAAGGCAAAAATCTTTGGATACTAAAATCGTCTCCTACAAATACTAATCAAATATTTTTAGCAAAAATAATGCCAAATATTTGTATACTTATTCCAAGCATTATTATAGCAGGTTTGTTATACGCTATTTTCATTCCATTAAATGCTATACAAATAATAATGGTAATTCTCACTCCTCTACTTTTTACCTTTTTATTATCATGCTTAGGACTATTCATTAATCTTCTCGTACCTAAGTTAGATTGGGAAGATGAAGCACAAGTTGTTAAGCAAGGGTTATCCACATTATTAACAATGGTTTTAGGAATAGTATTAAGTCTTCTTCCATTAGGTCTATATATCCTAATAGATGGTATAAGTATTTTAACACTTTTTATAGTATCTATTTGCCTATACTTTTTAATTTTTGTTATATTGATAATACTACTACTAACTATCGGTAAAAAACTTTTTAACAATCTATAATACTTGTGAAAACTTAACTAAATTTTAAAAATCAAAGAATGAATATAAAATGAAAGGTTTAATAATTAAAGAAAAATGGCTAGATAAAATATTTTATGAAAATAAAATCTGGGAAATACGAGGCTCAAACACTAAAATAAGTGGATAATAGATATATTTTTTACATATAGAAAAGCAAAAGAAAAAAATTTGCAAATGATTTTAAAATGCTTGCATTATTAAGCAAGCATTTTTACAAAATCAATAAGTTTTTATATTTTAGCTTAATAAATATGCAATTGCATCTTTCTTGACAAAAAGTGTAAATAATGATATATTTTCTATGATTAAGTCAATAAATATAAACCATTGTAGGAGATGAAATGAATAAAAAACTTAAGGAAGACTATATAGATTATTTGAGTCAAATATGCGATGATGAAATTATTATTGACATTGCAAGCAAATACATAGAAGATTTATCTAAACTATATAGAAACAAATACTTTACAATAGAAGATTTCCAACAATTAAATATAAATCATAAAGTATATAATCAAGATATAGTGAACGATATGTTTAAAATTAGAAAAATGTTAACAGCTGAAGAAGTATTCTATTATCTTTTTACACACCATATCCAAAAAATAGGATTTGCTCCACCAGAAGTTATAGGCCAGAGAGTATTAGGCAAAGTAATTATAAAAAGCAACGCAATATTATTTAATAAAGAGCTTTTTACAAGGACACCTAAATTAAAGTGTTTTGATAAAAAGTATAAACTTAATCCAGATTTTTATATAGATGATGAATTAAGTCTTCAAGGCAGTAGGGTTTTTGAAATAATAGACTCTGTTAGCACAAAAATAAATCATTCAATTCAGCGTGATAATGACTATAATTACAAATATTTGAAAAAAATTCTTTATCATGAGTTTTCACATGTTTTTGAACTAAGTACTTTTAATAATGTTCAATACTATAAGTTTGGTATGAATGTAATAACAAATTTAACAAATTTAAAAATCAGGTTGCCTTTCAATTTAAGCAACTTAAATAACGAAACTTTTATTTCTCATTTAATCGAAGGCTTAAAAGCATTATCTGAAATCTATAACGAAGTATTTGCCGCGAAAGTTTTAAGAGATGAAAATAAAAGTATTGTGAAAACTAAAAAAAGGTCTTTTATTAATTGGAATAATGTAGATTATAGCAATAAATACCATTTCATGCATAAAACACATTATCAAATAAACTATGAAATAGTAAAATTGCTTAATCTTATAATGTTTGACAAAGAAAATGAAGAAGACATGTACAGGTTTAACTTTGTAAACTTTTATAAAAAAATGAATCAAATAGAAGTTTCTCCTGAAGTCTTAAAAAAACTTAAAACCTTTTACATGATTTTAATATCTAAACAAGATGAAAAGTTTCAAGACAAACAATATTATAATGAATACTATGACCTTTTAATGGAGTGCAATACAGCATGCTTCATTTTCCTTCTTATGGTAGGTAGTTACTATTTAAATAGTAGTAATTTTACAAATAAAAAGCAAAGTTATTACCAATATAAACTTTTACTACAAGAACTTTTAGTAGACGCAATAAACAATAAAATTAAAAAACAATTACAAGACAAATCTGTCATTAAAAATTGCAGTTATTTTGAGAGATTAGAGCAAACTTTACAAACTATAGATAATTTTATATTATATCCTAACGAAATTATAAATCACGATGTACCAATAATAAGAAAAACAGAAATAAATAATATGTCAGTAAAACAATATGCCGACAAGTACAAAAATTTAGAATATATACAGACATTTAATAATTTAATTCAAACTGTTGAAAAGTATATCAATGAAAATAGCGACGCTTTAACTAAAAAGCAAAAAGATATGCAATTTTTTAGCGACCAAGAAAATTTAGATTTAAGATACATTTCTATAAAAAACAAATTAAACTCTCCAGTAGATAAGTTTTATGCAAATACCTTAAATAGAATGGACAAAACATTAAAAGGTATAAAAAGCCATTTAAGTGAATATAAAAAAATATTTAGAAAGAATTCAAATAATCAAGAAAAATGAGATAAAAAAATAATAATAGATAATAAAATTTAAAATTTTAACAATGTATATTCATCTTATATAAAAATAAAATATAAAAGGATAATGCTTTCAAATACATTATCCTTTTTCATTTTTCAATAAACAAAAAACAACTTATTTTGTAATTATTTAAAACAAATTTTTTCTATAAAAATATACACTTAAAGCAATACACCCAACAACAAATAATGCAATTAAACCAATTATTATTCCCCATAATAAATTATAGTTTGTATTATCTGCAGGGTTATAGTTTGTATTATCTGCAGGGCTTATCTTTACTACAAATGTTTTACTTACATTTTTATCAATCATAGAAGTAGCCGTTACTGTGATTGAAGTCGCTTCTTCATCTTCACCAATAGTCAAAAAGCCTTTATCATCTATACTAGTTAGTTGACTTGTTGCTCCAGATATACTCCACATTACTTGACTATTTGCAACATTTTCGCCTTCAATCTTAACGCTTAATTGCACTCCTTTACCCACTTCAACTATATTATTATCTGCAGAAATAATAATATCATCAACTGAAACTCTTTTGAATGAAATATATTTGTAAGAACCATATTTATCTTCTTCATAAGGCACTATATTTTCACCGCTTTCATCTAATGAAACTTCCATAACTACTTTTTCTTCTAGTTTTGGCGCACAAGTAAGTACAGAAGTATTTGCAGATAACACATAGTTACCTCCATTGAAGCTTAAATCATTTTCACAATACAAAGCATACGAACTTGCATTTTGTGCACCTTTAGCAGATACATTTACATTTCCACCTTGTAATATTATTGCTTTATCACTATATATACCTATGGAATAACAATCTGGCGTCTCTACATCTGTATTTTCTACATTAATTGAAATATTTCCCCCTGCAATCAATACATCTCCAGCACCTTTATTTTCTTCCATTTTAGCCAAGATTCCAGCCATTATACTACTATCGCCCACGCTACTTATAGTAATATTCCCGCTTTCTATAGTGATATTACCACTATTAGGCACACTATCTAAATGTTGAGCAAATATTCCTATAAAACTTGATTTAACATCTATCGTCGCTTCTTTTATTTGTACATTTCCTGCTTCTACAGAATCTGTATCGTAATGACTCATATCGCCTGCACATATACCTGTTGTTGACCTTCCTTCTCTACCTTGCAACACTACGCTTGTATCCTGTCCAGAAATAATTACATCTCCTCTACGCGCTTTTAAACCTACCACAGAATAATTTTCACATTTTACATTACCGCCACTTATCTCGATATCATTATAAACAGAATATATTCCATTTGTCTGACCATTAGTATGCAGTGCACCACTATTTACGACAATATCGTTATGCACTGTTAACGCACCAAGACCAGTAGCCTTTAATGGTTCTAATTTTAATGTTCCTCTTTCTAAAGTAAAATTACCTGTATCCGTAAAAGTACCTGGTTCCTTTCCATTCAAAACATCATAGTTGCCCATTACATCAAATGGTGTAGCATTATTGTTTGTTTTTTCTTCATTTTCAAAACCTACAAAAAGACTTCCATCACCAGTAACTGTGACATTGCTATCATAAAACAAAAGTCCCGTTGAAAAAGTACTAGGGTTAAGGTATACTTTATTTTCTCCTTTTAAAACCAATGTAACATTTCCAGTTCCAGCAAGTGCCGTATAGGTATAGTTTGTATAGTAATTAGTTTTATGTTCTGCTCGCAAAACAACATCTTGTAGTGTTATTATAGAATTATTATTTTCTAAAGGTTCATACACTACTTTTCCATTACCAATTACATACTCCGTCTTCTCGCTTGGTGCTTGATTAATGAAGTCTAGTACAACGCTTTCTTCAGCGTTAACATTTATTATACTTTGTGAAAGCATAATAGGTAAAAGTAGTAATAAAACAATTAGAGCAAATGATAAAATTTTTATGCTTTTTTTCATATTATAACCCCCTAGCATACTTTTATTATTACTTATTATGGCAAAAAATACTTTTTATTTGTCAAAATTATACAAAAATATACAATAATATGCAACTATTATAAAGCATAAATAATAAAATACTTTTTTGTATTCTCTTTACAAAAATGAAATTTTTAACAACTTATAGTATAATATCATTAATAGGAGTTTTATATGAATTATTATACATTATATAATTGCAGTATAGGAAATTTGATTCTTAAAAGTGATGGAGAATATCTAATTTCTATTGATATACAAAGTTCTAAAAACTTTATTAGTAATAACGAAAACTATGTCCTAAAAGACAATTTACCTATATTTTATAACACTAAAAACTGGATACATAATTACTTTTTAGGACTAAAACCCAATCCAAAAGATTTAAAACTAAAACTTGTAGGAAGTGAATTTAGTAAACAAATATGGCAAATCTTACTTAATATCCCTTATGGTGAAACAATGTCATACAAACAAATAGCACAAATAATTGCAAAAGAAAAAGGACTAAATAATATGAGTTATAGGGCTGTAGGTAACGCTGTCGGTCATAACCCTATACCTATAATTGTACCTTGTCATCGTGTCATTTCTCATAATGGTAAAATAGGCGGATATGCATATGGAATAAAAATAAAAAAGTTTTTATTAACTCTTGAAAATATTCAATACAAAGATTGAAATATTAAATTTTATATTACACAAAATTATTTACATTATTCAAAAAAGAGCATCTACTTTTCGTAAATGCCCTTTTTCTTTATATCATATTATTTCTTTTCTTTTCTAAAACACATAAACCAATCTAAACAGTACTGTTCAGCAGTTTGATTTTCCATTCTATCCCTCGCCACACCACAACTTCCAGCAGTAGGAACAATGGCATCATCTCCAGGACGCCAATCGGCAGGAGTTGCAACATTGTCTTTATCTGCTTTTTGCAATGCTAAAACTATTCTCTTTATTTCATCAAAGTTTCTTCCTGTAGATAGTGGATAATAAAGTATAGTTCTTATTATTCCATTAGGGTCAATAACGAAAACAGCTCTAACAGCTTGCGTATTAGATTGATTAGGTTGTATCATTCCATAAGCTTTTGCTACTTCCATACGAATATCTTCTATTAGTGGAAAAGTAACATTGATGTTTTTCTTTCCATTCCATTCAAGTTCTTGAATCTTACGAAGCCAGGCAATGTGAGCATATAATGAGTCTACAGACAAACCAACTAATTCGGTATTTAATGCTTTAAACTCATCTATCATTGAACCAAAAGTCATAAACTCAGTAGTACAAACAGGTGTAAAATCTGCTGGATGAGAAAATAATATTACCCATTTGCCAGAAAAATCTTCTGGAAAATTTATTTCGCCTTGCGTTGTAACAGCCTTAAAAGCCGGTGCTTTATCGCCTATAAGTGGCATTCTATTGTATTCTTGTTCCATTTGAAAAATCTCCTTTTTTTAGTTTATGTTTATTATATTGAAATATTTTTTATAAGTCAAATAATTACATAAATAATTAATCAAATATTTTTATTTATAAATATCATTATTGCACTTTTATGTTTAAAAAAAGCATCTACTTTTAACCCGTAGGGTTAAAACGGACCAGTATTAAAAAGAGAACGATGCAAGAGTTTGTCTCCTAAATTCACTTGGAGCAAGTTCTTGTATTTTTTCTTGTAATCTTTCTGTATTATAATACATTATGAAGTTTTTTACAACT
>CASFBJ010000012.1 GCA_949292875.1 uncultured Christensenella sp.
AATAGACCAACGTTTTGTTTTGTTTTTTGCAATATACATATTATTTCTCCTTATATATATTTTACAAGAAAAAGAACATATTGACAAATTCTTTCAATACGTTCTCTTTTTTATTTGGTCCATTTTGAGTAAACAGGCTCCTTTTCGTAAATGCTCTTTTTTTATCTCTCTATTTCTTCGTCAAGTGCCTTAAATGTTTGTCTTTTATTATCTTCTTCTAATTGTTTCTCTATTTTGTTAAATCTGTCAATGCTATTTGCATACTTTTTACTCTTTAACCACATTCTAAGTGGCTTTTGTCCTTTCATTATTGTTGTAAGTCCTGCACCTAACACTAGTCCACCACCAGCAAACATTCCCATATCTGTATCCATATTGTCTAGTATATCTTCCATTCTCGCACCCGTTGTACTTCTTGTATAAGTTTCGCTACCTAATAACGAATCTAAGTATCCATCACTCTCATCGAATGGTTTGCCTAATCCATGCTCTTGATACAAGTCTAATACATCGTTTCCTGCATATAATCCAAGATTACCATTTGTATAAAGCACTTCATCACTTCTATTTAATAAGTCACTATACATTGTTTCTTTTACATTTTCATACGCATTCAATCTTGTATACAAGTCTTGCAACTCTGGTGTGTCAAAACTTAGTTTTGTAAAATCTGTCTGAGATTGTATTGATTCAACCTGTGCATCATAATATTTGTCTAAGTTAGATAGTTTTATTGCAATTATTTTAGCATTTGTATTGTCGTAGTCATACTCACTCCAACCTGCACCACCTAGTCCTACATTTTCGGTATTTCCAACCAGTATTTTATGATTTTCCAAATATTGAATAGCATCACTATATGAAGTAAAACCATTACTTTTTGCAAATAGTTCATTTGCTACACTTCTTTCATTTGCAAGTTCTGCAAGTGCTTCATCTCTTGTTGAAACTGTTAAACTTGAATGTGCATCTATATCCGCCATAGCATCTGCAAGACTTTCATACCCTTGTGATATTGCATAATCTTCTTTAACATTTTCGCCAAGTACTTGTACTAGAGTTTGCATTTCTTCACTATTTAGGTACGCAATAGGGTTTTGCTCCATATATGCTAAAAATTCATCTCTACTTCCAAATCCATATGCACTTGCAATTTTATCCCAGATTTCATTTGGTATGTTTGGTTTCATTTTATCTATATTGAAATATGCATATATACCATATAATACCGGCCCTGCAATTGCTCCAGCAATAATTGGAGTTGCACTTGCATAATAATAACGATCTCTAACTGACTCCACATAAAGTACACCTATACCAATAAACATGCCAATTAGAAGAGATGCTACTGTACCGAAAAATAATTTATCCATTATTACTTTATCCACATTAGTCAATGCAATCGGCATAAATAACGGCGCCGCACTAGATAGCATTAATTTTCTTTTGTTTTCATCTGCATTTGCATATTCTTGTTCAAAATCTTTTACTCTCTTATCTAGTTCAAAAAGTTGTGCAAATTCCTTTTGTTTGTCTTGTTTCCATTCTTCAAAGCCTGCAAAATCTTGTCTTGCTTTGTCATTTGCGCTTTTCTCTAATTCATAATAACTTGTGGCATTATACTTTTTTGCTATATCCACTTCCGCACTTGCTACCACACTTTTAAATATGTTATAGGCATTTTCTATATTGTACCAAGTACCTGCACCCTTTACAAAGTTTCCAACACTACTCTTAACTAAGTTTACATTTAGTTCTTTTATAGCATGATTAGTTGTAATGCTTTTTTTATCTTTTAATGTTCTTACATAATCTGCAAAATACTCTTCATATGCTCCATTGTAAAAGTTAAAAGCATTTTCTTTTCCATTTGCTTTAGCCTTTCTAAGTTGCGCTTTTATCATTAAGTCCAATAGTTTTTCGTTCCTAACTTTCATGTCAGGCATATTTTCTATTTTTTCTTTCAAAATGTCTTTCTCAGTCTTTACTGTATCAAAAGTTTTCATTTTGTTTGCCTTATAACTGCCTAATCTCATATTTTAGTACCTACCTTAACATTATTTTAATTTAATTGTACCATAGTTTTATAACAAAATCAATACATTATTTTTATGTTTTTTATAAATTCTTAAATAGATAAATATAATTTATTAAAAGAACGATTTTAACTTGATTTTTTCTAAAAAAAGATAAAAAATAAATACAATACATTTTAACGAAAGGATAAAATTTTATGAATAAAGGTATAAGTTTCTTTTTTGGCTATGATATAGAGCCACTTTTAAGAGCACAAATGATTAAAAATGCAGGTTTTACTCACATTATAACTTCATATGACAAAAGATTTAACAAAGAAAATGGAACATTAAAAACGCAAATAAATATCTTTAAGAAAGTTGGTTTACAATTATCTAGTTTACATTCAAGTTACACATCAAAAAATTTGCCACATTTTTGGGAAAAAGGACTAAATGGGTACAAAATTAAAAAATCTTTATTAAAAGATATAAAACTAGCGAAAAAATATGGCTTTAGTTGCGTGGTTGTACATTTGCTTGGACAGTACAGCAAAGTAGGAGAAAAAAGACTGCTTGACATACTAAGATATTGTGAAAAAGAAAATATGCCTATTGCAATTGAAAATATTAATCAAAAACAAATATTTATTGATGTTTTCAAAAATATAAGTAGTCCTATGCTAAAGTTTTGCTTTGACTCTGGTCATAGCAATGTATTTGACAAGGATTTTGACTATTTATCCGCATACAATGACAAACTTATAACCCTACATTTACACGACAATGACGTCACTCTTGACCAACACACCCTTACTATAAATAATGGAACACTAGATTGGAACAAAATAGCACTAGGCCTAGTTAATCATGAAGATATAATATTAGATTACGAACTATTACAAAAAAGAAACTTTGATATTTCTGCTAGTGAATTTTTAAAAGAAGCAAAAAAGCAAGCCGACTTACTAGAAAGCTTGATTTTAGCAAATAAAAAATAGTTGAATATAAATTTTTAATTTTAATTTTTTATCTATTTTTAAAATTATTTATATGTTTTACCATTATTTAACACTATTTAATATCTTATTATACATTTCTTTGTCCATAATATAATTTTCCTTAATAAAAGACTTGCCGTCATATTCTATAGTTATACTATTACTATCCACATACCTGAAGCCAACAGACATACACAATTTTTTTGAAATTTGATTATTAGAAAAACATGTATATGAAAAAGATTTACCTTTTAGACATTCAAATACTAATTTTATAAGCATATGTAAAACTTCTTTACCGTATCCTTTCCCTTGATGCTTTCTTGCAATACATATCCCCATTTCTTTATATTCACCACTTTCTCCTATAACACCAGCAAATCCTATAGGTTCATCAGTTTGCTTAAGACACACAAAATATGTAGTATTTTTTGATTGAAGTAATATAGAACGCTCTAACTTTTCTTTTGCTTTTTCTTTTGTTTTAACAGGTTCCCAAAGCATATTTTCAGCAAGAATGTCATCTATCCATACATTTTGCCAAATAGACATTAAATCACTCTCTTTTGCTTTTCGCAAAACTACATTTTTAGACTCTATCTTTCCTAGCTCCATTTTCCCTCCTATTAAAATTAACTATAACTTAAAATAAAAATTCTATTGCCTAATTGCTTTTATTCACATTCTATTGTTCTATCTTTCTCAGCATCTTCTATAACATCTTCATTCAATATGATAAAAAAGAAATAAGCAAATATGTAGAAAAATACAAGAATAATTACTAAATATTCATGTTAATTAAATCATTTATTTTAACTACTAAATCAGAATATATTTTTTTATTAATAAATCCTTTTTGCATATCAACAATTAATAAAACTTTACTCATAATACTCCTATAAAAATATAACGCACCAAAAGTTATTTGGTACGTTAAAAAAAATTAATGGCGGAGAGATAGGGATTCGAACCCCAGGATGCTTTCACATCAACGGTTTTCAAGACCGCCGCTTTCGACCGCTCAGCCATCTCTCCATACATAAATAATTGTATGCTCACAAACTAAAAAATGAAAATAAAAATATAATTAAATAAAAACACTAATACTTATAAAAGAAAAAATAAAAAACAAAAATTTGTGAACATGATTAGTATATATTAAATAAATAAAAAAATCAAGTCTTTTTAAAAAAAATATTATTTAATTATTAATTGATACTAAATTAGTTGCAATGATGTCAACTCAAAATATTTTTGTACCATTATAACTCCAATATATTTTGCAAAAATTTACAAAACATATTACACCTAAACTAATACACTTTAAATAATTCCTTACACTTATTAACTTAAATACCATGCCACATTAAAAATTGCACCTAAAATTAAAACTTAAGAAACTTGCATATTAAAATAAAGGATTTAAGCGAAATGCGTCCCAAAGATAGATGAAACATTTTTGCTATTAATTTGAAAAATAGTAAATTAATCTCTTTTTCTTTAACATTTGCATATTACATAAAAGAGAACTTACCAAAATGGATAAGATTCTCTTATTTAACTGCTATTACTTTTAAAATAATTAATATTAAATACTTATATACTTTATGTACAACAATAAAACCAAGTTTAATCGGCTCAAATCCGTGATTATTAAATGTTTTTAAAAATAACAAAACACGAATAACGTAAAAAAGGTTTCAACTAATTTTATTAACAATATATCATAATATTATGTAAAATGCTTAAACTTTATACAACGAATCAATTATCATAAAAACTTAGTATCGTTAGTTTTCCACACAATAACAAAAACAATTTGAATTGCATATCTAAAGATAACTCAACAAAGCAATATAAAAAATATTTATTTTTAAATCATAATGCCTTATTACTTATTACCAACATAAATAATCAAAAAAAATATTTCACACTATATTTTAGGTGGAATAAAAAGACTTATACATGTCATTCCAAAAATAAAAATCATATTCAAAACTGATACAAATATCTCTTCCATACAAACTCCTTGAAATATAAAAAGCCCTTATACGCATAAGGACTTTTCTTATATTAGAAAACAAAACAAACCACAAGATTAATCTGGGTCAGACATTATCTTTTCAATGAAAAAGTCTTTTCTCACATCTCTATAAAGCAACTCTATTATTCTTTTTGTAGAATAATTTTCATCTAACACTTTTTTGCAAAAGTCTTTATTGCCATGCAAAAAGAAACGAATATTTCTCTCTATACTGCACTGAGTTTTTCCATACTTTTTGCTAATCATAGGATATACATCCTTAGAAAGAACCACTCTACTTTTGCTTGTTGTCAAATAAAAATACAATATGTCTATTACATAATCAAATCCGCAATATTTTGGGCTAAATCTGTTATCTAACAAAAACTTTTCTATTTGCCTTGCTAAACGACTAGCTCTTTCTAAAGACATAAGTTTATGTGGACTACCCTTTAACATTCTATAAGCATATTTTTCACTAAACGCATTATTAAAATTTTCAAAAGCTATTTGCTTAGGGTCATTCTTGTTAGAACCTATCACTATTCTCATCTCCTCGGGAACAAAATTTAAGAAAGCTGTATAGAAATTCAAAAATTCTGCATCCATTTCTCCTTTATTATTTTGCAAATCTAGTACATAACAACCAACACTATGTGCATTAAAATACTTTATAAAACTTTCAATGCTTTCACAAGTTATGACCGAGCAATCAAACTTTTTCAAATACTCATACATTTGATTTACGCGAAGTTTGTTTCTTGAAATCAAAGCAACGCATTCTCCCATTTTTTTAAACTCCTTTATTTTCACTTTTTTAACATAAAGTTATCCTTTACGCAATCAAACTATAACAAAGAAATTTTTGCAATGCAAATATTTTACAATAATTTTACAAAATTCCATTTTTTTAAATTAAAAATGCTTATTTTGTACATTTTTACCCATATTTAAATAATGAAAAACTTTGTAAAAATGTATTTTTTTGTATATTGAAATATATTTTTGATTTTACTACTTTTATATTTTACAAAATTTACAATAATACTTTTTTAAAAGTTTATCCTAGAAAATACAATGATTATATTTGCGGATAGTTGCATTAAATATCTTTTTTTGATATCATTATATAAATTTTATTTTATAATGCACAATGAATGGAGGAAAAATGCAGTATTCAAAATTTGAAAAAAATGATAATGGTTTCACTTGTATAAATTGCGGTACCTTTGTGCCTGCTTTAAGCTACACATCAAGAGACCATTGTCCAAAATGCCTTGTTTCTTTACATATAGATATTAACCCCGGAGATAGAGCAAACGATTGCAAAGGACTTCTTATCCCCCATTCTATAGATTATAAAGGCAATAAAGGCTATGTAATAAACTACAAATGTGCAAAATGTGGGCAAACACATAACAACAAAACCGCAAAAGATGATGACTTTAACACCATATTAAAAGTTATGAACAATACATATGATTATACGAATTATAAACAAAATATTTAACCACTTAATATTAATCACATTAAAAAAACTAGTTAAGACTTAACAAAATAAACTAAAACAATAAATATTTACGCATAGTATTAAAAAATATAAAGAAAAAATAATGCCGCAAAGGTAGCCCTTGTACCTTGCGACATCTCTTTCGTCAGTTCTTGCTATTTTGTTCCAGCGTAATTAAAAAGGTTAATTTGTTTTTACGCTTTATTTTTTTTCTTTATTTATTAATCTTGTTTTTTTTGCAAAGTTTACTTTGGTTTCATATTTTTAATTTTGAGCTAATAATTTATAGTTGTTCTATTTAATAATAATTTGTTATTGGCTTAACTTAATCTTTTAGTTTAGTTGTGTTTATATTCAATTTTACATTTTGTTTGTATTTAGGCGTGTGCTTGTCTGGTGGAGCGAAGCGACACCACTTGTTCAAGACAAGCACACGCCAGAATCCCATTTTTAAAATTTTATGGATATGTGCTAGCTAAAAAATTCTTTATATATTAAAAATTGTTAATAAAGCAATCCATATTTTTAAAAAGTATGCTATAATAGGAACATATTTAACTTCCTATAGTTTAAACTATATGGAATTGTAAGGAGTGCAAATGGCAAAAATAGATGAAAAAGTGCTTTGGGGTGCTGCAGTTAAATTAAGAGACAAATGCGACCCCGCAGATTATAAAAATGTAGTTTTAGGTTTAGTTTTCTTAAAATATGTAAGTGATAAATATTTGGCTAAATTTAATGAATTAAAAGCTTTTGGTGATGGTCGTGAATATGATGATGATTATTACATCGCAGAACATGTATTCATTGTTCCAGAAAAAGCTCTTTGGCCTTATATTGCATCTTATTCTAAAGATGAAAGTTTAGGTCAAAAAATTGATGAAGCATTTGATGAACTAGAAAAGAAGAACTATGAGTTGAAAGGTATTCTTCCTAAAACATATTCTAAAAGTGAATTGGATAAGGTTGCTTTAGGTGAACTTGTGGATTTCTTCACTACTCACCTTAAAATGGAAGATGCTGATGGTGATTTCTTCGGTCAAATCTATGAATACTACATTGGTGCTTTTGCAACATATATTCCACAAAAAGGTGGCGAGTTCTTTACTCCACAATCTATCGTTGAAATGATGGTTGAAATTTTACAACCATACAAAGGTAGAGTTTTCGACCCTTGCTGTGGTTCTGGTGGCATGTTTGTTCAATGTTCTAAATTTGTTAAAGAACATAGAGGAAATGTTGACGATATTTCTATTTATGGTCAAGAAAGCAATCCTGGAACTTGGAAAATGGCAAAAATGAACCTTGCTATTCGTGGACTTGCTGGAAATTTAGGTGAAAGAAATGGTGATTAATTCACTGACGATTTACATAAATCATTAAGAGCAGATTTTATTCTTGCTAACCCACCTTACAATATTAAGGACTATTGGAAGCCGTCTCTTGAAGGCGATCCAAGATGGGTATTTGGAAAACCAGATGTTAAAAATGCAAACTATGCTTGGTTAGAACTTATGTATGCTAAACTTGCTCCAAAAGGAAAAGCTGCTATTCTTATGCCTAACGGAGCAACAACAAGTAATACTGAAGATGATAGAAAAGTTAGAAAAGCAATGCTTGAAGCTGGCAAAGTTGATGCAATTATTGATTTGCCAGACAAAATGTTCTCTAACACAGGAATTAGCGTTCAATGTTGGATTTTAAATAAAGCAAAAGTTGATACTGATGTTTTATTTATAAATGCTACTAAACTTGGAACAATGATTTCTCGTAAATTAAGAAAGTTTGAAGATAGCGAAATTGACTTAATTGCAGAAACATATCACAAATACAAAAATGATGAAGGATATGAAAATAAGCTTGGCTTCTGCAATAAAGCAAGTTTAGAAGAAATAAAAGAAAAAGATTATTCATTAAATCCTGGAAGATATGTTGGTGTTGATAATTCTAACCAATTATCTGAAGAAGAACTTAATGAGCAATTAAAACAAACTGCTACTGAACTCTTTACCCTTATGGACGAAAGCAAAGAGTTAGAAGAAAAAGTAAGAGAAATACTAAAAAACGAGATTAAATAGTGTCAACTATGTGTTGCTGAACTTCAAGATTTGGAAGGTCTAATTCCAAATTTAATAAGTCATTACTTGATATGTTTGCTTGATTAGCACTTCCTGTAGATAATTCAGCCAATTCTATTGTAATTTTGTTCTGTGAT
>CASFBJ010000013.1 GCA_949292875.1 uncultured Christensenella sp.
AGTTGTAAAAAACTTCATAATGTATTATAATACAGAAAGATTACAAGAAAAAATACAAGAACTTGCTCCAAGTGAATTTAGGAGACAAACTCTTGCATCGTTCTCTTTTTAATACTGGTCCGTTTTAACCCTACGGGTTATTGTTTGTGCTTTAATTTTTTACTTATGCTTCTACTTTTTTAGTTGTAGTTTTTTTAGTTGTTGTTTTCTTTTCTGCTGTCTTTTTCTCTGCTGGTTCTGCCTTTTTAGTTGCAGTTGTTTTCTTAACGGTTTCTTTTTTCTCAGCAGTTTCTTTTTTAGCAGTTGTAGTCTTCTTCTCTGCAGTTTTAGCAGTAGTAGCTTTCTTTGCAGGAGCTTTCTTTTCTACAGCTTCTTTTTTGTCTTCTGCTTTCTTAGTTGCAGTTGTTGCTTTTTTAGCAGTAGTAGCTTTCTTTTCTGCAGTTTTAGCAGTAGTCTTTGCTACTTTTTCTTCTTTAACTTCAACTTTTTTTGTTGCAACTTTCTTAGTTTCTTTTTTCTCTACTTGTACAGGATAAACGCTAACTTTTTTCTTTCCATGGCATCTATCTTCAAACTTTACAACGCCATCAATAAGAGCAAACAAAGTATAATCTCTACCCATACCAACATTTTGGCCAGCATAAACTTTTGAGCCTCTTTGTCTAATAATTATATTACCAGCTTTTGCTACTTGACCATCATATAGTTTTACGCCTAATCTTTTACTTCTACTATCACGGCCGTTTTTAGAACTTGTTTGTCCTTTCTTGTGAGCAAAAAGTTGTATTCTAATAAACATCATCTTCAATAACCTCCAATTCTATAAAATCTGAGTACCCTTCTCTTAAATCTGCTATACCTAAAAGAGCAGTTTGTAATATAATATTGCATTTTTCTCTTTCTTCAGCAGATATATCTTTTGGTATCTCTAAAAGCAAATACCCTTTTGTTTCATCAACTTTAAAAGTGGCATTTATTTGAGCGATTTTAAATATACCTAAAACAGCGGTTTGAGCTAAGCAACTAAGACCAGCGCAAACTATGTCTTCGCCTTCTACGCCATATCCCGTATGCCCGTCTAGTTCTAAAAAATATATATCATCGCCATTTTTTTTCACTGTAACTTTCGTCATACAAAACTTAACCTATGCTAACTATTTTTAGTTCTGTAAAAGGTTGACGATGACCCAATTTTCTTCTAACTCTTTTCTTAGGCTTATATCTGAAAACTACTAATTTGTCGCCTCTGCCTTGTCTTACAACTTCAGCAACAACTTTAACGCCTGTATTTGGAGTTCCAACTTTAAGTTTTCCATCGTTTTCAACCATAAGTGCATCAAACTCAACTTTTGCACCTATTTCAGCATCTAACTTTTCTACTCTTACAAGCAAATCCTTAGTAACTTTGTATTGTTTTCCACCTGTTTCAATAATTGCGAACATTTTCATTCCTCCTTAAAAAACTATACTCGCTAGACAAAGGTGCTATACCTTATAGACTTTACAAACCCATTCTAAGCGGTTACGGATATAATTATACACAAAAGCATATCCTATGTCAAGAATTATTTTATATAAGTTTACTTTATAATAATATCTATTGTATTTCTTCATTTCCTATTATCTTATAGAAAAAGTGTATACAAAATTATTTATTTCATACACACCTTTCTTACATATATTTTATTATTCACAAACATTTCCACAATAAGGACAAAATGTACTATCACTTGGGACAAGTTTTCCACAATATACACACATCTTGCCCACAACTTCTTTCTTTTCTTCACTTTCTAAGCCATTTTCATCTTTGTTTCCAGCAAGTGTTGTAATCTTGTATTCGCTATTGTCTTTTTCTACTTTAATTCCATGCCTTTCGTTATAATATTTTTCCTGCAAACTTCCAATCATTTGCCTTCTTGACATTTCAAATTCTTTCTGTACTTCTACTCCATCATTATATACTTGAAAATCAAATTTTTTTAATTTTCTTTCAATGTTAGATGCAATTTTTTTACTATTTAATATCTCTTGCAATATCTTTTCATCTATAATAACATCAACTACATTTATGCTCTTTATCTCTAGTCCATAAGGCAAATATTTTTCTTTCAAAATCTTTGTCAACTCATCATTATAACCTTTTGTATACCTTATTATATCTGAAAAAGTATAGTCTCTTTTTATTATCCATTTTCTTAAATCTTTGTAAAACCATTTTTTAATGTTGTTATCCACAGTTTTTGTATTACTTCGAGGAAAACTGTATAGTAAATTTTTGAGAAATATTTTTGTGTCAACTACCTGCAACTGAATATTAAATTTAAAGGATGTTTTTTGTCTTCCATATTCTTTGTCTTTTACAACTATTTTTTTTATCTCAAGTTCTATTTCTTTTCTTATAAGTGGCACATACCAAATGTTGCAATGAAAATATGGTGATATATAATTTTTTCTATTAGGCTTATTGAATCCTCCTGCTTTAAAAAGTTCGGGTAAAGAATTACCATTTAAAACATAAGTATTTGCATTTACAAATACATCATAAGGCTTTGCATTATAACAAAACACACAATGACAATTTTGCGGTAAAACTAACTCTTTATTTAACTTTATTTTTTTAGTTTTATTCTTTTTTACCATATAACATATGGTATTTTGTAATTCTGTTTCTTTAACTTGAAACTTTTTATGAAACAAGGAAAACAAACACATCATCTTCACCTCATCATATTATAGGATATTTTATCATATTTTATCAAATATGACAACATTTCACTTGCCTTTTGCATAATATAGGCTTTTCCAATATATACATAGAATACAAATCAAGAAACTTAAAGGGGTGTAAAATGAAATTTAGCGAACTTATAACTAAACCCGTGATTAGTCTATACGATAGCACTGTAGAAGGTGTAATCATAACAGCACGCTTTAGTAAAAATATTAAAAAGATACAATCATTTATAGTAGAAAGCAATAACGATTATGACGCAATAGATGAATATGAACTAGAAAGCAAAGATATATACAAAGTTGGAAAAGATGCAATAATGATAATAAATAACTACAAACTAAACTTTAATACTAGTGCAGACAAGATGGACAACCCAATCAACTATACTATATATACTACTAGTGGAAATAGATTAGGTAAAGTTCAAGACTTAGAACTAGACAAAAACTTTTATATAACAAAATACATTTGCGAAAATACTGAAATAGAAGCAAGCAAAGTTGCAAATATTAAAAATGGCGTAATACTAGTAAATACAGATGATTGCAATATAAAAACATCTAAGTTTAAACCTAAAACACAAAATATACAACTTCAAAATACTTCACAAGACCAAATAGCTATAATCATGCCTATAAAGGAAGACATAATTGAAGAAGTAAAAGAAGAGTACGCAGAGCAACAACCAGAACAATACATAGTAGATCAAGAACAAAATGTAATAAATGGCACTATCCCTAGGCTTGTTAGTCAAGATTACACACTAGTTGGAAAGACAATAACACAAAATATAATTACTGCTAACGGAGAAGTAATAGCAAGACGAGGCAATGTAATAACACCAAGTACAATAAACTTAGCATCCATGCATCAAAAACTAAGAGAACTCACATTCTACGCTAAATAGTATAAATAAAAAATAAGAATGATAATGAAAAAAAGATTATAGTCGAGCCTGTTTACTCAAAATGGACCAAATAAAAAAGAGAACGTATTGAAAGAATTTGTCAATATGTTCTTTTTCTTGTAAAATATATATAAGGAGAAATAATATGTATATTGCAAAAAACAAAACAAAACGTTGGTCTATTC
>CASFBJ010000014.1 GCA_949292875.1 uncultured Christensenella sp.
AAATATAGAAGAATATCAAGCATTAGTTGAAGATTGGATAGAATTTTACAATACAAAGAGATTAAAAAATAGGAAGAAATCTAAAATTTCTCCCTAAGTCCTTTTTTATTTTGAGTGACCCCTACGGGGTTCACTTCAAAATTTGCCTATTTTTTTATATTAAATTATTTAAATAAATTTCTTTATAAGCTTATTAGAAAGATAAAAATTAAGCCTGTAATATTTAAAATATTAGAGGTTTTATGCTATATCTCTTTTTCTAAATACTAATTGAGTTACTAAAGCGATTAACACAATAGAAACAACTGTAATTACTAAACTAAATATTAAATCTGTTCCTGGTATAATATAATTGGCGGTAAATATAGATGAATTTGAACTAAATGTACCATTTCCAAAATATTTAAATAAATCTAAATTAGCAAATGCAATGTATTTCCAAAGAGTAAACTGACTAAGTAAATTATTACATAAAGTTGCTATAAGTAAACAAAATACATTTACTACTGTGGCAGCTAAATAACTTTTTAGTATTGTTGAAATAGCAAAAGCTAATAAAACATAGAATAGTATTTTAATAAATAAACAAGCGATATATATTAAGTATAATAATACCGGATTTAGTGTTAAAACAGTAGTTGCATTTATAGATATAATTATATCATTAAAATTAATGCCATACATAAAATAACCTGCAATTAAACTTATTAAAACACTTAAAATAACAAACAAAAAAGCAAAAAATAGAGTAGTTATAATTTTTGAATTCAAAATTTGATTTCTAGAATATGGTCTAATAGCTAATAATTTTAAAGTTTTGTCCTTTTGTTCGCCAGCTATCATTCCTGAAGCTACTATTACCGAAAAAACTATAATAATGAAACTAAAAATATCTAAAACATAAAATGAATAATCAAAAGCACTTATATTCGGCTTTTCTGCTGAAAGAGAATAATTTGATGTTTGATTAGATGAAAATGCTGTGCCATAATTATATTCAATTATGTTATTATTATAAATGTATGAATATAATGAAATAATTTGATTAAAATTGTAAGTATTAAAAGCATCCATACTTAAAGAAGTATTTAAATCCGCTACACCAATAAATTCATTAAATTGTTTATCTGTAAAATCTTTAGATAACTGTTTAACTATTAAACTTTTTGTTAACATATTTGCATAATATGCAGTGCTATAAAATAGACTAATCTTATCTAATAGTAATTCTTTTTGTTCAATTTTATTATAATCTTCTTTTTTTAAAGATTTGTAAAAGTCTTCTAATTCATTTTTGCGTTTATCTAACTTGATAGTAGCATCAGTAACATATGATTTTTCCAATTCATCTAAAAATGTTTTAGATATTGCTAAATCATATGAGTTATTTTGAAAATCTTTTTGCAATATAAATATATTGTTTTCTGTACTTTGTCTACTATCAAAATCTTCAAAATATTTCTCAGATATTTCTTCAGCTAAAACTTTATAAGCTGTTACAGTAGAAGTAATAGAATTAACACCTTCAATATGTACGGCATTTTTTAAAAAATCTATTTTGTCTTGAATATCTTTAATAAAAGACTTATAAAATTTTTCAGTTGTTAAAAATGATAGAGTAGGCATGTTGGTAGAGTTGCTAGATTCTGTGTTTAAGAACTCTTTTAAACTAACTAATTCAGAATATAAAACTTTAGATTGAGAATCTAAATAATCACAAGATGCATCAGAAACTCCTGCAATACTTTGCCAATCTTGATATAATTTTATATACTTTTCTTTAATACTAGTAAGTTTATCATTTATTTTCTCTCTAATGCTTTGCTGAATAGTATTTCCTTCATTATCTTTTATTGAAATAGACGAATCATAAAAATCTATAATATCCTGAACACTATTTTTACTTATATTTGCATTAATTAAATTATATACTTGCTCAGCAGAAAATTTACTAGTTTCATTTTCATAATGATTAACATATAACGCTTCTACAGAACTTTCCATATTTGCATCATTTACATATGTGTTACATACCTTAGATTGAGGTTGGTAAAATAGAAAAGAAAATGTAATTATAAGAGAAAGCACTACAACTAATATATATATCATAGGCAATCTCAACATTTTCATTACTTCTCCGCGAAATAATCTCCACATTATAGTACTTTCTCCTTTATTTTTTATTATTAATAATATCCATAAATACTTGTTCTAATGATTTTGTAATAGTTCTCATATTAAAAATAGATAATCTTTTAGAAATAAGAAAAGCTATGACATCTGGCACACTTTTTTCTGGGCAAGGAAAGATTATTTCGGAGCCTGCTAATTCAACTGAAACATTGTATCTTTGATAAATAAGTTTACCAGCATAATTAGGGTAGTCAACTTTTAGAGCTATATTTTGAACATCTGCATTATTACCTTGCTTTAACTTTTCTAATGATTTTAACTCAATTATTTTTCCATCTTTAATTACTGCAATCGTGTCACAAATCATTTCCAATTCTGCTAAAATATGGCTTGAAATGAGAATAGATATTTTTTCTTTTCTAGCTAGTTCTTTAAGCAAGTTTCTTACTTCAATGATACCATATGCATCTAATCCGTTAGTAGGTTCATCTAAAATTAACAACTTGGGCTTATGTAATATAGCTTGAGCAATACCTAAGCGTTGTTTCATTCCCATAGAATATTTTTTTACTTTATCTTTAAGTCTTGATTCTAAATTCACTAATTTTGCTACTTCAAAAATTCTTTCTTTTGTAACATTCTTATGTAACCTTGCAAAATATAGCAAATTTTCATATCCAGTCATATAATTATACATTTCTGGTGATTCAACTATTGCTCCTACATTACTAATAGCTTTTTTAAAGTTTTTCTTTATTGATTGACTATTTATATATACATCGCCTTCAGTTATCTTAGCTAAACCAGTTATCATTTTTATAGCAGTACTTTTACCTGCTCCATTGGGACCAATAAAACCAAATATTTCTCCTTCATATATATCAAAGGATATATGATTTACGGCTATTCTATCCTTATATGTTTTGGTTAAATTTTTTATTTCTAATATTTTATTTACCAACTTGTTAATCTCCTTTTAATTATGCATTAAATTTCTTTGTTTTAATAAGTACAATTTTTACTATAGGATAAAAAATAGCTATAATTCCTACAACAATAGGGAAGAACCAATAAGGCAAAAATTTCAACCAATTATACATATTTAAACCAAACAAAAAATTGATAGCTAAAATTAAAATTAATGAAACTGAAACGCATAAAATTACTAATTTTAAAGATTGCATAAAGTTAAATAAATTTTTAATTTTTTTATTAACATTTGTGATATAAAGAAAAAACATGATAATGGGATATAATGCTATAAAACAAGCAAATAATAAAAATGATATACTAATGGATTTATCTATAAGATTGTTAACATACAATACGGAATAAGAAATAACTAGTATAACAATACAAATAAGAAATAATATAATTGATATAGTAAAGTTTAATTTATTCGCCTTTAAATAATCACAAGAACGACTGTCATACTTTAAATTTTTATTATGTTTTTTTACATTCAATTTATATTGAGAAAAATCTCTAAGATAAGGTTCTTTGCTCATTTCTTTTTGTTCTGTTATTTCGTTTTCAATAACATTTTTGTCTTCATCATTTTCACAAAATTCTTCATCATCATTTGATATCTTTTCTTTATCACATAAATCGCCTAATAAAGATTTATAATCTATTTCTTCATTATTTTCAGACTCTAAATCATCATTTTCTGTAAGTAAAAATGATTCTCCAGCTTGAGTTATATTATAAACGTTTTGAAAATCTTCATCAAATTCGCTTTCTATAAGATTATTTTGCACCATTTTTGATATTATTTCATCACAATAACTATCTGTTAAGCTAAATTTTTTTGACAAATTTTTTTTAACTGATATTTCACTTAAATTACTATTTTTCAACAAATTTAGAACATAATATACATAAATATCCATAAAAGTTTTCTCCTTTGATTATAATACAAAAATATTTTATAAAAGTCAATAAAATGCTTTTGTTTTAAAATAAATAGTAGTATAATACTTTTTGATGTTTAAAATTTAAGGAAAATTAATAATTATGTTTGATAAAATCATAGAAACAAATAGCAAAAAAATATCTATCCAAATCACTAATAGGGGAGAAGTAATACTAAAGAAACCTAAAAATTACAGTCAAAAACTTCTTGAAAACTTTATTGAATTGAAACAAAAATGGATAGAAGAAAAAAGAAGAAAAGCATTAGAATTAGTAGAGAAATATAAAGATGTTATTGAATATAAAACAATCTTAGTTTTAGGAAATGAAAATCAAATTATATATGATTCTAAATGTAATAAAATTTCACCTAAAAAAATGTATGTAAAAAATAGAAAATCATTAATTACAACAATCAAAAAATATGCGAATGAAATAATAATTCAAAAAGCTACATATTTTTCTAATAAAATAGGCGTGAAACCTTTAGAAATTAAAATAGAAAATGCTAAAAAGAGATGGGGTGTATGTACCTCTAAAAAAGTTATAAAAATAAATTTTAGAGCTTGTATGGTTGATGAAAAATGCTTAGATTACATAATTATACACGAACTATTACATTTGAAAGAATTTAATCATAGCAAAAATTTTTGGTTATTAGTTAAAAAATATGTTCCAAATTTTTCTGAAATTAAAAAACAATTAAAAGAATATGGTATTCTTTTAGACCTTTATAGATAAAAATTTTAAAAAATTGTAAAAATTTTTTGATTATCAATTTAATTATTGGCTTTTCAGAATTTCTTAATAGGGTAGAATATTGTTTATTATAGTCTTGTGAAAATATGTTAAAAAATGCAAAATTTACAATAATATTAGAAAAAATTTATAAATTCAAATTAGGGTAGACTTATAATATAATAAAAATAAGTCTTTTTAATTTATGCGTAAAATGATAATTTTACGCATAAATAGTGTTAAAATTGCTATTTTTATTAATTTCCAAATACATTTATCAATTCTTTCATTTTAACAATTGATTTTGTAATATTGTTACTTGTGTAAAATGAATTGTTCATTAGTTTTATAGACTCATTATCTATTGATACTAAACTACTACCTGATGTAACTTTCAAATAATTTAGTACATTAAATAATTGGTTGTTAATATGCCCTACAAAGTAATCATCTGGGACATTGTAAATATACGCTTCAATAAGTAACATATCGTTCAAAATTCCATAATCTAAACTTACATTTTTCAATACATTACATATTTTATCAAAATTGCCTTTAGTCTTAATATTTTTATTTAATATATTTTTTTGATAATTATATAGATTAAAAAAAGATACGGATAAATCATCACTTTTTAAATATATCAAATCATTTGGAGCATTCAAACTATGCGTAAAAACAAATATACGAAAATTGTGTCCCAAAAGTCGCATGCTATCAATATATATAGAATTATTCAATACAGAAATAGCTATTTTTTTTCCATATGTTCTTGTTAATAATAAAATTATTAACATTTTAATTTCTTCTAATTTAGCTTCTTTTCTCTTTTTTCTTTTAGACTTATATTTTGAAAGATTTTCACTATTTTCTAATAACATAATGCTTTGAAAATCTATTGCAATATTTATTGCTTCTTTTTCATTAGCTATCCCTTCCCTATCATAACTTCCAAATGTACTAATTTCATACAATGTGTTTGGCTCTCCCATAGCTGTTAAAATATCTTCAACCATTATATCTAATTCATCTAAAAAATCATCTACTTCATCAGAAGTAGCCCTTAATTGCAAACTTCTACTCATACTTCTCGCAACATTTTCATTAAATAACAACATATACCCTTCCCTAGTCACTGATTATAAATTTATTATAACAAAAAAAGGCAAAAATAGTCAATCCATTTGTTATTATATTGAATATATGATATAATACTAACATGAAAAACAATACTTTTTTAGAAAATAGAGACAAAAGAAACATTGTTCTTACTAGAGAAATTTTAGCTACTCTACCCTATTATTGTAGCCAATATTTAGCGAGTATTCAAAATAACACCTCTACATTAACGCAATTAAATTATGCACATGATTTAAAACAATTTTTTTATTATTTAACACATATTTTACTACTCAAAGAAAATCCTAAAAATATAAGCTTAAATGATTTATCATCTTTAAAGGCAAATGATTTTGAAGAGTATATGAACTGGCTTACATACTATATTATTGACAATAAAGAATATAGAAATTCCGCGTGTGGTAAATCTAGAAAATTAGCAAGTTTAAGATCATTTTTTAAATACTTATTTAAAAGAGATATGATTACCTCAAATGAACTTGATAAAATACCTACACCTAAAATTCATGAAAAAGAAATCGTTAGACTTGAGCCAAACGAAATGTGTGATGTTTTAGATGAAGTTGAAAAACCCGATTCAAAACATTTTTCTACTAGAAATTTGAAATATATACGAAATTTAAATTCTAGAGATTTAGCAATTATGTATCTTTTTCTTAGCACTGGTATAAGAATTAGCGAATTGGTAGGTATTGATATAGACGACATAAATTTTGATGAAAATGCATTTAAAATCTTTAGAAAAGGTGGAAATAGCGCTGTAATGTATTTCCCTGAAGAAACAAAAGAAATGCTAGTTAAATATAGTCAAGACAGAGAAAAAATCAAACCATTGTTAGGACATGAAAATGCATTTTTTCTCTCATCACAAAGAAAACGCATAAGTGTACGCGCTGTAGAAAATCTAGTTAAAAAATATACGCAAAATGTTGTTCAATTAAAAAATATTACTCCTCATAAACTTAGAAGCACTTTTGGTACAAACCTATATAGAGAAACTCAAGATATATACATAGTAGCAACTATGCTTGGACATAAAGATGTTAATACCACTAAAAAACATTATGCAGCAATAAGTGAAGATTTAAAGAGAGAGACTGCAAAAAATGTAAAACTAAGAAATTAAAACAAATGTTTGACAACACTATAAATATTGTGCTATGATGTTAAAGAGGTGATTTTATGAAAAAAAATACTAATAATACGATGTTTGATTTATTAGAATTTATAAGAGATTTTCAAATAGAAAATGGATACTTCCCTACTGTAAGAGAAATGGCAAAATATTTAAATGTAAAGTCTACTTGTACAGTTTCTTATTATTTAGATAAATTATGTGAATTAGGAATTTTAAAAAAGCACGGTCAAAAAAGTAGAGCTTTAGAATTTTTGATTAAGGAAGATAAATGGCCAAATATATTGCAACTAAAATCACCAAACATGACAAAGTTTTCATTTAAAAATACATCTTCATATTATCATGAAGATACAATAGATATACCTATCATTGGTAATGTTACAGCAGGTCAGCCTATACTTGCAATAGAAGAATATGAAGAAAAATGGACTCTACCCTATGATATGTTTAATAAAAGCAATTTATTTATACTAAATGTTAAAGGCGATAGTATGATAAATGCAGGTATATATGATGGAGATAAAATTGTAGTGTCAAAACAAAACACAGCAGAAAATGGCGAAATTGTAGTAGCGTTAATTGAAGATAGCGCGACAGTAAAGAGATTTTATAAAGAGCAAAATCATATAAGACTTCAACCAGAAAATGATTCAATGCAACCATTAATTTTTGATAATGTTACAATTTTAGGTAAAGTTGTGGGACTTATAAGAAATATATAAGTCCACACATGCCAATGTGGCTCAGTCGGTAGAGCAACTGATTCGTAATCAGTAGGTCGGGGGTTCGATTCCCCCCATTGGCTCCATAAAAAATAATAAAAAAGTAATAGAATAGTTCGAGATAAAACTTTTCTATTACTTTTTTTAAATATGTATTAGCTTATAATTATTAAAAGAATATTTAAATGTTATATTTATAAAGTTTTTATATCATTAACATTTATTTGATGTTAAGTTTCTTCTTGTTTTTAAAAATTTTGCATTAATTTATAAAATGCAAATTATATATTAAAAAAGCATGTATTTACATATTAAAAAATAATTTAATTTCAATTTTTTAATTTTTATTAAAATTACAAATAATTATTAATTACTATATTATGCATAATAAATCAACTAACATTATAATTTACTTGCACTTTCTCTTGCCATTTTATCACAAAGATTGTTATATTCATTATCACTATGCCCTTTTACTTTTACAAAATGTACATCATGATAAGAAACTAATTCATCTAATCTCTGCCATAAGTCTTTATTAAGTACATCTTTTTTTTGAGAATTTTTCCAATTTTTATTTTTCCAATCAGAAATCCAATTATTGTTAAAGGCATTAATAACATAACTGCTGTCTGAATGCAAATATACTTCGCACTTCACTTTTAACGCTTCCAATGCTTTTATAACAGCTAAAAGTTCCATTCTATTATTAGTTGTATCTCTTTCTGCACCACTTAAATATTTTGTTTTATCATTATGCATTAAAATACATGCCCAGCCCCCTACACCTGGATTATTAAGACAAGAGCCATCAGTATATATAATTACTTGTTTTAGTTCGTTATTCATAAAGCAAGAATAACAAAAAAAGCAAAAAAAAGCAATAAATTATTGACAAAAATACAGAAATATAATATACTAGCTTTGTTAAATAATAATTATCTTTAGGGGTGTAGTTCATCGGTAGAATAAGAGTCTCCAAAACTCCAGAGGAGGGTTCAACTCCTTCCACCCCTGCCAATAATAACATAAAAACTCACAAGTCATCTTGTGAGTTTTTTTATGTACTTCACTAACTTAAAAATTTTTTTCTTTTCAAATCTTTTTCATATCCGTTTTTAGTTGGATTGTAATATATTCTATCTTTTAAAGAATCAGGCAAATATTGCTGTTTTACATATCCTCCAAAATCATGTGGATATAAATAAGTTCCTTGTTTCTCACTTTCAAGATTTTTATTGTTTTTTAAGTGTGCAGGAATATTATCATCCTTATTATATTTAACATCTTTTTGAACGGATTCTAATGCTAAAATCACACTATTTGACTTTGGCGCTTCACAGACATATATAATTGCGTGAGATAGCGGAATATTTGCTTCAGGCATTCCTATATCCTTTATTATTTGTAAAGCATTATAAGCAATCATTACCGCCATACTATCTGCCATACCTACATCTTCTGAAGCGTGAACAACAAGCCTTCTAGCAATAATTAAAGGGTCACATCCTGCATCAATCAATCTATTTGAATAATACAATGCCGCATCAGCATCACTACCTCTAAGAGATTTGCAAAATGCAGACAGTATATCGTAAAATAAATTTTCATCAGTTGACAAGGCTTTTTTTTGTATACTATTTTCTGCAATTTGCAAGTCTATATTTATAATTCCATTACTATCAGTTGGTGTACTTAATACCGCTAATTCAAGAGCATTTAAAGCCATACGCACATCTCCACAAGATTGACTAGCTATATGATTTAATGCATCATCATGTACTTTTATATTTAGTTTCCCAAGACCTCTTTCTTTGTCTATTATGGCTTGATTTAAAATATTTATTATATTCTTTAAAGTTAGCGGTTTAAATTCAAATATTGTACATCTAGATACAATTGCTCTTGTCATAGAAAAATAGGGATTTTCCGTTGTTGCGCCAATAAAAACTATACTACCCTCTTCCATAGCTTCTAATATGCTATCGCTTTGAGTCTTACTCCATCTATGACATTCATCTAATAACAAATAAGTTTTCTTACCATAAAGTTTAAAATTATTTTTTGCATCTTCTATGACTTTCTTTGCATCAGCTACACCAGAATATATTGCATTCAACTTAACAAAAATTGAATTACTCATATTTGCAATAATATTTGCTAGTGTCGTTTTCCCAGTACCTGGAGGACCATAAAATATACAATTACCTAAACATTTTGCTTTAATTGCTCTAGTGAGTAATGTATTTTCTCCTACTATATGTTCTTGTCCAAAAAATTGTTTTAAATTAGTAGGTCTCATACGCATAGCTAAAGGTTGATTTTTATTATTCAAATTATCAAATAAATCCATATAATTTCTCCTAGTATTATATTATCATAAATAATTAAAATTTTCAATAATCAAAAATATATAATTAATAAATTATTTTTCATCTTAGATAAATCACACTTTCTCATTCCTTTAATTTCTCTATTTAAAATTTTGAAAGACACATCTCCGTTACCTTTTTTCTCAAATTTTATTTTATAATTTAGATAACAGATTTCAAAATCTATATCAATAGCAATTTTTTTAATTGATATATGGGTTCCAAACAAATATATGCCTATCTTATTCAAAAATTGCTCTTGTATATTGGCATGTTTTAATAAACTAAATCCATTACAATTTACATATGAAAAAAATATATCATTTAATTCTTTAGAAAATAAAAATTTGTTAAAAATAGCACTTTCTTCTAATTTTTCTATCATTATCATACTATTTTCAAAAATAGTAAATTCACAAATATTTCCGCAAAAATTAAAATCAAAACCATTAATTTTTTTTATTCTATATTTATCTTTATAAACTGAGCCTATTACATATATATAGTTCTCATCCTTTTCTTCAATAGTATAGTAATCAAAATTTTTCAACTTAATATATATCTTTATTATTTTTGATTCATTATTTGTTGATATATAATAAATGTTTTTATCATAATCATAATACATTCTTGCAACAAATTTATTATTAAATATAAAAAAAGTTTGTCTATTATAAGTACAGGCTTGATTCAAAATTATTTCATTTATTTTAAATATGAAATTATATTCTACACTCTCATTATTTAACAAAAGACTATTTGTTATAAAACATACATTTGAATAGTATTTCTCTATTATTGTATAATATTTGTTATTTACATTATATTTTTTATCATCTACATAAAACAAAAGTTTATTAGGACTTTCAATCCATTTTTGTAAAATTAATGCTTGAAAATTGTACTTGATATACTTAATTATGTTATCAATATAAAAACATTCCATTTCATTAAGCTTCTCTAATTTTTTTATTTGTAATGATTCATTATTTTCAACATAGTTATTAATTATACTTGAATATTTTTTATATCTACCTTTAATAACATTTTTTTTCAATGCTTGAGATTTGATTATTAATAAAAGCATAAACAAAAAGAAAATAAATAACATACCATACATAATATTAATTATAAACTTTAAAAAAACATATAAACAAAAAAATTCTTACATTAGTAAGAATTTATTTTGCGTATTCCACTGTTCTTGTTTCTCTAATGATATTTACCTTTATTTGTCCTGGATATTCTAGTTCATTTTCTATATTTTTAGCAATATCTTTAGCTAAAATAAAAGTTTGTTCTTCACTAATCATTTCAGGTACAACTATAACTCTAACCTCTCTACCTGCTTGAATAGCAAATGACTTCTCAACTCCTTTGAATTGATTTGCTATCTTTTCAATATTTTCTAATCTTTTAATGTAACTTTCTAGTGATTCTCTTCTTGCCCCAGGTCTAGCACTTGAAATAGCATCTGCAGCTTGTACTAATATCGCTTCTATAGATTGATATTCTACTCCACCATGATGAGCTTCAATACAATGTATTATCGCATCATTTTCTTTGTATTTTTTAGCAAGTTCAACGCCTATAGTAACATGCGTCCCTTCTTGTTCATGATCAACAGCTTTTCCAATATCATGTAGTAATCCGCCTCTTTTTGCTATATTAGCATCAGCTCCTATTTCTTCAGCCATCAAACCTGCCAAATGAGCAACTTCTAAACTATGATTTAGACAATTTTGACCATAACTTGTTCTAAATTTTAATCTTCCTAAAATTTTAACCAATTCAGGATGTAAATTATGAATACCTACACTATAACAAGCATTTTCACCAGCTTCTTTAATTGTAGCATCCATATCTTTACGAACTTTATCTACAAGTTCTTCAATTCTTGCAGGATGTATTCGTCCATCTAATATCAATTTTTCCAAAGCAATGCGAGCAATCTCTCTCCTTACTGGGTCAAATCCAGACACGGTTATTGACTCAGGAGAATCATCAATAATTAATTCTACTCCTGTAGATTGCTCTAGTGCCCTTATATTTCTTCCTTCTCTACCTATTATTCTTCCTTTAACTTCTTCATTAGGTATAGAAACTACAGAAACTGTTACTTCTTGCGCATGGTCAGCAGCACATTTTTGAATAGCTAGAGTAATAATTTCCTTTGCCTTTTTAATTGCATTATCTTTTGCATCTTGTTCTATTTCTTTAACTATTTTAATAGCATCAATTTTTGCTTCTTCAATGCAAGCGTTTTTTATTTCTTTTTTAGCTTCATCTTTACTTAAACCAGATATTCTTTCTAGTTCACTTATTTGTTGCATTTTTATTTTATTTAATTCATTTTTAGCAACATCTATATCTTTTTCTTTTAAATCTAAATTTTGTTTTATTACTTCAATATTTTCTTGCTTTTTCTCAAGTATTTCTTCTTTTTTTAATAAATTTTCTTCTCTAGTTAAAAGTTTTTCTTCTAATCTTCTAACTTCATTTCTTCTTTCTTTTACTTCTTCATCTATATCTTGTTTTATCTTTAAGGATTCATCTTTAGCCTCTAGCAAAGCTTCTTTTTTAACAGTTTTAGCTTCTGAATAGGCGTTTTCAATTATACGATTCGCTTCAGTTTTAGCTTGATTTAAGTTTTTCACATTTATTTTTGATAATATAAAGTATCCCCCTAAACCACCAACTAGCAAACCACCTATTACACTTATAACTACTATAAGTGGAATAGATATACTTAGTAAAAATGGCATTATAATCTCCTTATATATGTTTAATATAAATTATATGAATTATCATACAACTTATTATAAAATAAATAACAAGATAAGTCAAATAAAAAAACATAAGTTAAACTTATGTTTTAATTTTAATCAATATGTTTTTTAATAAATTCTACAAGAGCACCAAAATCCTTATAACCAACTTCCACTTCCTTCATCTCTCCATTTTTAAAGATGATAAGTGTAGGGATACTCATAACTTTAAATTTTCTTGCTATATTTTCATTTTGGTCAACATCAATTTTTACAATTAAAACTTTATCAAATAATTCATCTTGTACTTGTTCTAAAACAGGCGCCAACATTTTACAAGGAGGACACCAAGTAGCATAAAAATCTACTAAAACTAATTTGTTATTATTTATTGTTTCTTCAAATGCGTCTTCATTTATGTGTAAAATTTCACTCATTTCAAATTCTCCTTTAATATCTTATTTATAACAAAACCAACTAATACACTTGCACATGCAGGCGGATGATATGATATACTACCTACAATATTATTTTTTGTTTTTAATGTTTGTGCGTTTGAGTATACCACATCAAGCTTTTTAATGCAATTTTCTTTACAGTATTTTCTCAATTTTTTTGCTATGTTGTCATATGATGTCTTTGATATGTCTTCTACTACATAGTTAGGTACAGATATCTTATTGCCAACACCCAATGAAGATACAATATTTAAATTATTTTGATAGCAATATTTAATTAAAGCAGTTTTTGCCTTATAATCATCAATTGCATCTATGACAAAATCATAGTGATTTAAATCAAAATTATCAATATTATTATCAGTTAATTGTTCTTGAAAAGTATAAACTTCTATTTTATCATCTATTAATTTTATCCTTTCTTCTATCTCTTGTACCTTATATTTACCAATGTTGTTTCTTAAAGCAATTATTTGTCTATTTATATTCGTTTCTTCAATTATATCGTAGTCAACTATAGAAATGTGCCCAACACCAGCCCTTGCCAAAAACTCAACTATATACCCTCCAACGCCTCCAACGCCAAATACTATAATTTTAGATTTTCTAATTTTATTAAATGAATTTTCACCTATAAGATTTATCTCTCTACTATAAATCATACTATTTCCTAAATAACAAACTTCTTTAAATCATATTGTTTAATATTACCATTAAACACACTATCTACATATTCTTTATTAATTTTAACATCTATTGTACTAGTATTATTTCCAGCATTGTATGAAACTTCTTGCAACAACTCTTCTAATATAGTATGCAATCGTCTAGCGCCTATATTTTCACTTGTTTCATTTTCTTGTTCAGCTATTTCAGCAAGTCTCTCAAGTGCATCTTTTTCAAATATTAAATTTATATTATCTACTTTTAAAAGTTCCTTATATTGAGTTACAAGAGCATTTTGAGGTTGAGTTAATATATTTAAAAAGTCTTTTTTTGTTAAATTGTCAAGATTTACTCTTATAGGAAATCTTCCTTGTAATTCAGGTATTAAATCTTCAACTTTAGAAACATGAAAAGCTCCTGCAGCTATAAATAAAATAAAATCAGTTTTTACACTACCATATTTTGTTGAAACCGTACAACCTTCTACAATAGGCAATATATCTCTTTGTACACCTTCTCTAGATACTTCAGGGCCTCCTTTAGAAGAACCTTGAGAAGATGCAATTTTATCTATTTCATCAATAAAAATAATTCCTTCTTGCTCTACTCTCCTTATCGCTTCATCACTAACATTGTCTTGGTCAATAAGTTTGTCAGCTTCCTCCCGCAACAATATCTTTTTAGCTTCTGCAACTGTTAAATTTTTTCTCTTCTTTTTTTGAGGCATCATAGAGTTAAACATATCAGCAAGGTTAATTTCTATACCTATTGCATTTGCCATATTATTTGCTTTTGGTGTGTCAAGTACTTCTAATTCAATTATTTCATTTTCACATTTTAAATTTTCATAATCTTCTTTTATTTTCTTTTTCAATTCTTCTACAGAAAGTTCACTTCCTTTTGCTTTTCTAGAAATATACAAAGCATCTAATATTCTTGTATCTACAATTTGCTTAGCTTTTTGTTCTACTTTTTTAATATTTTCTTCTTTAACAAGTCTTATAGCTACTTCAACCAAATCTCTTACCATACTTTCAACATCTCGGCCTACATAACCTACTTCAGTAAATTTTGTAGCTTCAACTTTTACGAATGGTGCACTTACAAGCTTAGCGAGCCTTCTTGCAATCTCCGTTTTACCTACACCAGTAGGTCCTTTCATTATAATATTTTTTGGAGTAATTTCATCTCTAAGTTCAGCAGGTAATTGACTTCTTCTATACCTATTTCTTAAACCTACAGCAACAGCCTTTTTAGCTTTATCTTGACCTATAATATATTTATCTAGCTCTTCAACTATTTGTTTAGGTGTTAAATCCATAATTATACCTCCTCAGCTACAATATTATCGTTAGTATATACACATATACTACTTGCTATTTTGAGTGATTTTACAGCAATTTCTTTAGCATTCAAACTTGTATTTTCATATAGTGCTTTTCCTGCAGACAAAGCATAAAATCCTCCTGACCCTATAGCGCATACTCCGCCTTCAGGCTCTATAACATCTCCCATTCCACTAATTAGTAGCATTTGATTTTTATCTGCAACAAGCATCATCGCTTCTAGTTTTCTTAAAGCTTTATCCGTTCTCCATAGTAAAGCAAGTTCTACTGCGCTACGCATAAGATTACCGCTAAACTTATAAAGCATTTTTTCAAATTTTTCACTTAAACTAAAAGCGTCTGCTACAGAGCCAGCAAAACCAATTACAACACTATCATTGTATATTCTACGAACTTTTACAGCAGTTGCCTTCATTATTGCATTTTCTCCAAATGTTATTTGACCATCTCCAGCTATAACAGTTTTATCGTCTCTTTTTACTCCTATTATAGTTGTTCCTCTCAATTTTATTTCAGACATTGTAACCCCTCCTTTATATCTTGTAATATTTGCAAAGATTTTTTAGCTAACAATATTCTTTTTTCGTTTTTATCTTTTATATCACTATAAAGATTTTGCATAATCGCATAATTAGAGTTCATAGGTTGAAAATTTTTGCTAGTTGCACTTGAAATATAGTTTAATAGAGAACCTATCATTGTATTAGTTGTAAAATCAATACATTCTTGTCCGCTTAAATATTTAAACATATTTATAGCGCAAGCCATACCACTTGCAATACTTTCTACATATCCTTCTACTCCACTTAATTGTCCTGCAATAAAAATATTGTGAAAATTTTTTAATTGAGAAAATTTATTCAAACTTTTTGGTGCATTTATAAATATATTTTTATGCATAGCACCATATCTAGCAAATTCCGCATTTTCTAATGCTTTTATTTTTGAAAAAACTCTTTTTTGCTCTGCAGGAATAAGATTGGTTTGGAATCCTACAAGATTAAACATTGTTGCTTCTTTATTCTCTTTTCTTAGTTGCAGTACAGCATAATATTTTTCATTTGTTATAGGATTATTTAATCCTATAGGTTTCATTGGTCCGTATCTTAGGGAATCTGTTCCTCTTTTAGCCATTATTTCTATAGGCATACACCCCTCAAATACATTGACTTCAAAATCTTTTAATACTGCAACTTTAGCATTTATCAATTCATTCACAAAATTTTCATAATCACTTTTATTTAATCCACAATTTAAGTAATCGCCAGTACCTTTGCCATACCTATCTGCAAAATAAGCAAAATTCATATCTATAGAATCTGTATATATTATAGGTGAAGCAGCATCATAAAATGACAAAAATTCTTCACCTAAAAGATTTTGTAAACTTTTACATAATTTATCACTTGTTAATGGTCCTGTAGCAATTATAGTCGGTACATCTATATCTATGATGTCATACTCTTTTTCTACAATTTCTATATTTTCATTTTCAAGTATTTCATTTGTAACTAATGTTGCAAATTTTTCTCTATCTACTGATAATGCAGTCCCAGCAGGTACACGAGCAAGATCTGCACATTTCATTAATAAACTTTCAAAAATTTCTAATTCTTTTTTAAGTAACCCACAAGCATTTGTTATCTCACTGCTTTTTAAAGAATTACTACATACCAACTCCGCAAAAAGCTTTGATTTTTGAGCAGGAGTAGGATTAAATGATTTCATCTCATATAATTTAACTTTTATCCCTAATTTGGCTAATTGATAGGCAGCTTCACATCCAGCTAAACCAGCACCAATAATATGCACTATTTTATTCATATTTCACCTTATTTTATCGTATGAGTGTTCTTACATTTAGGGAAATTTGGACACGCTAAAAAAACACCTTTCTTGCCTGTTTTTAACACCATTGTTGCCCCACATTTCTCACAAGGTACATTCTCATATTGCTTCAAATCTATTCCTTTTAAGTCTATGTAATCTTTTGTAAATTTGCATTTAGGAAAATTTGGACACGCCAAGAATTTGCCATTTTTGCCGTTTTTTATAACTAAATTAGCATTACAATTAGGACACTTTTCATCTGTTTCTTCTACTTCTTCATGTTCCTTTATTGTTCCATCTTCTAAGATAGTTTTTGTATTTTTACATTTAGGGAAATTTGGACACGCTAAAAATTTTCCATTAACACTATTTCTTATTACCATAAATGCGCCACATTTCTCACAAACTATATCAGTTTTAATAGTTTCTGCTTTTGCTGCGTCTTTATCAACAACTAAGACTTGTTTTTCAAAATCTCCATAAAAATCTCTAATAACTTGTTTGTAATCTAATTTACCTTGAGATATTGTATCCAACTTCTTTTCCATTTCTGCTGTAAATTTTACATTCATAATATCTTTGAAATTTTTAGTAAGAAATTCGCAAACAGTTTCTCCTATTTCTGTAGGAACAAAATATTTATCTTCTAACTTACAATAGTTTCTATTTAAAAGAATTTGCACTGTTTGTACATAAGTGGCTGGTCTACCTATGCCTTTTGCTTCCATAAGTTTAACAAAACTAGGTTCATTGTATCTTGAAGGAGGTTTTGTGAATTTTTGTTCATATTTAACTTCTATACACTTTAATTCTTGTCCTTCATTTACTGAAGGCAATTTATCTTTGGTTTCTGTTTCATCAGTTTCTAAATCACCTTCATAAACTATTTTATAACCTTTAAATTTAGGAGTATTTCCACTAACTCTAAATGTATAATCGCCGTTTTGTATATCTATAACTACACTATCATATACATAATCAGCCATTTGACTTGCTAAAAATCTTTCATATACAAGTTTATATAACTTATATTGATTAGGCGTAATTTCATTTTTTATACTTTCAGGAGTTATAGATAAATCTATAGGTCTTATTGCTTCGTGTCCTTCTTGTGCAGATGCTCTACTAGCATATACATTTGTCTTTTTTGGATAATATTCTTGACCATATTTATCTAAAATGAAATTTTTTGCCATATTTTGAGCCATTTCACTTACTCTTGTACTATCTGTTCTTATATATGTTATTAGTGCTTTTTTACCATAAGTTTTAGTTTGAACACCCTCGTATAAGTTTTGTGCTGTTTTAGATATAGTATCTAAACTCATTTTTAATTTTTGACCAGCATCTTGTTGCATACTACTTGTGATGAATGGAGGATTTGCTTTTTGCTTTTTAACTTCTCTTTTTACTAAACTAACTATATAAATATGTTCTTTTAATTCTTGTAACAATTTTTCCAACTCATCTTTAGATGAAATTGTTACTTTTTTACCATTCTTCAAAACTAGTAATGTCTTGAATTTTATATTTTGCTCATCAAATATCGCATTTACAGTCCAATACTCTTCAGGGACAAAATTTCTAATTTCTTTTTCCCTATCCACAATTAGTTTTAAAGCAACAGATTGTACTCTACCTGCAGAAAGTTTTGGAGCTATTTTCTTGCTTAAAATGGGTGATAATTTGTAACCAACTAATCTATCTAGTATTCTTCTAGCTTGTTGTGCGTTTATTAAGTTACAATCTAATTCTCTTGGATTATCTAATGCATGAGTGATAGCATCTTTCGTTATCTCATTAAATGTAATTCTACATTTAGAATCATTTGGAAGATTCAAAAGATATGCCATATGCCAACTAATAGCTTCACCTTCTCTATCTGGGTCAGTTGCAAGGTATATATAATCAGCTTGACTTGCAAGTTTTTTGCATTCTTCTATAGTGCTTTTTTTGTTTGGTAACGGCACATATGTAGGCTTAAAATCATGCTCTATATCTATACCCATTCCTTTTTCAGGTAAATCTCTTATATGCCCTTTAGTAGCAAATACTTTATAATCTTTTCCTAAATATTTCTCTATTGTTGCCTGCTTAGCAGGTGCTTCTATTATAAGTAACTTCATATAATCTCCATTAATCTAATTTTATAAAATAGTTTCCTGGTATCCTTTTTATTTTCTTTCTTATTTCTAGACCTGTCAACATTCCTAAAAGTCTTTTGGACTCTATGCCTGTTTTATCTACGATATAGTCAAAATGTGCCTGCTCATTATCTTCAAGTATTGCAAAAATTTTTGCTTCTTCTTTTGTAAAATCTTCTCTTTCATATACTGGGACATAAGTAACATTTAAGTCTTTTATAATTTCTTCAGGGTCAGTAACTAACATTGATTGACAACTTTTTATAAGTGTATTTGCATAACTACTTCTGTATGAAGTAATATTGCCAGGCACGGCATAAACAGTTTTATTATAATCAAGTGCATACTCAACAGTATATCTTACACCACTTTTCATTCCAGCTTGAGTAACCAGTACAGCTTCAGATATACCAGCAATAATTCTATTTCTAATAGGAAACATATATCTTAAAGAATCTGTTTGTGGAGGCCACTCTGTTATAACAAGACCTTTTTTCATTATTTGCTTACATAATTCTGTATTTATGGCTGGATATATTTTATTTATTCCACCACTTAATACAGCTATAGTTTTTCCTTGTAATTCCAAACATTTTTTATGTGCAATTGTATCTAAACCTTCCGCCATACCACTAACTATAGTTAATCCTGAATATACAAAATCTTTTACAAATTTTTCAGTAACTTTATATCCATACTCATCAAATAACCTTGTACCAACTACTGCAATTGTACGAGATTTTAATAATTTAATATCACCTTTGTAATACAAAATAATTGGAGGTACATCTATATCTCTTAAGCATTGCGGATACATATCATTTTCTATAGAAATAAAATCTGTATATTGTATAACTTTTCTTAAAACCATATGCATATATTCAGGTGTTGCTCCACCTAAAATTCTTAAAAAATCTTCTTCACCGCATATTTCTTCTATTTCTTTTGCATAATCATTTATATTAAATAATTTATTTCCATTTTTCAAAAATTTATAAATCTTTACTTTTTTATTTGTGTTCAAAAAAGAAAAAGAATCTAACCAAAGCCAACCCAAATCGTTATCTGTTAAGTTTTTATTTTCTTTATACTTTATTATATCTATATCAAATTCCATATTTATTTTCCAAATTCCTATATTGCAAAGCCTCTAATATATGCTCATATCTTATATTTTCACTATTATCTAAATCTGCAATAGTTCTTGCAACTTTAAGTATCCTATTATATGCTCTAGCTGACAAGTTAAGGCTATCAAAAGCATCTTTTATAATGTCTTTAGTTTCTTCATCAAGTTGACAATATTTCAACAAATGCTTTTGATTCATTTTAGCATTACAAAAGATTTTATCATCTTTGTATCTTTCTAACTGTATCTTGCGTGCTTTTTCTACCCTGTCTTTAATCATATAACTAGGTTCTTCTTCAACTTTGTTTGTTATATCACTATATGAAATACTATCCACTTCTACATGTAAATCTATTCTGTCTAAAATAGGACCACTTAACTTATTTCTATATTTAACTATTTGAACAGGCGTACATCTACATTTATTTGCATCATGTCCAAAATATCCGCACGGACAAGGATTCATACTTGCTATAAGCATAATATTTGCTGGATATTCTATACTTTGCTGTATCCTTGCAACGGTAATTTTACCATCTTCTAGCGGTTGTCTTAAAGACTCTATAGCTTCTCGTTTATATTCAGGCATCTCATCTAAGTATAAAACTCCACTATGAGCTAAACTTATTTCTCCAGGTTTTGCGTTTCTTCCACCACCTGTCAAAGCAATAGTAGTTGCTGTATGATGAGGTGTTCTAAAGGGTCTATGAGTTACTATACCTATTTTGTTATCTAAAACGCCAGCAATACTATGTATTTTAGTAACTTCTAATGCTTCTTCAAATGTTAAATCTGGTAATATTGTAGGAAATGCTTTTGCAAGCATACTTTTTCCAGCTCCTGGAGGTCCTACGAGTATACAATTATGGCCACCTGCAGCAGATATTTCTAAAGCTCTTTTCGCCAAACTTTGCCCTTTTATATATTTAAAATCATCTATTATACTCATAGAAGTTTGAATTTCATCAAAAAATTTTGTAGATATAGGCAAAATATGTATATACCCATTTAAAAACTCTACTAAATGTTGCAAATTATCAATTGGATAAACTTCAATTCCTTCTATAAAGCTCGCTTCCATTTCATTTTCTTTCGGTATTATTATTTTTTTTATACCAAAATCTCTAGCAGTTATTAGAATTGGTAAAAGTCCATTTACTTTTTTTATTGTCCCATCAAGGCTTAACTCTCCAATGTATGCATATTGATTTACTTTTTCTATTTCCACCATTTCCGTAGAAGCAAGCACGGCTATTGCTATAGGTAAGTCATATATTGGACCTTCTTTTTTCATATTTGCTGGAGCTAAATTAATAGTTATCCTATGTATAGGAAATTGAAAAGTACTATTTTTTATAGCACTTTTCACTCTGTACTTAGATTCTTTTATTGCAGTATCACCAAGTCCAACAATATCATATGTAGGTAAACCATTACTAATATCTACTTCAACATTAACTATATACCCTTCTAAACCATTTAATCCAAAGCTTGTTACTTTTGACAGCATTATACAATTCTCCTAATACACTTCTTTATAGGATAGCAAATTTAAAAATAAAAAGCAAGAAAATACAATAAGAAAATGTTTTTAAACTATGCAACTAAAAAACACGAAACAAATTTCGTGTTTTTTAACTAATCTAATTTGCTTATTATAATCTTTTTAACATCATCAGGATTAGCTTTACCTTTTGTTGCTCTCATAACTTGTCCTAAAAAGAATGTCATAACTTTATCTCTATTTACTGCAAAGTCTGTTACAGCTTTTGGATTATTGGTTAAAATTTCTTCTACAATTTTAGAAATTTCATCAATAGATATATCATTTAACATATTGTTTTCTTTTGCTAATTTTCTCGCATCAATATTACCATTTGAACAAAGTTCTATTAATTTTTTAGCATTTTGTTGTCCTATTTCTTTTTTATCATACATCTGCAATATACTTACAAAATCATCTACAGATATACCTATATTTATCTCATCTTCATTATTAATATATTTCATTAATTCGGTCATTATCCAATTTGCGACCTTTTTAGGCTCATTATAATTATTTAAAACGCAATCAAAGAAGTCTGAAACTTTTTTATCAGAAATTAATTGTTCCGCATCATATTCTGAAAGATTGTATTCTTCTATATATTTTTTCTTTCTTTCTTGAGGTAATGTAGGAATATCTTGTCTTAAATCTTCTACTATTTGCCTTGGAATATTTATAGCCAAAATATCAGGGTCTGGAAAATATCTATAATCTTGAGAATCTTCTTTTTGCCTTAAAGGAAAATTCTTACCTTTTTCATCATCCCATTTTCTAGTTTCTTGTTTAACCTGTTCTCCCTTTTCTATAAGTTCAATTTGCCTAGCTGTCTCATATTCTATAGCCCTAGCTACACTCTTAAAGGAATTTAGATTTTTCATTTCTGTTCTTGTACCTAAAATATTACTTCCTTTAGGTTTAATGCTTAAGTTTACATCACAACGCATTCCGCCTTGTTCCATTTTACAATCTGCTAAATTAGCATAAATTAGATTATTTCTTAATGCGTTTAAAAATTCTACCGCTTCATCAGCACAAGTTATGTCTGGTTTTGATACCATTTCTATAAGTGGAACTCCACCTCTGTTATAATCAATAAGCGTACCTACTTGTTCATTTTTATGAATTAGTTTTCCTGCATCTTCTTCAAGATGTATTCTATCTAATCTTATAAACTTTGTATGATTTTGAACCCAAACTCCACCTCCTACGCAAATAGGCTTTACTAACTGACTAATTTGATATGCTTTACTTAAATCAGGATAGAAATAGTTTTTTCTTTCAAATACTGCAACATCATTTATTTCACATCCCATACATAAGCCTGCTTTAATAGTGTATTCTACAGCCTTTTTGTTTATTATTGGCAAAGCACCAGGTAACCCTATACACACAGGGCAACAATTAGTGTTTGGTTCATTACCAAATTTATTTGGACAAGAACAAAAGACTTTTGTATTTGTCTTCAACTCTGCATGAACTTCTAAGCCTATAACAACATCATATTTGTCTTGCATTTATTTGCCCTCCGTATAGTTTTTTTCAATATAATTTGCTAAATTATAAATTTTTTCTTCTTGCAATTTATCTGCAAAAATTTGTAAACCTAAAGGCAATTTATTTTCTCCGCATGCATATGGAATAGAAATAGCAGGAATGCCAGCTATATTTGCTGGAATCGTAAATATATCTTCCATATACATATCTACAGGATTTTTAAATTCACCAATTTTGAAGGCTTCGCCATAAGTTGTCGGCATAATAATAGCATCACATGATTTAAAAGCTGAAGAAAATTCTTTTTTTATCATTTGTTGAATCTTTTTTGCTTTATTGTAATATGCATCAAAATATCCACTACTTAAAACAAAATTACCAAGCATAATTCTTCTTTTAACTTCATCACCAAAACCTTGTGTTCTACTCTTTTTATATATTTCGTTTACATCTTTACAATTCTCAGCTCTTCTTGAGCATCTTATTCCTTCAAACCTACCTAAGTTTGAAGTAGCTTCAGCTGGAGCTAAAATGTAGTAAACTGGCAAACATAATTTAATGTTTGGGATTTCTACTTCTACTATTTCTATACCGTTATTTTTTAAGAAAGTAACTAATTTATCAAAATGAGTACTTTCTTTCATTATTTCTTTTACTTGTTTAACTATTCCAACTCTTAAGCCTTTTGCGTCTTTTTCACAACTCTCTACATAATTTGGGACATTGTTACTTAATGTTGTGTCATCATTATTATCTTGACCTGATAAAATGCTTAACAAAAGTGCATTGTCTTCTACATCTTGTGTTATAGGCCCTACTTGATCTAAGCTTGAAGCAAAAGCAATAACGCCATATCTTGAAACTCTTCCATATGTTGGCTTTATTCCAACGACGCCATTATATGAACTAGGTTGCCTTATAGAACCTCCTGTATCCGTACCTAAAGCACATGGTACCATTCCACTTGCTACAGCTGCTGCACTACCTCCACTAGATCCTCCAGGAACTCTATCTTTGTCTAAAGCATTTCTACATAAACCATGCACTGTCTTTTCAGTAGAACTTCCCATAGCAAATTCATCCATGTTTGCTCTACCTATGATTATAGCATCTTCATCTAAAAGTTTTTTAACAACTGTACTTGTATATTGTGCTGTATAATCTTTAAGAAAGAAAGATGCACAACTAGCCTTTTTACCTTCTAAAAATATATTATCTTTTATTAGAATAGGAACACCAGCTAATTTTCCTAACTTGTCATCACGATTTACTTTTTCATCTATTTTTTTGGCTTGTTCAAATACATCATCAAAAACTTCTACAATTGCATTTATACTATTTTTTTTCTTTATCTCTTCCAAATAATATGCCAGTACATCTTGTGCTTTTATTTGTTTACTTTTTACTTTATCAACGATTTCTCTAACTTTCATTTTTTACTCCATCATTAAGGGTACATTAAAACAACCCATTTTTTTACTTGGTGCATTCTCTAAAACTTTTTCTTGAGATAAACAATTTCCAACTATATCATCTCTTAATTCACAAATTTCTTTAGTTTCATATTCTAATTCGCCATTTACATCAGCTTGTTCTATTTGGTCTACAAAAGTCAGTATAGCATTAAATTCTTCTTGAAATTTATTAAGCTCTTCTTCACTAAATTCTAAAGCAGACAAATTTGCTAAATGCTTTATCTCATTTATAGTTAATTTCATACATTCTCCTTTAAAAAAAGCTTTAACAATATAATGTTAAAGCATTCTAAATAAGTAATTAAAATTATTGCTATAACAATACTTAAGCAGTTTACCATAAAATATGGCTCTTGTCAATCATAAAGAGTTATTTTAAACCTTTTATAATTACCCCGCATATTAGTCCTATAATCCCTGCAAAAATAACATTAAAAAGCAAAGTATAATCAAAAGTAAAATGTCCTGATAAAGCACTAAACACAAAAAAAGAAATTATGCTATAGCAAATACCTAAAATCATAGCATTTACTATGTTAACTTTTTCTTTTTTTGACATTATAATGCAAGCAATTAAAATGCTCAAAACTTTAATAATTTGATTTATATTTACTATCCAATTTGTATTCATATCTACAAACTTTAAAATCATCGCAAATATAAGTATACAAACAATTGAAAAACTTAGTGCGATTAATACACCTTTAAGTAAATTTTTAAAATCAATAGCATCAAAAATTTTTCTTTTACTAACTTTTTCTTGCTCCATAAAACACCTCTAAATCATGTATATGCGAGCAATTTTTTTTTATTCTATTTTTTAGATTTAGAAGTCTTTTTTTTATCTGTTTGTGATTCTTTAGTGTTTTCTTTATTGTCTTCCTTCTCTTCTATAGTTTTTTCATTTTCTGTATTTTCATTAATTGTTTTCTCTTCATCTAATACAACTTTAGATGATTCGTCATCCATTTTAGAAATATTTTCTTCAACTTTTTTTACTAATTCATTATATTCTTCATCATACTTTTCTTTATTATCTTTGTCATCTATGCCTGCAATAAAATTCATATCTATATCCATATTTATTGCATTTGAGCCTTCACCTATTTTTATAGTAATAACTTTTGTTCCATCTAAAGCTTCCCTAATCGCTACAATTTCTCCATAAAAACCTGCATATGTTTTAACCTTAGCACCGACAACAAATTTTTTTTGATTTTCTTGCAATTCTTGCATATATTGTGCTCTTTTTTTATTATTCATAACTAACATAACAACTAAAAGCGCAACAAGTATAACTATTACAATTATTGACATAATAGACTCACCTGCTTCCGCAAATAATAAATTTTTCATTTTTTACCACCTTTTTTAAAATATCTATAACTATACCATATTTTTTTTAATTTTAAATTAAAAAATCACAATTTTTAAAAATTTTTCCATATTTTAACAATTTATTCATAAAAAAAACAAGCATCGCCGAAACTGAAAAATCTATATTTCTCTTTTACAGCCACTTTGTAAATGTTTAACACCTCATCTACTCCAGCAAAAGCGCTTACAAGCATTATAAGTGTACTTTCTGGTAAGTGAAAATTTGTAATTAAAGCATCAACAATTTTAAACTCATAACCTGGATAAATAAATATTTTCGTTTCTCCAATTCCAGGTTCTATTACACCTTTTTCTTTACTACAACTTTCAAGTACTCTTACACTTGTTGTACCAACTGCAATTATTCTTCTATTTTCCTTTTTAGCTTTGTTTATAATATCGCAAGTTTCTTTAGAAATTTCATAATGTTCAGAATGCATATCATGTTCTAGTATATTTTCGCTTTTAACAGGCCTAAAAGTCCCTATACCAACATGTAATATAACTTCAGCAATAATTATACCTTTTTTCTTTATTTTAGAAATTAATTCATCTGTAAAATGCAAACCCGCAGTAGGCGCAGCAGAACTACCATCATATTTTGCATAAACAGTTTGATATCTTTCAATATTTGCTTTTTCATGAATATAGTGAGGCAAAGGCACTGAACCTACTTCTAGCAAAATTTCTTCAAATACTCCATCATATAGAAATTCTACAGTTCTATCTCCATAATCTCCTTCTTCTAAAACTCTAGCACTTAACTTATCTGAAAACTTTATTATGCTTCCAATTTTACAACGCTTTGCAGGTTTTGCTAATACTTTCCAAACTTTTAACGACAACCTTTTTTGTAGCAAAAATTCAATATTTGCTTTAGTTTCTTCTTTTACACCTAAAAGCCTTGCAGGCAAAACTTTTGTGCTATTTATAACTAGCACATCGCCTTGTTTTAAATAATCAATTATGTCATAAAAGTGCTTATGCTCTACTAACTTTTCTTTTTTATTGTATACTAAAAGTCTTGAAGAGTCTCTAGGTTCTACTGGAGTTTGTGCAATAAGTTCTTTAGGTAACTCGTAAAAATATGTGCTTTTTTTTAGTATATCATTCATTTATATTTTCTTCCTCTAATGATTTTAACTGACTTTCTTTTTCTTTTGAAATTTTAAAACCTAAATGCTCATATGCTTTAGGCAAAACTATTCTACCCCTTGGAGTTCTAGAAATAAAACCAAGTTGCAACAAATAAGGTTCATAAACATCTTCAATGGTAATAGAATCTTCGCCTGTTGAAGCCGCAATAGTATCTAGACCAATAGGTCCACCGCCAAATTTTTCTATCATTGTTTCTAATATTCTTCTGTCCACATAATCAAGTCCTAATTTATCTACATCTAACATAGCTAAGGCTTCATTTGCAATTTTTAAATCAATAACTTCAGCGCCTACTACTTGAGCATAATCTCTAATTCTTTTTAAAAATCTATTTGCTATTCTTGGAGTTCCCCTACTTCTTTTTGCCAGTTCTGTACAAGCTTCCAAAGTTATATTTACACCTAAAATTTGACTACTTCTTTTAATAATTTCTGTTAATTCTTCAGCATTATACAATTCAAGTCTTACATGTATACCAAATCTATCTCTAAGTGGAGATGTAAGCATTCCTGCTCTAGTTGTTGCACCTATTAGAGTAAAAGGTTTAAGTTTAATTCTCATACTTCTTGCAGAAGGTCCTTTACCAACAATAAAATCTAATGCAAAATCTTCCATAGCCGGATAAAGAACTTCTTCTACACTTCTATTTAACCTATGTATCTCATCTATAAAAAGGACATCATTTTCACCTAGATTACTCAAGATTGCAGCTAAATCGGCAGCATGCTCAATAGCAGGACCGCTTGTAATTTTTATCTGTGCATTAAGTTCATTGGCTATAATATGTGATAATGTTGTTTTACCAAGTCCTGGCGGGCCATACAAAAGGACATGATCTAAAGCTTCATTTCTCATTTTACTTGCTTGAATGTATATATTCAAATTCTTTTTAATTTTTTCTTGTCCTATGTACTCTGTTAGTTTTGTAGGTCTTAGAGTATTTTCTATTTCTGCATCAATTACATTTTTTGTGCTAGTAATGAATCTGTTATCTTCCATATTACCTTCCTAAGTTTTGTAAAGATTTTTTAATAATATCCTCAGTAGTATCACCATCTTTATATACTAATTTAACCATTTTGCTAGCTTCAGTTTTATTTAACCCTAATGAAACAAGAACTTCTGTTGCTTCTGTTGTATAATTATTTGCATTGAAACTCATTTCTATATCCTTGTAATTAAATAAAGTTCCAAAAGTACCAAATTTATCTTTTAATTCTACTACTATTCTTTCTGCAGTTTTTTTGCCTATTCCTTTTATTTTACTAAGCAATCCTACATCTGCACTACTTATTGCTACATTAATATCACTTAACTTCGCACCACTTAAAATTTGCAACGCCATTTTAGGACCTATACCACTCACTGTGATAAGATTTGAAAACATACTTTTTTCTTCTAAAGTGTAAAATCCATATAATGATATATCATCTTCTTTAACATTATAATAGGTAAAAATCTTGACAATATCACCTACATTTCCACACATATCTAGAGTATTTAAAGAAACATTAATTTCATATCCTATTCCGTTATTTTCTAAAATAATGAAATTTTCCTGTTTTTCAATTATTTCACCTTTTATATAGTTATACATTTTTGTCTCCTAAATCTATATACTATTATCGTTTATCAAATTATTTGTTTGCATATGACATATTGCTACAGCTAATGCATCTGCGGCATCATCAGGTCTTGGCAACTTTTCAAGGTTTAATATCGCTTGTACAACTAATTGCATTTGTTTTTTATCTGCTCTACCGTTACCTGTTATAGCCTGTTTTATTTGTAATGGTGTATATTCGTACATTTTAATGTTATTTTTTTTGCCTGCTAAAAGAATGACTCCTCTAGCTTGAGCAACTTTTATACCAGTTGTATGATTTGTATTGAAAAAAAGTTCCTCAACAGCAATGTAGTCTGGAGTATACTTTTTTATCAAAAAATCAATTGAATCATATATAGTCTCCAATCTTATTGATATACTTTCCTCTTTAGGAGTAGATATTACTCCAAAATCTACAACTTCAAAATTTCCATACGAGCTACTTTTAACTATGCCATAACCAACTATCCCATAACCAGGGTCTATTCCCAACACTACCATGTCTATAATTATAATAGTTAAAAATTATTTAGTCAAGAATTATAAAGAAAAAGCCTAAGATAAACTTAAGCCTTCTCTTTAATTTTTTTAAAAAAGAGAAATTTTATGTCTTTATGTTCTGTCAAATCACTTTGTTTGTTTACATTAAGTACAATTCCTACCGCAGACATAAAAACTATTAAACTGCTACTACCTGCGCTAATAAATGGCAAAGGCACACCTGTAGGCGGTATAGAGCCTGTTACTACAGCAAGATTAACCAACACTTGAACTGCAAAAACTGCGGCAATTCCTAAAACTAAAAAGGCACCTAACCTATCGTTTGCCCTCTTAGCAACTTTAACCATATTCCAAAACAAAGCAATAAATACCGCTATTAAACAAACACAACCAACAAAGCCTAATTCCTCTCCTATGATAGAAAATATAAAATCACTTTCAGAAAATGGTAAAAATTGATAAGCTTGTCTTGAGTTAAATAAACCAACACCAAAAAGTCCACCTGAACCTAGAGAATATAGTGATTGAATAAGTTGGAAACCTTCTCCTTGAGGAGATGCCCAAGGATCAATAAATGCAAAAAGTCTAAGTAATCTATAAGGTTCTAAAATAATTAACAATGGTACTAAAAGCAATGCTGGTATACACAACATTAATATGTACTTTTTTTTCATTCCACCAAGGTAAAGCATTATTAACATTACGGAACCGACGCACATAGTTATAGACATATTTGGTTCTAAAATTATTAGTAAACACATTAGTCCGCCAATAATTATAATAGGTAAATATGAAATAAAATTACTTGTTTTAACTCTTCCACTCACAAGATAACAAGCACAAAAAATTACAAAACCAAACTTTGCAATTTCACTTGCTTGTATTGTGAAAAAAGGTAAACCTATCCATCTTTTAGCTCCATAATTTTCTACCCCTAAACCAGGAATGAAAACTAATACCAAAAAGAGAAAAGATACTAATAATATGTATTTTGAAATTTTAGGAAATATGTGATAATCAAGCTTGTAAGTCAAATACATCGCTATAGCCCCTAAAATCACTCCAATTATTTGCTTAGTTAAAAAATGGTATTGATTATTATAGATATTAAATGCATTGTAATAACTAGCACTATAAACCATTACACAACCAAAAACACATAAAGCCAACACTATACATACTATCTTTATAGCAAAATACTTACTTTTTTCTGGCATATATAATGGATATACTTTTTTATTGTTTATCATTTAACGCGTAAACCCACTCCTTAAAAAATTTCCCTCTTTCTTCAAAATTTCTAAACTCATCAAAACTTGCGCAAGCTGGACTTAGTAAAATCAATTCATTCTTTTGTGCTGATTTATAAGCATTTTCTAATGCATTTCTCATATTTTTACATATTTTAAATTTTGAAAAACCTACATGTAAACAACTTAATACCATTTTATTTGTTGTACTACCGAACAAGTATACTTGTACATTTTGAGGAAGATTCGAAAATAAATTATCAAAATTTTCTCCTTTATCACTTCCTCCCAAAAGTAAATGAACTTTTGCTTTCACATCTTTTACTGCTGATAGCGTGGCGTGTATATTTGTTGCTTTACTATCGTTTACAAATTCTATGCCATTTATTTTAGTTATTCTTTCAAATCTATGCTCAATACTATTAAAGTTTTGTATAGCAATTTGAATGCTTTTTTTACTTATATTTAGTACACACGCTACACATACACACGCTAAAATATTTTCTATGTTGTGTCTAACTTCAAAATGCCTTTTTTCTAATTCACAAATTTCTATAGGACTTTTTTCATAATCTTGAAAAAAAACTTTGTTGCCAACTATATATGTACCTATTACACTACCTGAAGTACTAAAAAAATACTTTTTTGCATTTGTTTTTATATGTTCGTTAGATAGATTTTCATTCAAAATTAAAAAATCATTTTCTTGTAAATTTTTACAAATATTAAATTTTGCAGTTTTGTAATCTTCAAAAGTACTATATCTATCTAAATGGTCTTCAGCAATGTTAGTAATTAATGCTACTTTGGGTTTAAAACTACTAATATTTTCTAGTTGGAAGCTACTCAATTCTATGACTACAAAATCTTTTTTTGAAATTTTATCTACATAATTACAAAATGGATAACCAATATTTCCGCATTTATATACTTTATTATCTACAGACAAAATTTCTGTTATCAATTCTGTACTAGTAGTTTTGCCGTTTGTACCTGTAATTCCTACTATATTATTAGATTTACACAAATTGTACCCAAATTCAATTTCTGATATTATAGGAATATTTGATTCTAAAACATTTTGTAAAATTTCATCATTAGGATTAACACCTGGGCTTTTAATTACAAAATCTAAATGTTCATTATATTCTTTTGTATATATGTGTATACTATTTTTTTTATATTTTTTTAGTTTTTCTTTATCTTTGTCATAGATAAAGATGTTTGCTCCATATTTAACAAGTATATTTAAACTGGCTATTCCTGATTTACCTAGCCCATATATTAAGATATTTTTATTTTTTAAATTCATAATACACCACCATATATTTATACAGTAAAATATATGCAAATAGTGGATATAATTATGCCAAAAATAGTATACAAACTAACTATTTTTTCTTCATTTACTCCTTTTTTTTCAAAATGATGATGAAGTGGGGCCATTAAAAATATTCTCTTACCCGTCCTCTTAAAATGTAAAACTTGTAATATAACAGAAATGGAGGTTAAAACATACAAAAATCCAAGTAGCGGAATGTATAACCATAATCCACTAAATACCCCAACGCAAGCTATAAAACCACCTAAAGCAAGTGAGCCCACATCTCCCATAAAAACCAAAGCTTTATGTGAATTGAAAACTAAAAATGCAAGTAAAGAACCCGCAAGAGCGATGCATCCTTTTGCAAGATTTTTAATTTCATCTATATTCATAATAGCATAACCTTCTATATATAACTTATCCGCTAATGCCAAAAGAATGATTGAAAATGATATTAAATATACTATTGTAACTTTAGTTGCTAATCCATCTAAACCATCTATTAAATTAACTGCATTTGTTGTAGCAATAATTTCAATAAAAACTATAGGCATAATAAAAAAACTTAAATCAAAGGCATTTAAGGTAAAAGGCACATATGTCTCAAAAGTGTATAAAGAAAAATAACAAAACAAACTTATAATTAAAGCAATCCCACCTTGTCCAACTATTTTCTGCCATGGAGTTAAGCCAAGATTCCTTTTAAACTTAATTTTTGTAAAATCATCTAAAAATCCTATAACAGCAAATCCTATCATACAAGCTAAAGATAAAAAAAGTAAAAAACTATTTTCTCTACAAAAAATAAAGCATACTAAAAGAGTTGTAAACAAAAAAACTATTCCACCCATTGTAGGAGTACCTATTTTATTACTATGTACTTCTACATATTCTAATATAGTTTGACTATATTGCCTTTTTTTTAGAAATTTGATATAAGGTAAAGCAAAAATAAAACATAGTAAAAAACTAACTAAAAAAATTATAGAATATTCTTTCATATTACACCTTTTTTTGTTTAATTAATGAATTGACCATGTCTATATCACTATAAGGAATGTCTACTGAACATATATCTTGACTCTCTTCGTTACCTTTTCCAAGTATAGCTATTACACTATTATCTTTTGCAATACTAAAAGCATATTTGATTGCTTCTTCTCTATTTTTTATAACTACATAATCAACCTTTTTTATGCCTTCGCTAATTTGATAACAAATATCATTAACATTTTCATATCTTGGATTATCCGCTGTTAAAATTATATAAGAAGCATATTTTGATGCTATAAGCCCCATTTTTTTCCTTTTCTTACAATCTCTAAATCCACTAGCTCCAAAAACTACTATTATATCATTACTTTTTTCTTTTAAATTTTTTAAAACCTGCTCTATCGCATCTGGAGAATGAGCATAATCAATGCATATTGTTTTATTTCCAAATAGAAAAATATTATACCTACCTTCAACATCTGGAACATTTAGTAATATATTTTTATTTTGAGCAAGATTAAATCCTAATTCATTACAAATAAGAAGCGCCATTGCCATATTTTTTAAACTAAAATCCGCTATAAGATTTGTTTCAAAATTAATTTCTTTGTTATCGAAAGATATACTTAAAAAATTTTTATGTATTTTACACATATACCTGCATTCTTCACACTTTGTAAAAGACAAACTAAAAGAATTACTACATTCTTTTTCAAACATTTTGCCATATTTATCATCAATATTAATGACTTGTTTTTTACATTGCTTTAAAAATTGTAATTTGTAAAATGCGTAATTGTTCAAATTATAAAAATCATCTAAATGGTCTTGTGTAAGATTAGTAAATGCTCCAATTTCAAAATCTATACCTCTAACTCTATTACACTTAACAGCATGAGCAGAAACTTCCATAATTAGATAAGAGACATTTCTTTTAATCATTTTTTTAAACAATGCTACAAATTCTTTTGGATCAGGAGTAGTTAAACTTGATGGATATTTATCGCCATTTATCATACAGCCATTAGTTCCTAGTACTGCAACATTTTTACCGAGCGATTTAAGAAGATAATAGGTATAAAAAGAAGTTGATGTTTTACCATTTGTCCCTGTTACTCCTATTATTTTAATTTTATTTTTATCAATTTTATTAAAATTAAATAATAATTTAAGCAATATTTTATGCGTATTTTCAACTAATATTTGACATTTTGGTATTTTCTTATTTATCTTATCTACTATAAAAACATCTATCACTTTTTGTAATTTTTCCATATCATTATGCGAATCATATTTATCACCTTTTGTACAGACAAAAATATTTTCATTTTTTACACATCTACTATCTACACTTATACCATTTACTTGTATATCTTTATTAAAGCAATACTTATCTAATACTTTTATATTATTTAACAATTCAATAATTTCCATTTTTAACCCACACTTATTTGTACTACTTGATTTTTATTTATAACAATATCAGCTAAAGGAAATTGATCCACAATCTTCCCACCTTCTCCATCTATTTCATACATCAGACCTATTTCAGTTAAAATTTTAGAAGCCTCTAATAGACTTTTACCTATTAAATTAGGCATAACAACTTGCTCTATTTGTATATTGCCATCAACAGGCTTATCACCTCTCATTTTTATTATTCCTTCTATTACCTTTTTAGCATAAGGACTAGCAGCGATACTGCCATAATATGAGCCCGCTTTTGGTTCATCAACTATAAATAATATTGCATATTCCGGGTCATTCATTGGATATGCGCCAAAGAAACTAGCAATATAAGTCCCAGATATTTGCCCATTTGCATATTTTTGAGTCGTTCCAGTTTTACCACCTACACTATATCCTGGTATAAAAGTATATTTTCCTAATGGTCTACTTACAGCATCTTCTAAAAATTCTCTTATAGTTTTACTAACTTCACCACTAATCACTTGTCTTCTTACCTGTTTTGTAGCTTCTGATACAATTAATCCATTATTTGATTCAATCCTTTCAACTATATATGGAGTCAGTAAATATCCACCATTAATAGTAGCGCTTAACGCAGTAATAAGTTGTATTGGTGATACAGCAACTGCTTGACCGAAGCCCATTCTTGCTAGGTCAACGGTTTTTACTAGATTTTTATCCATCATTATACTATTTGCTTCGCCTTGAAAATCTATTCCAGTAAGTTCCCCAATGCCAAAACTATTCATTGCTTTATAAAATCTATCCATACCTAATCTTAAAGCCATATCTATAAACACACTGTTACAAGAATTACAAAATCCGTCTTGAAAATTTTGATGTCCATGACCTATTAATTTCCAGCACTTTATTTTTTCACCATCAACAATTCTATAGCCGGGGTCATAAAACTCATCTTCAACTTTTACAACTCCTTCATTTAAAGCAATTGCTGATGTTAATATTTTAAAAGTAGAACCGGGTTCATATACATCAGTAATAGTCATATTTTTAGACATCTCTAACAAACTTTTTACATCATCTCTTGGTATTTCATTTAAATCAAAACTTGGTTTACAACTCATACCAAGAATTTCCCCTGTTTTAGGATTAATAACTATACCCATTGCTTTTGTAGCATTTTGTTCTTCTATACAAACTTCTAGAGCATTTTCAAGAAGTAATTGAATTTGATAATCTAATGTTGTAAAAATATTGTACCCGGGCTGACTTGGTATGTAATAATCAATAGTATTTTCTAATTCCTGACCTTTTACATCGCTTTGTGTTAATAATGTACCATTAATACCTTTTAATAATTTATCATATTGACTTTCTAAACCAAATTGACCAATACCGTCTACAGTTGTAAAACCAAGGACTTGAGTAAACAAATCTCCAAAAGGATAATATCTAGAAAAGTTTTCACTAAGAACTATACCTGGCAAATTCTTTTTAATAATCTTTTGAGCAACCTCATTACCAACTTGTAATTTTATTACCACTTCAGAAACTGTATTATCTATAACCTTTTTATAAACACTCTCAAAATTCAGTTCAAGTTCTTTGCTTAAAAATTTTGCTACTTCAATAGCATCTATAACATTTTTATGTCTAACATAAACATCGTAAGAAGACATTGAAACAGCTAAAGGATTATTATTTGAATCGTAAATATAGCCTCTTTTAGCTTTTAAAGGTACATCTCTTGTCCATTGGTCCGTAGCTTTAATTTGCAAAAAATCTCCGTTTATAATTTGCACTACACCTAATCTAAAAATTATTACAATAAAGAAAAAGGTTATTAGTACCAAAAATACTAATAACCTCTTTTGTAGTAAGCCAATAGAATAATTATTCTTATTCATAGAAATGGAATCAACCTCCAAAAATTTTAGAAATAAAATTTGTTAATTCATTAAACCAATTAGTTTGCGGTTGTATTTCCTCATTTTCTTTAGCAAATATAGTACCAAAAGCTAAATCAGAATTCTCCATTTCACCACTTACATATCCTGCATTATTAAATCTATCATCTAATGCGCCTGCATTTATCGCATTTTGAATAGAGTTAAGATATTCTTCACTTAAGTATTGTTCTTGCATTATAGCATACTTTGATGTTTCTATATTTGAGTTCATGCCTGCAATAATGAAAAAATTTGTTATAAATAAAGAAAGCATTAAACCTAAAACTATGTATAGTGTAATTAAAACTAATTTTGCACGACTATATGCAACTGTTTTAGTTTTATTTACCACTATTGTATTTGTTTTTGGTGTATCAAAATACTTTTGATAATTCTTTTTAACTTTTGTGGTAGTATCGCAAACAACAGTAGAATTATTATTTAAGTTCTTGTATTGCTCCATATACTATATTCCTCCTAGTTATAAAATATGACTTTATATTCTCTCAACTATTCTTAACTTAGCACTTCTACTTCTTTTATTTTTTTCAAGTTCTTCATTACTTGCTAGTATTGGCTTTTTATTTATTATTTTTACTTTAGCCTTATGATTGCATTGACAAATTAAAGCTTCAGGTGGACAAATGCAATTCATAGACATTTCTTTAAAAATATTTTTAACAATCCTATCTTCTAACGAATGAAATGTTATTATACAAAATCTCCCACCAACCTTCAAGCAATCTGCCATACTCTCTATACTTTCTTTTAATTTATTTAACTCTCCATTTACTTCAATTCTAATAGCTTGAAAGGTTTTTTTACAAACAGACCCGCCTTTATTTTTAATCTTACTTGGATAAGCTTTTTCTATTAAATCAACAAGTTCATCTGTTGTTTCTATTTTTTTATTCTCTCTTGCTTGTACAATATTTTTTGCTATTTTTCTAGAAAAGTTTTCTTCTCCATATTCAAATATTATTTTTGCAAGTTTTTCATAACTATACTCATTTACCACTTCATAAGCACTTAGCTTTTGAGACTTGTCCATTCGCATATCTAAAAGCCCATTTCCTATATAAGAAAAACCTCTTTCATAATTATCTAATTGATATGAACTAACTCCCAAATCTAATAGTATACCATCTACATTACTTATACCTAAGCTCTTTAAAATATTCGGCATATTTTTGAAATCATCATGCATAATGACAAAATTATTTGAAATTTTATTTAACCTTTGTGTACTAACATCAATAGCCTCTTGATCTTTATCTATTGCAACTAATTTACCTTTTTCATTTAACTTTTCCAAAATTTTACAACTATGACCAGCACCACCAAGCGTACCATCTACATATATACCATTCGCTTTAATATTCAACCCATCTAAACATTCATTTAACATTACAGGTTGATGATTAAATTCCATATTTTGTTAAATCTCCTATAATCTCATCAAAATTTGTCTCATCATTATATTTATCCCAAGTTTCTTCATCCCAAATTTCAACTCTATTACCAACACCAACACTCACAATGTTTTTCTTAATATTTGCAAAGTCTTTTAAATAAGCAGGCAAAACAAATCTTCCTTGACTATCCTCTTCTATTTCATAACCAGAAGAAAATAATGTTCTTAATGATTTTTGAGCCTTTAAATCTCCTAATGGTAGTTCCCTTAATTTTTGACTTAATGTATTTTGCATTTCTTCCTGAGAAAATACAAATAAACAATTGTTAGTTCCTTTCATGATTATATAGTTTGAACCTAATTGAGACCTTAATTTGGCAGGTATACGCATTCTGTTTTTTTCATCTAATTGATGCTTGTATTCGCCAATTAACATACACCCACCTCCTTAAATTTTATACTGATGGCATTTTAATATACTATCAACATTATACTATATTATTTTTTAACCACTTTCAACCACTTTTAACCACTTTATATTTATAGAACATATGTACACATAATCCTATTTTCATGTTTGAAAATAAATAATAAAAAAGCGTGGGCACCCACGCTTTTCTATTATTTATTTCTTTCTATTTCTTTTTCTAGATAATTCTGCTTTCTTCTTCTTTTTTACACTTGGCTTTTCATATGCTTGTCTTTTTCTTAAATCACCAATTATGCCATCTTTTTGACATTTGCGTTTAAAGCGTTTTAAAGCACTGTCTAAAGTTTCTGTTTCCCCTACTTTAACAGTTGTCATTCCTGTTTCACCACCTTTTGCAAAGAAAATATATTATATTATAAACATTTAAGTAAATTTTGTCAACTATTTCTTTAATTATATTCTCCCATTTCATACAAAACTATGCTTGAAAGCATAACATTTGCTGTTTCAGCCCTTAATATTCTTTTACCCAAAGATACAGAAATACCACCCTGTTCTACAATCATTTGTGCTTCTTTTTCTGAAAAACCGCCTTCACTTCCTAAAATTATAGCTATATTATCTTCTTTTTTTACATCTTTAAGTAGCTCTTTTAAATATTTATTCGTTTCCTTTTCATAAGCAAAAAAAACCTTATCAAAAGTTTTTATTTGACTTAGCATTTGCGAAAAAGTTATAATTTCTTCTACATCCAAAATTCTACTTCTTTTACATTGTTTACAGGCATCTTTTGCTATCTGAATATATCTTGCAGATTTATTTCCTACATTTTTGCCTATGCAAAACTCACTTTCAAAAGGAATTAATTTAGACACTCCTAATTCCGTAAGTTTTGTTATTAAAAATTCAAACTTATCACCTTTTAACAATGCAGTAAATACAGTTAAATTAGAGATTGGATTTGTATTTACAATTTCTTTTTTTAAAAGTTTTAATGTAGTTTGTTCTTTATTTATGCTTACAACTTCACAAATGTACTTTTCATCTCCATTTGAAAAACATTCAACAATTTCATTTATTTTTGTTCTTAACACCTTTGATAAATGATGATGTTCTTCTCCTTTAAGTACTATTATATCTCCTATATTATATTCGTAATTATCAATAAAAAAACTTTTCATAAAATGATTATAATATATTTTCAAACTTATTGCAATTAAGAGTATAAAAAATATTGAAATAATTATACTAATGATATATAATGAAGGAGGTATGATTATGTCATATACCGAAGGAAATAAAGAAAATGAAAATATAGATGTAGAAAGAACTACATTAATTGAAGAAGAACAAGCAAAAAACTTAACTTCTGAAAAGCAAGAAGATAAAAAGCAAGGCGAAGAAAAAAAACAGAAAAAAGAAATAGATTTTAAAATAAATAGTGGAAACATTGCAGTGATTTCAAGTAGTTTAGCATTACTTTTGAGCACAGTGAATAAACTTTTAAGAATGCTGGTTTTAGTTTCTGCCGGCTTAGTAATCTTTCTTTACATAGTTTCCGCACTTTTATCTTTTTTTGCACTTTTTAGTTGTATAAAAAATTCTTTTAAGAATAAGCAAATAACTATAGATGCTTATTTGTGTGGAATTTCTCTGCTTGTTCTTATTCTAATATAAGGAGAAAATATGGAAATAGCATTAGTTACAGGTGGAGCACAAGGAATAGGCTCAGAAATATGTAGACAATTAGCAAAACAAGGATATTTTGTAATAATTAATTATTTGCATAGCGAACAAGAAGCAATAAACTTAATACAAGAAATAAAAAAATCAAATGGTTATGCTGAAAAATATAAATGCGATGTCCGAAATATTGATGAATTAAAAAATATGGTTTCATATATTATTAAAAAATATGGTAAAATAGATTTACTTGTAAATAATGCTGGAATAAGCGAACATAAACTTTTTCAAGATATAACTTACGAAGACTATAGAAACATGATAGATTCAAATTTATCAAGTGCTTTTCTATTATCTCAATTAGTTGTCAAAGAAATGATTTCCATGAAAAGAGGAAAGATTATAAATATTTCTTCAATTTGGGGATTAAGTGGTGCTAGTATGGAAGTTCATTACAGCGTTGCAAAAGCTGGATTAATTGGTCTTACAAAAGCGCTAGCACAAGAATTAGCTCCTTCAAACATTCAAGTAAATTGCGTTGCTCCAGGAGCAATAAATACTAGAATGATGCAACATTTTACTGTAGAAGAATTAGAAAGTTTTTGCGAAAATATACCTATGGGCAGACTTGGCACAATTCAAGAAGTTGCTAATTGTGTAACTTTTTTAGCAAGTGAAAAAGCAAGCTATTTGACAGGACAAGTAATTAGTCCAAATGGCGGATTAATATTATAAAATAAAAAAAGGACAAATGTCCTTTTTTTATACTCTTTCCATATATAGACCAGTTCTACTATCTACTCTAATTGTATCTCCATTATTTACAAATAAAGGAACTGATACAACTATTCCTGTTTCTAATGTTGCAGGTTTCATTGCTGTCTTTGCAGTATCTCCAGCAACTGCAGGCTCACATTCTACAATTTTTAATTCAACAAAATTTGGCGGTTCTACAGAAAAAGCTTTGCCTTTATAAAATTGAATATAAGCTGTCATATTTTCAGTCATATACTTTAATGCATCTTCACAAATTTCATAATCAAGTGGAATTTGATCAAATGTTTCCATATCCATAAAATAACAAATATTGTCATCTCTATACAAATATTGCATATCTTTTCTTTCTATTACAGCTTTTGGATATTTGTCTGTAGGATTAAATGTTTTATCCAAAGTTTGACCAGTTACAATATTTTTTAACTTAGTTCTAACAAAAGCAGCTCCTTTGCCTGGTTTTACATGTTGAAAATCTACAACAGTATATACAGTTCCATCTAAATCAAAAGTTGTTCCTTTTCTAAAATCTCCTGCTACTACCATTATTTTTTCCTCCTAGCGTTATTATACCATATCATTTAATTATTTACAAACTTTTTCATATATATTTTTCATTTTTACAGCATCTTGAGCCATAATATCCTTTGACTCACAAATTATAGTAGGTTCTAAGCCTAATTCTTTGATTGCTAATGCCAAAGGTGCAAAATCAGGACCAAATTTCCCGTTATCTAAAACAAGATGCCTTTGTTCACCTTTCTCAGTAAATTCAATTTGTGAAAAATGAATATGTATATTTTTAACTTTGTTTATACCTAATTTTTCAATAGCATAATTAAATATTTTTTTAAAATCTTCTTTTGTTTTCAATTTGCCTTGTTCTACACAGTTTATATGTCCGAAATCAAAAGTAGGTATAAAAACTTTATCTATAAGACATAAATCTACAATTTCTTGATAAGACCCTATTTGTGTATATTTCCCCATAGTCTCAAGACAAACAAGACAATCATCATATCCATTATCATAAATTAATTTTACAAGATTTTTAAGATTTTTTCTAACATTATTTAATGCTTGCTCCCTAGTTAACTTACCATTTGAGCCAGTATGTACAACTACCCTATTTCCACCAAAGTTCTTGACTAATTTTAGACTGTTTAGTACATAATTATTTGATTTATCAATTTGTTCAGAATCAGGACTTGCAAAGTTGATAAAATATGGTGCATGAACAGATATCGTAATCCCATACTCCTGTGCCTTTTCACCTATAAGTTTTGCTTTTTCTTCTTTTATAAGTATACCCCTACCACAAGGATATTCAAAAGCATTAAGTCCTAAATCGTACAAAAATTTTGGAGCATCTTCACTATTTTTATAACCTTTTTCATAAAAAAGGACATCATTGCCAGCAGGCCCGAATTTAATCATCTAAAAAAATCTCCATTTTTAATTTTTTATCACAAATGTTACCCAATGCAAAAAGTTTTGAATTATTATACAAAAAATATTTTGCATCTTGTTTATTACATTGTATAGTTAATCCATTTCTAACTTTTTTGTATTCTTCTTCATTTAAATTGATAGCATCAAATTTTAGCAGCTTATCTATAGGCACAACTAACTCATCTAACTTGTCTTTCTCTAATATTGTATTTAAATCTAATGAATCACTAATTTCAAACATACCTGATTTTACTCTTATAATTAAAGGCATATAACCTACGCTGTCTAATTCTCTAGCTAAATCTCTACACAAACTCCTTATATAAGTTCCTGAACTACATTCTATTTCAAACAAAAATTTGTTAGTCCCTATTTCTTTAATTAAATCAAATTTATGAACAATAACTTTACATTCATTTAGCTGTATATCTTTGTTTTGCCTTGCCAAGTCATATGCTCGTTTACCATTAATTTTTTTAGCACTATACATTGGAGGCACTTGATTAATCTCACCTTTAAATTTTTCTAATGCTTCTTTAACTTGTTCTTCAGAAATAATTTTATCATCGCTTTTTGTAAGAACACCCATACTATCTAATGTATCAGTTTCTTTTCCAAAAACAAATATAGCTCTATAGACCTTAGTTTTTTCTATGAAATAATCAAAAAACTTTGTTGCTTTACCGATAGCTAATGGCAAAACTCCGGTACCAGCAGGGTCTAAAGTTCCTAAATGCCCAATTTTTTTTATACCAAAAGTTTTTCTAATCTTTGCTATAACATCAAATGAAGTTAAACCATCAGGTTTATTTACATTAAGAAAACCATTAATCATAAATAAAATCTTTCGCCTTTTGAATTAGTAATTTTATCATCTTATCTTTATTTGCATAAATTCTACAACCAGCAGCTTTTGTATGTCCTCCACCACCAAACTTTTGAGCTAAAAGATTAACATCAGCTAATCCATTTGAACGAAATGATATATTGTAGCCACCATCATCTTTTTCACTATATGTTATACCAATTTGAACACCATTAACACCTGCAATATCATCAACAATTCTAGGATCATCATTGTAATCTGCATTACAATCTAAAAAGTCTTTTCTATCTAAGCCTGTAATCGCTAGTCTATCATCAAAGTAAAAGCAAAGTTTTTCTAAAGCTTTCTTATACAGCAAAAGTTGATTTTTTGTTTTAGACTTATATAAAAAATAATTTATAGTGTCCAAATCTATATCATATTCAGACAATTTTGCAGCTATAAAAAGAACTTTACTCGTTGTATTTGAATGTCTGAATCCACCAGTATCAGAACTTAATCCGCAATACAAAGATTGAGCAATGTTAGTATCTAGATTTATTTTGTTACTATCAAAAATATCATATAATACTTCACAGCAACTACTGCTTTCTTTTACATAATTATATTTTGCATATTTTTCATTAGAAATGTGATGGTCTATATTTAATGTATTTTCATGCTTTACAAACTCATTTTCAAAATCACCCAATCTTGACAAAGATGGAGTATCAACCGCTATAAAAAGGTCATATTTCGCATTTATTTCTTTATTAATTTTATTTTCAATTAAAAAATTGTAATTAGAATGAATTTTGTCAGCATTGTATACATCTACAATTTTACCCAAACTTTTACAAAAATAATATAAAGCCATACCAGAACCCAAACAATCACCATCTGGTTTTATATGCGTAAAGATAGCAATGGAATTGCTATCTTTAATCAAGTCTATTATTTCTTTAGAATTCAATTAACAAAATCTCCTCTTATTCTATATCGTTCGGTATGTCTATTTTAGACAATAGTTCGTTTATCTCTTCACTATATTCAAAGTTTTTGTCTAAAACAAACTTTATTATAGGAGTATTTCTAATATCAATTTTTTGACTTAAAAGTTTTCTAATATAGCCCGCACTAGATTGCAATGCTTGAAAAGTTTCTTCTTTATCTTTTGCATTATATATACTTACATAAGTTGTTGCTTGATAAAGTTCTTTGTCTACAGAAACTTTTAAAACTGAAATAATGCCATTTATTCTAGGGTCATTTAAGTCGTTTTGAATAATTTCTGCTATTGCATTTCTTAATTCTGTATTAATTTTATTTAATCTTGAATCTTTCATTTTACTCCTTTATCTGTTCTTGAACATACACAGATATTCTATCGCCTTCTTTGAATTCAGGCTCTCTTAATTTAATACCACACTCAAAACCTTCAGTAACCTCTTTAACATCGTCTTTAAAGACTTTAAGTGATTCAATCATAGTTTCTTTTATACATTCATCATTTCTATATATTTTTGCTAAAGCGCCTCTTTTTACACTTCCAGATTTAACAAAGCAACCTGCAATTAATCCTGCACCTGTAATCTTGTAAACCATTCTAACCTCAGCATCACCAATATGAACTTCTTTATATTTTGGCTTAACTAAAGATTTTACAGCTTCATTGATATCATCAAGCATGTCGTAAATTATTCTATAATTCTTAATATTTACGCCTTCTTTTTCTGCTAATTTTTGAGCTTTAGACTCTGTTTTAACATTAAATGTCACAACCATTGCGTGGAATGTTTGAGCTAATAGTATATCTGTTTCATTTACATTTCCCACACCACCATGAATACATTGTATATCTACTTCTTCATTTTTTATAGCCATTATTGATTGAATTATTGCTTCCAAAGAACCTTGAACATCTGCTTTTACAATAATATTTAATGTTGTCATATCTTTCATTTTATCCATGACTTCATCTACAGATACAGAACTGCCTGCGTTAGCCAAAGCTATTTGTTCTTTTGCCTTCCTTTCTTGGACTATTTGCTTAGCAAGTTTTTCTTCTACAACTTGTGCTATATCTCCAGCTTTTGGAACATCTCCAAAGCCTAAAACTTCTACTGCATGAGAAGGTAATGCCTGTACCACATTATTGCCATTTTGGTCTAGCATTGCTCTTATTTTACCCAAACATGTGCCACATACTACAGTATTACCAATCTTTAGTGTTCCATTTTGTACCAATAATGTAGCTACAGGACCTCTTCCTCTATCTAATTTTGATTCTATTACTAAAGCCACTGCGCTTCTATTTGGATTAGCTCTCAAATTTTCCATATCTGCTACAAGTAACATCATATCTAAAAGTTTATCTAAACCTTCTCCAGTTTTTGCAGAAATAGGAACAACTATTGTATCTCCGCCCCATTCTTCAGGCAAAACATCATGCTCAGTTAATTGTTGTTTAACTCTATCTACATTTGCTTGAGGTGAATCTATTTTATTTATTGCAACAATCATTGGAACTTGAGCATTTTTAATGTGATGGATAGCTTCAATAGTTTGAGGTTTAACACCATCATCGGCAGCGACCACAAGTATAGCGATATCAGTAACTTTTGCACCTCGTGCTCTCATGGCAGTAAATGCTTCGTGTCCAGGTGTATCTATAAATGTAATTTGTCTATTGTTTTTTGTAATAGTGTAAGCACCGATATGTTGAGTAATGCCTCCTGCCTCATTGTTAGCTATACTTGTTTTTCTTAAAGCATCTAATAAATATGTTTTTCCATGGTCAACATGACCCATAACTGTAATAATAGGTGGTCTAGGCTTTAAATTCTCTTCCTTGTCTTCCATCTTTCTAGCATCTATCATTATGTCTTCTGCAGTTTTTTCTAACTTTTGTTCCAATTCAATATGAAATTCATCAGCAATAAGTTGTGCTGTATCAAAATCTATATAACTATTTATATTAGACATAATTCCAAGCATCATCAATTTTTTAACTATTTCAGACACTGTTTTACCAATTTTTTCAGAAAATTCTTTAACAGTTATTTTTTCTGTTGTAATAATTGCTTTTTTAATGCTAGATTCTTGATTTACATTTAATTCTTGCTTTTGTTTATTTTTCTTATATTTAGGTTTATCGTCCATGATATCACTATCGTCATCATAATTAAACTTTTTGTTACCCTTTTTATAACGATTAATATCATCATAATCTTCTTTGCTTAATTTATTTTTGTCAAAATTTTTATTAGTAAATTTATTCTTATTATTGACATCAACATTTACTGCTACAGCCTCTGCAGACCTTCTAAATTCATTGATTGAATTTCTATCTTGATTTTGTTGAAATTTCTTAAATTTTGTAGAATTGTCAAACCTCTTTTTATCTTTAAAGTCTTTGTCATCTCTATTAAATTTATTATTTTTCTCAAAAGAACTAAATGTTTTATTACTGCTTATATCATTTTTGCGATTAGGAAAAGTTTTTTCTATATTTTTTACTGGTTTTTTATCAATAAAATTACTTTGTTTTGATTCACTATTTACAACTTGCTCTTTAACTTCTTCTTTTTTCTCTGTTTTATTGCATTTTTTAACCAAAAAATCTATATGCATACGCATATTTTTTACTTCTTTTTGACACTTTTCCAAAATCTTAGCATTTATTATATCTTCTAAATTTTTTAAATAACTTATTTTTTCTTGTTTATCATTCATTTTTGCCAATTAAATTCACCTCATTATTACGCTTTAATTATAAAATTTGAATTCATTTTCAAACTTTAATATTTGTTCACTCATTCCTTTATTTTTAATACCAATAATTTTGCAATTTTCTACACCTATAAAATTGCCAAAAGGTTCATACATATATATACAAGGTATATCATACTCTAATACTTTTTCTTGTATAATTTTATTTATATTTTTTGTTAATTCTCCACAAACAACTAAAAGATATAATTTTTTATGATAATCTTTTAAATTATCAGCTCCTATAACCAAATAATTTGCTTTTCTACAAAGTCCCAAGTAATTATTTATACTACTCAACGCATGACTCTCCTAATTTTTTATAAAAACTATCTTCAATTTGTGTCTTTAGTTTTTTATTTAACAACTTTTTATTTATCAATTTATTTATACAGTCTTTATTATTGCAAACATAATATCCTCTACCAATATCTTTATTTGTACCACCTATTGATAAAGTATTTTGATTTTTTAAGATTTTAATAAAATTATCTTTACTACCTTTTTTTCTACAAACTATACACATTCTTGTAGGAACATATTTCATTATTCTTCTATATCTCCAAATAAATCGTCATAATCATTGTCTACAACGCTACTATTTACTTCGTTACTATTATTTTCAGTATCATCACCATTGAACTGAGATACACTTTTAACATCTATTTTCCAATTAGTTAACTTTGCAGCCAATCTTACATTTAAACCATCTTTACCAATAGCAAGAGATAATTTATCATCCGGAACTATAGCTAAAGCAGATTTGTTTGCTTCGTCTATTTTTACAAATTCTGTACTAGCTGGACTTAAAGCATTAGATATAAATGTTGTTGGTTCACTATCGTAAGGAATAATATCTATCTTCTCACCATTAATTTCTTTCATTATAGGTAATAATCTCATCCCTTTTTGCCCTACGCAAGCACCTACTACATCTAATCCCTTCACATCAGTTGCTACAGCTATCTTCGTTCTGTAACCAGCCTCACGACTTACAGAGTAAACATAGATTTCACCACTTTGCATTTCAGGAATTTCACTTTCAAACAATCTTTTAACAAAATTAGGATGTCTTCTTGATGCTATAATTTGAACTCCACGAGGAGTATCTATAATCTTTTTAACATATACTTTTACATAATTAGATATAACTAATCTTTCACCAGGTATAAGTTCTTTTTCATTAAGTACACATTCTACTTCCATTCCACCCATGTTGAAAAAATAATTTCCACTATTTTTTTCATATCTCATTAGTTGAACAGAAATAATTTGACCTTCTTTACTAGAAAGTTGACTATGCTCTTGAGCTCTTGAAGCTTCTTTAAGTTTTTGTAAAATCACATGCTTTACTGTGCTTGATGGAACTCTGCCAAAATCTTTACTATTCTCTTCTTGTAAAACTTCATCACCGATTTTATAAGATTTTTTAATATTCTTTGCGTCTGCTAAACTAATCTCTTTTTCTTGATCTTCCACATTTTCAACTACTGTTTTATAACTATATATCTTAATAGTATTTTTTTCTGGATTAAGTTTTACCTTTGCTCTTTTAGCCTCTCCATATATTTTTTTATAAGCTGCAGTTAAACCTGCTTCTAAAGCTTCAATAAAAAATTCTTGTTTAATATTTTTTTCTTGTTCAAGAGCTTTTAAAGCTTCAAAAAATTCTTTACTTTGCATCGTTTTCTCCTTTATCATCAAATACTATGTTCGCCGAAGCTACTTTTTCTAATTCAATATTTTGAATGTCATTCTCTATCTGTAATGAAATTATTTTATTTGAGATATTGTTCAATATCCCTTCAATTTGTTTCTTACCATTATAAGGTAGATAGAATTTTATACAAATCTTTTGACCTATAGCACGCAAAAAATCATTTTCAGTTTTTAGTGGTCTATTTAATCCACATGAAGAAACACTTAAATTGTAAGGTTGCCCCTTTGTTGGATCTATTTCATCTAATGGATCGTTAATTAATTTATGCAATTTCACACAATCTTGTATATTTACTCCTCCTTGCTTATCTATATAAATAATTAAATTATATCCATTTTCCATTTTCTTATATTCCACATCCACTATTTCAAGTTCACACTTTTTCGCATAAGGAATAAGAAAATCTTTTACTATATCAACAACCTTTGACAATAATGCGTCCTCCTACTAAAAATATTAGAGTGAACCAGTAGCTCACTCCAAATGTACTATAACAATTTTAATATATCACATATAATGCAAAAAATCAATAGAAATATATAAATTTTTCTTGCATTATTAAATTTTTATGATAATATATTAATGCCGTGATGGATGGGGAGCTAGCGGTGCCCTGTAACTTGCAACCCGCTATAGCAAGGTCAAAAGATGATATGCGGTACTTATTTGTGAGTTAAGTTACCTTTTTAAGTGTGATGAAATTAGGGTCTTATGCAATGCAATGCTTGTGAACCATGTGAGGACAGGAATGTAGCAACATTAAGCAGGTGTTTGTATGTGCCATAAATCACTTTGATGGAGCATTTAATTAGACTAACACTTGGAAGTATTGTATCCAGTATCATCATTCACGGTTTTTTGAAACTAACTTATTATAAATTTTAATTTATATTAAGTAAAATATAAAAAATACAAATAGCATAAAAGTCTTAATTAAAATTAAAGGAATATAATGAAGATACCCCATTTGCAGTAGCAAAATGGGGTATCTTCAAATAATTTATTGTCTTTTTACTAGAAACATGGTTAAATATTAAACTTTATTGCTTATCTTCTGGCTTAGTTATAGGGAAAAGTATAGTTTCTCTAATATTTTCACAATCCATTAAGTGAAGTAAGAAAATATCTATACCAAATCCTATACCACTGATAGGCGGAAAGCCATGCTCCATTGCTAAAATGTAATCTTTGTCATAATCCATTGCTTCCAAGTCACCTTGTTCTTTAGCTAAAGCTTGTTGCTCAAAACTTTCTTTTTGTTGTATAGGATTCACAAGCTCAGAATATCCCTTTACCATTTCTTGTCCATCAATTACTAATTGAAACATATCTATAATTCTATCATCTTTGTCATTGTGCCTTGCTAAAGGAATAATATTTGGATAATTATATAATATTGTAGGTTCTTTAATAAATGGTCTCATTTTTCTCTTATATAATAAGTCTATCATTCCACCTACAGTATATTGATTAGCAAGTTCACTTGCAGGCATTAAATCTTTTTCAATTAAAAGTTTTTTAAATGCTTCAGGGTCTGTCATTTCTAATATATCAAAACCAACTATCTTATTTAGTGTAGCTATATAATCCATGCGTGGAAATTGTTCAGGCAATTTTATTACTTCATTACCTTTTCTAAATTCATAATCACCATGAACATACTTACATACTTCTCTAAAAAGCTCTGTGTAGAACTTTATACTGTCTTCAAAATCCCAATATGCTGCATAACTCTCAAGCATAGTAAATTCTTGTAATTTATTTGCACATAAACCTTCATTTCTAAAATCTTTTGCAAATTCAAATATTTTATCGAATCCACAAGCTATAGTCCTTTTATGGAATGTCTCAGGACTAATTCTTAAGTTCATATCTAAATCTAAAGCATTGTGATGAGTCGTAAAAGGTTCCGCAAGTGCACCACTTACCGCATTTTGTAATATAGGAGTTTCTATTTCTAAAAAGCCATGTTTTATATAAAATTCTCTTATAAATTGCATAACTTTAAAACGAGTTAAAACTATTTCCCTACTTCTATCATTTGCAATTAAGTCAAGATATCTTTGTCTATATCTTGTTTCTATATCTGTAAGTCCATGAAACTTCTCTGGTAATGCTCTTAATGCTTTTGATAATAATTCAAATTCTTCAACTTGAACTGTTAATTCTCCAGTTTGAGTTACTATCAATTCTCCCTTTACTCCATAAAAATCACCTATATCAGAATAATCTTTAAACTTTTGTAAAGCTTCAGCTCCTATTATTTTTTCGTTTAAACTTATTTGTACCTTATATCTTACCTTACTTAAATCTTTTGCGTCAAAATTATCGCCAATAGCATATAATCTTGCAAATATCAATTTCCCAAAAGTTCTCTTTGCGACCAACCTACCAGCAACACATACCTTAGTACCCAATGGTATATTATCCAAATCATGTATTTCATGAGTTTTAGCAAACTTTGCCTTAAATCCCTTTTCTCCATTTGCTTCAAGCATTTTCAACTTTGCAACACGCACATCAAACTCATTAGAAAAATCTAAATTATCCATTTTATCCCACCTTTGTTTATTTTTATTTTACAATTTATCATAATTAAAATAGATTGTCAATATTCAAAATTAATCATCAAATGTAATTAATTTATTATCATACATTTTATATATAGAGTTATATCCCAATTTTTTCAATTTTAACATTGTATCTTTATAATTCTTAGGTTCAGGCATTACAGTCACATCAAAATCTATCATCAATTCTTTTTTCTTATTAAATAAAGCACTTTTATCTACATCTTTATTATATAGCAAAGCAATTTTATTCTTTTTATAATTTTTTAACAAATTGTACTCTTTAATTAATGTTAAGCAAGGTACTAAACCTATACTATAACCTACAGCAGGTACATCATAACCTAAAAATTTATAAAGCATTTTGTCATATCTACCACCACCACCAATAGCTCTAGAAAAAGTATTACATTCATAATAAGCTTCTAAAATAGTACCAGTATAATATCCTTGACCTCTAACTATGCTTATATCAAAAATAATTTTAAAATCTGCAGGAGCAAACTTATTTACACAATTTATTATTTCTTGCAAATTATAAATTGTATTTTTTTCAACTCCATAATTAAGACATTCATTTATCCCTTTTTCTTTTATATCACATAAAGCATTTACAAGTTTATCAACTTTTTGTTTGTCAAAGTTCAGTTTTATAAGCTCTTCATAAACGCCATTTAAACCTATTTTATCTATTTTGTCTACAACTATTAAAACATCACTTATTTCTTCATTATTAAATCCTACAAAAGAAAATATTTGATTTAATATCATTCTATCATTTATTTTAAATGTAATAGGCTTAACACCTATTTCGTTATAAACTTGCATAGCGGAAATTATCAAATCAATTTCTGCAATATTGTCGCTTTCACCAAATATATCTATATCACATTGAGTAAATTCTCTACTTCTTCCCTTTTGCGGATTTTCTGCTCTAAAAGATTCACCTATTTGCAACACTTTAAAAGGTTTAGGCAATGAATCTAAGTTACCAGCATAAAAACGAGATAAAGGAACTGTTAAATCATATCTTAAGCCTTCTTCAACTATATCCCTTTCTTGCAAGTTTTCTTTACTTAAATCTAATTTAGCACCTCTTTTTATTGTTTTAAACATATTTTTAGGATTATCGCCACTATCTCCACTAGTTAGTAAGTCCAAATTTTCTAAAATAGGTGTTTGAATTTGTAAAAAACCATTGTTTTTGTATATGTGTCTTATTTTATCTAAAACAAATTCCATAATCTCCATATCAAATGGACCTATGTCATTTGTACCCTTTACTGGCGTTGTTTTAACATTTAACACCTAATTTTCCTCCTTCTCCATATCTAAAAGCTCATTTATATATTCTTCTGCATTAAACTCTTCTATATCCTCTATTTTTTCTCCTACACCAACAAAAGTTATAGGTACCTGTAATTCATTAATAATGCCTATAACGGCTCCACCTTTAGCTGTACCATCAAGTTTGGTTAAAACTATTCCATCAATGCCTATACTATCTTGAAAAGCTTTTACTTGTTGAACTGCATTTTGACCAGTTGTAGCATCTAAAACAATAAAGTTTAACTGTTGTGCTTCTGGCCATTCTTTAGTTTTTACTCTATTTATTTTTTTTAATTCTTCCATTAAATTAACTTTGTTGTGAAGTCTGCCTGCGGTATCTATTAGTAAAATATCTATTTTTTTAGCCTTTGCACTTGCTATACCATCAAAAACTACAGCAGAAGGGTCTGCACCTTCACCTTGAGAAACAACTTTTAATTTATTTCTATCTCCCCACTCTAGAAGTTGTGCAGATGCTGCCGCTCTATACGTATCTCCTGCAACTAATAAAACATTTTTATTTTGCTTTTTAAAATAGTTTGCAATTTTCCCAATTGTTGTTGTTTTGCCTACACCATTTACACCAACAAATGTAATTATGCAAGGACTTTCTATTGACAGTTTGTCAATAGAAATTTTTTCTAATAAAATACTTTTTAACATATCATAAGCTTGTTTTGCTTCTTTAATATGCTCTTTTTTTGTAGCTTCTTTTAACTCATCTATGATTTCCAAAGAAGTTTCAACACCTACATCTCCTGTAATTAACACTTCTTCTAATTCATCATAAAAATCATCATTCAATTCATTGTGTTTGAATAAATTAGACAATTTTACTGAAAAACTATCTTTAGTCTTTTTTAAAACATTTTTTAGTTTTGAAAAAAATCCCATAAAATATTCCTTTTATTTACTCCGCATTTTTTACAGCATCACTAAGGTTTACGGAAACAACTTTTGAAACACCAGGTTCTTCCATTGTAACACCAAATAGTCTATCTGCTAGTTCCATAGTTGGTTTCCTATGTGTGATGACTATAAATTGCGTTTCTTGGCTAAATTTCTTTAAATATTTTGCAAATCTAAATACATTTGCATCATCTAAAGCTGCTTCAATTTCATCTAGCAAACAGAAAGGCATAGGCCTTAACTTTAATATAGCAAAAAGAATTGCTATTGCAGTTAATGCTTTCTCACCACCAGATAACAATGTCATTGCTTGCAACTTTTTGCCCGGAGGTTCTGCCTGTATTTCAATTCCTGCTTCTAGTGGGTCTTCACTATCCACAAGTTCTAAAGTTGCCCTTCCTCCTCCAAATAATTCGCTAAAAATTTTGCTAAAATTTTGATTGATTATATTAAACGCATCATTAAATCTTGTTACCATTTCTTGAGATAAATCATTTATAATTTCTACAAGTTCTGCTTCAGCTTTTAATGCATCATTTGTTTGTTCTGTCAAATATTCATATCTTTCACAAACAGACTTATATTCATCAATTGCATTGATATTTACTGGACCAATCTTATTTATTTCTTTCTTTAAATCATTAATTAAAGATAACCCTTCTTTCATATCATAATCTGCAACTTTATATTGCAAGCATGTATCATATGTTAATTCATATTCTTCATATATTCTATCTTGCATATTTTGCAAATCTATATCTACTTTTTGCAATTGCATTTCTTGAGAAACTTTTTTTCTTTCCAAAGCACTTATATTTTGATTTAAAGTATTTCTGTTAGATTCTATTTCTAACAAAGTTTCTTGTAATATTTTTTTACCTTCTTCTAATTGTGCTATTTGTTTTTTACACTCTTCAAGGTCTTCTTCTTGTTCTTTAATTTGTGCCAAATCTGTTTTATTAGAATTTGCTTGCACAATTTCTTGAATTTGAGCCTTTTTATTTTCTATATCTCTATTATAAGTAGTTAGTTGATAAGTTAATTCATTTATTTCTGCAGTAATTCTTTCAAATTCTTTTTCCAAGTTAAGAATTGTATATTCTTTACCAGCTATTTCAACTCTAACTTCGCTTAATATATTTGCTATTTCTTCTTTAGATTTCTTTATTGCATCAAATTTTGAGTTATAATTTTTTGTAGTTTCATTTGCTTTACTCATATTAGAATTAATAATGCTTTCTAGCTTGTCTACACTATCTAGTTCTGTAGTTATTTCTTTAATTCTATTTTGCTGAGTAATTAATGTTTGATTATATTCATCTATTTCTTGTTTTAATCTCTGATTAAAATCTTCAAATCTTTCTCTTTTTTCAAATACACTTGCAAAATCAACATTGAGTTTATTTAAAGCTTTATCATTGATTTCAAAATTTTCTTTTGCTTTTTGATAATCTTCAGACAAATTGTCTAGTTCTGCCGCTTGTAATTCTATATCTCTTTTTAATCTTGTAATATCACTCTTTAGTGTTTCAAGTTCTCTATCTCTAGACAAAAGGTTTCCTGCAGAAGACTTTTTACTTCCTCCAGTCATAGAACCTACAGGGTTTAAGATATCACCTTCTAAAGTAACAACTCTAAATCCATAATTAGTTTTTTTAGCAACATTTACAGCTTGATTAAGATTTTCTGTAATAACTGTTGCCCCTAACAAACTAGAAATAACCTTAGTTATTTTGCTATCATACTTAATTAACTCGCTAGCTATACCACAAACGCCACTTTCTTTTAATATAAAAGCATACTTATCGTCTATACTTCTTTCTTTCATTGAAGATATTGGCAAAAATGTTGCTCTTCCAAATTGATTATTTTTTAAAAAGTCTATCAATTCTTGCGCATTTTTCTCATTTTCTGTAACTATATTATGTATAGCATTACCCAATGCCACTTCTATGGCAGTTTCATATTTTTCAGGAACTTTTATAAGTTGACCAACTATACCTACTATATTTTCACTAATCTTGAGATTTGTTTTGCTTGCCTTTAACAACTTTTGAACACTACTTGCATAACCTTCAAAATCTGCTTTCATTGTTTCAATAAGGTTATATCTATCTACCTTAAGTTTGTATTCTGTAGTACTTTCATGTAAAGATTTATCTAATAATTTCATTTTTAAATCTAAATCTTCATAAGTTGTTTTATATTTCTTAACTTTATTTTCTAAGTCATTTTTTCTTACATCTACACCTGCATTTGTTGCATTTATTTCATCAATAATTTTTTCATTTTCACTAAACTTATTTTCTAGAGCCTCTATTTTAACTTGTATATCTTTTACATTATTTTCTAGTACATTTCTCTCCGTTGTAAGTTTTGAAAAGTTTGCTTTAATATCTGTAAGCTTTTCCAAAGATTCAATAACTTTTATATTTGCTTCTTCGCTAGCATCTTCATTTTGTGTAAGTTCTTGAGTAATAGTAACATATTCATCTGCTAACTTCTTGTATTTTTCATTAAGTTTTTGTAAATCAGTTTTGTTTATATATATTTGCTTATTTAAGTCTTCAATAATGTTTTTTTGTTTTTCTATTTCTTTTTCATTTTCACTTACACTATTTTGACTTCTTTCTATATCATTTTTAATAAAATTAATTCTTTCATTTAGTATTGCGTTATCACTATCTAATTTTTGCAAATTTAAAGACAAAGACAAAATTTCTGCATTAAGTTCTTTTAATGCTTGATCGGCAGTTTGTGATTTTTCTAAAGCAATCGTATATTTTTTATTTAATTTTTCCAAATCACCTTGTCTTAAATCTATTTCCTCTTGTATTCCTTCTATTACATTAGATATATTTTGTTTTATATCATGCGTACTATCATACTGAGCAATATATGTATTTATTTCATGATGCCTTAAATTATGCTTTAACTCTAAACATTTTTTTGCATCTTCACTTTGTTTTTTTAATGGGCCTATTTGTCTTTCTACTTCTTTCATTATATCTGACTGTCTAGTCAAATTTTCTCTCACTCTTTCTAACTTTAACTCAGTCTCTCTTTTTTTAGCCTTAAATTTTGCTACGCCAGCCGCTTCCTCAAATATACCTCTTCTATCTTCTGGTTTTGAATTGATTATTTGCTCAACTCTACCTTGACCAATAATACTATAACCTTCTTTACCTATTCCACTATCATGTAATAAGTCAGTTATATCTTTTAATCTCACATTATTATTATTTAACAAATAATCACTATTGCCTGAACGATACAATTTTCTAGTTATAACAATCTCATCTATATCTAAATTAAACACACGAGTAGTATTATCAAAAAATAAAGAAACTTCACAATATGAAAGACTTTTTCTTTTCTCAGTACCTTTAAAGATAACATCTTGCATATTTTTGCCTCTAAGCATTTTACTACTTTGTTCACCTAAAACCCATCTAATTGCGTCAGCGACATTACTTTTACCGCAACCATTAGGACCAACTATAGCTGTAACACCATCTTCAAAAATTATATCTTTTTTATCTGCAAAAGACTTAAATCCAGCTAATTCTATTTTTTTAAAAATCATAGTTTGCTATCCCCTTTCATCTTTTCGTACAATGCTTTAGCAGCATTTCTTTCTGCTTCCTTTTTACTTTTACCCTTTGCTTTAGATTCTATTTTACCATTTAGATATAAAACACATTCAAATTTATGTTCATTTTTATCTTGTTCAATCTCAATAGTTCTATAATCTAGTTTTGCATTTTTGTCTTTTTGTATAATTTCTTGCAATGAAGTTTTGTAATCTATAGCATTGCAAACATTCATATCTATAAATCTATCCACAAACTTTCTTACTTCAACCATTGATCTATCATTGTCTAAATAAATTGCACCTATAATGCTTTCAAACAAATCAGCACAAACTGCATTAGATGGTTTGCTTTTAAATGAATTTCCAAATACTATAAATGAATGTAAATCATATTTTTTTACAATCTCTGCCAAATTACTTTCACATACAATACTTGCTCTTTTTTTTGTCAAATTTCCTTCCATATCATTTTTATCTAAAAACAATTTATCTGCAATAGCCAAATCTAGAACAGTATCTCCCAAATACTCTAATCTTTCATTATTTGGAAAGCCTTGAGAACTATGCAAAAAAGCCATTTTTAATAGTTCTTTATTTTTAAAACGATAACCAATAATATCTTCTATTTCTTTTACATTAACCATATTTTACTCACATGTAAGTGTTTTTCTTATACTCTCTATAAGGTCCCCTTTAATAAATTCAACAACCTCATTAATAGCACTTTCTATGTTTTTACTTTTACTATTTCCGTGTGCTTTAAGAACAAGCTTATTTACACCCAAAAAAGGTGCTCCACCAATAGAATCAAGTTTAAATGTTTCTTTTACATCTTTAAAAGCTTTCTTTAAAAATAATGCACTTATTTTTCTCCATGTTGTTTTTAGTATATTTTCTTTTACAACTTTCATTGTAAAACTAACAGCACCCTCTATAGATTTTGTCAATACATTACCTGCAAAGCCGTCACAAACAATAACATCATAATCTCCACTCAAAACATCTCTAGCTTCAACATTGCCAACGAAATTAATTTTTTGTTCTTTAAGTAAAGGAAAAGCTTTTTTAACTAATTCATTGCCTTTTTCATCTTCTGCTCCTACACTTAAAAGCGCAATTCTAGGAGATTCAATTTTTTGTACAGACTTCATATAAGCATGTCCCATTAGAGCAAATTGAACCAAATTCGTTTCATTAGTATCCATGTTAGCGCCACAATCAATAAACATGACCTTTCCACCTTTAGCTGTTGGAAAAAGTGGAGCTAATGCAGGTCTTTTTATACCTTGCATTCTTCCTAGTTTCAAAAAAGCTCCTGTAAGAACTGCACCTGTACTCCCTGCTGATACAAACGCTTGAGCATCTTCATTATTTTTTAAGTAATCTAAACCTTTGACTATACTACTATCATTTTTTGTTCTTACTGCTTCTACTGGTGCTTCATGGCAAGTTATTATATCATTAGCATTTTCTATAATTAATCTTTCTTTTGGAAAGATGGTATTCTCTAATTCTTTATTAATCAAAACTTCTTGTCCAACTAAAACAATGGTCAAATCTTTATGATTTTTAAGAGATAATACACAACCCTTTACTATTTCACTAGGTGAATAATCTCCGCCCATTGCATCTACTACTATTTTCAAAATTTTATCCTCCGCTTATTTTATAATTTAGTATAGCATAATTAAAAATTATTTACAATCAATTATAAAATTTAATTAATATTTTTACAAAATTTAGGCCATTTAACTTCATTTTTATTATAAGATTTTAAATTTTTTGTAAAAAAACCTTGATTTTAAACCATATATATGTATACTTTATATGTGTGCCCTCATGGTCAAGAGGTTAAGACGCTAGCCTCTCACGCTGGAGTCAGGGGTTCGATTCCCCTTGGGGGTACCAACAAAAAAAGGACTTAATGAAGTGAACCCCGTAGGGGTCACTCAAAATAAAAAAGGACTTAGGGAGAAATTTTAGATTTCTTCCTATTTTTTAATCTCTTTGTATTGTAAAATTCTATCCAATCTTCAACTAATGCTTGATATTCTTCTATATTTTTG
>CASFBJ010000015.1 GCA_949292875.1 uncultured Christensenella sp.
AAATATAGAAGAATATCAAGCATTAGTTGAAGATTGGATAGAATTTTACAATACAAAGAGATTAAAAAATAGGAAGAAATCTAAAATTTCTCCCTAAGTCCTTTTTTATTTTGAGTGACCCCTACGGGGTTCACTTCAAAAAGAGTTCTTTTTTGCTAAGTATTTAAAACGCTATTAATGTATATGTACATAATCTTTTTATTACTTAAAAAATTAAAAATGTTTTTAATAATGTATAAAACTAAATATGTGCTTTAAGTTTTGTTAGTTTTATGTACATATTTGTGAGTTCTTGCGGGGTTTCTATCATTCCATTTTTTATCCAGTTCATTTCTATCGTGTATATATCGCTAATAAGCATCTTATAAAAATAATCTTGTACTTTAGATTTTATCCTATTAGGAAAAAGATACTCAAATGCTTTTTCATAACATTTGTATAGTAGCATATCTAAGTTTTTATCTAGTAAAAGTTTTATTTGATGAGCATATTTTTTAAATACTGTAAGAGAAGTGTACATAATGTTCTGCATAGATAACACAATAGGTCTTTCTTTTTCTATTTCTTTAACGGTTTCTACAAACTTTTCATATACATAAGTTTCTATTATATCTTCTTTAGATTTGTAATTTCTATAATATCCCATTCTGCTTACGCCTGCTTTTTCAACTATGTCTGTTATTGTAATTTTGTCAAAGTTTTTCATTTCTAAGAGTTTAAAAAGAGCAGTTGTTATACAATCTTTTACAAAAATATTTGAAGAGTGATGCTTTAATGATTTTATTTCAAACTGATACATTTATTATCCCTTTATAACACTTTAGATATTTTATAAAATATTATATTGACTATATGAATATTTTTAAATATAATTTAATCAATGTTACAAGTGTAACACTTATTTTAAAAAAAGTAAACGGAGAAGTGTAAAAATGTTAAGATTAATAGTAGATTCTACTTTTTCACTAGATGCAGACTTTATACAAAAATACAAAATAAAGGTTGCAGATTTAATTTTAGACTTTGATGGAAAGTCTTACAATGAAGGAGATGTGGGCACATGGGATACATTGTATAAACATATGTTGGAGTCAACTTCTTTCCCTAAAACAAGTCAACCAAGTCCAGAAGCTTTTTCTAAGTGCATAGATGAAATACTTATAGAAGATGAAAGTGCGGAGATAGCCATACTTACGCTTTCTAGTAAAATAAGCGGAACATATAGTTGCGCTAAAATGGTTGCAGATAGTTATGATAAAAATATAAAAGTTATAGATACAGGCCTTGCTTCTTTTTTAAACAAATTTGCTATGAGGAAAGTAGTACACCTAGAAAGTGTAGAAGATGTGGAAAACTATTTTATAAAATTTTCTAATTTGATGAAGGTGCGATTCGTGCCACAAGACTTGGTGTATTTAAAAAGGGGTGGGCGCTTAAGTGTTGCTTCGTTTTTAATAGCAAATACATTAAATATAAAACCTATTATTCAGTTTAAAGATGGCGGACTTAGCGTGGTTAGTAAAGTTATAGGTAGAAGAAATATTATAAAAGAGTTTGTAAAACTTATAAAAGAAGGACAAGATAAAAAGGTGGTTCTTGCAAAAGTACATAATAGCGAACTTTTAAATGAATTAATGTTAGAAATAGAAAAATTGAACTTACGCATAGATGAAATGGTAGATATTGACCCTGTTGTTGGTTGCCATATAGGACCTGGCGCTATGGCAATACTAGTTACTGAAAAAGATTTATTTTAAAATATTTTAAAATATTTGCTTTTTTTATTTTGCATTTGCTATATTGTGTAAGGACAAGATGAAAGAGGTGAATATGGAAAATACAAAAAATACAAATTATAATGAAGAAAAGGAAAAAGAGACTTTTACTAGAATAAACGATAAGCGACAAATTGTAGGAGATAAACATGAGTATAATCAAAAATTACCTATATTAATTCAGGCAGAAAAATTATGCGAAAAGTTGAATAAAATAGACCCTTTTGATGATAAAAAGAGGGAAAAGATATATAAAAAATTATTTAAGAGTTTTGGAAAGGATATATTTATTAGACCAAATTTTCGCTGTGAATATGGCAAAAATATTAGCATAGGTAATAAATTTATTTGCAACTTTAATTGTGTAATGCTAGATTGTGCAGATATAGAAATAGGAAATAATGTGATGATAGGGCCGAATGTAAATATTTTTACTATAAATCATGACATAAGAGCAAAAGAAAGAAATCAGTTTGTTACATACTATAAGCCTATAACTATTTGCGACAATGTATGGATAGGTGGAAATAGTACTATTTTGCCCGGCGTTACAATAGGCAAAAATTCGGTAGTCGGTGCAGGCTCAGTTGTTACAAAAGATGTACCGCCAAATGTTTTAGTTTCGGGTAATCCTGCAAAATTCATACGCGACATTGATAATGAAGAAAAATAGTTAAAACAAGGTTTTTATTATTTTAATGCTTTATAAATTAGATTTAATTTTAAAAACAAATAAATAATTAAAATAAGTTCACAAAAAAATAATACCATTATTTTCATATGGTATTATTTTTTGTAAATCACTTTCTTATAATCATTATTACCTTAATTTATTATTGTTTAATGTTTTTGTTAAATTTAAGTTTTGTGGTTTAAAATATTTTATTATATACTTTTAAGATATGAAATTAATTAGTTTCATGGATAAATTATTTACCGGTTGAGCCGAAGCCATTTGCACCACGAGTTGTTTCACTCAAGTTTTCACACTCTTCAAAGTCTAACTCAAGATAAGGCATAACAACTAATTGAGCAATGCGTTCATGTTGTTCTACTATTTGAACATTGTCGGTGTCATTATGCAAAGCGACTATATATTCGCCACGATAATCGCTATCGCACACGCCTACGCAGTTTGCTGGCCTAAGTCCTTTTTTAGAAGAAATACCACTTCTTGCAAATATGGCACCAAAGTATCCATTTGGTATAGCGATTGCAAGACCTGTACCTATTTTTTCTGTAGTATGAGGTTGTATAACTATTTTATCTACATTTTCATCTAAACAAGCGTATAAGTCGTATCCTGCAGAATATGTAGAGCCTTGTGTTGGGATAATAGCGTTGTTATTCAATTTTTTTATTTGTATTTTCATAAGTAATTCTCCTATAGATTTTATAATAATATGGTAGCACAAAATATATAATAAACAAAGTAGAATAATATAGTTTTTTATTTTAACTTAAATAAGTTTAGCGTAAGAAAAAATAAAATATATTTATCTTATGTAGATATAAAATGGTAAAAATATTTTTTTTGTGGTATACTTTTATTTGTTTATACAAGGAGAAATTATGAAAGACTGGCATATACATACCATATATTCGGACGGAGAATATGATGAGAAAGAAATAGTAGATAGGATACTTAAGACTAAAATAGATGATTTTGCTATATGTGACCACGATACAATAGTTGGTAGTCAAAAAGTTTACAATGTTTTAAAAGAAAAAGGCATAGATAATATTTCATTTCATACAGGAGTAGAGTTTTCGTGCAGAATAAAAAGCATGTATGGCGGAATAAATGTACATTTGCTTGTTAGAGATTTTGAATTTGATGATAAAAATATATTGTATCTAATAAAAAAGATTTCAAAATGCAATAAGAAGAAAAGAGAGAAAATGGCAAAGTTTATACATAAAGTATATGGTATAAAATTTACAAAAGAAGAAATAGATGATATAGAGAAAACTACTTGCACATTAGGTAAACCGCATATGTATAAGTTATTATGTAAGTACGGTGATTTTGATAGAGAGCAATATTATAAGAAAATGAATGATTTAAGAACTATAGATTTCAAATTAGATGCTGAAGAAGTGATTAATAGAGTGCATAAAGGTAAAGGAAAAGTTACACTTGCGCACCCTATAGAGATAATGGAAGATTATAATCTACACATAGAAGATGTGGAAAATGTTGTAAAGTATTTGAAAAGCGTAGGGCTAGACGCAATAGAAACAAAGCATAGTAAGCATGATAAAAAGATGCAAGAGATATTTTCGCATATGGCGAAAAAATATGACTTAATGCAAACTTCTGGAAGTGATTATCACGGGCCGGACATTAAACCTAATGTGAAATTGGGTGTGTGTGAAAAAATGTAGTATCAATATTTATTAAGTGTACATATATTTAGTGTATGGAAAAAAGAAACATAATAGATAGGAATTTTGTTACTTTAGAAAACATAATAAAGGTACAAAGTGAAGAAGAAATATATGAAAGTATAGTAAATCATTTTAATCTTGTGAACCAAGCGACACAAGCATCGATGCAAAAGTTTTTTAAAGAGTTTGCTTATTGGGGAGATTTGGATATAGAAAAGGGCATATATGATATATATAGGAACAAAGCAAAATTTTTAAAAAATAGGTTAAAAGATATAGGCTGGCTTTATAGTAGATTAAAAGATGCTCATTCAAAGTTTATTCTGTATTCCATAATATCAAATACATATTTTTTTGATTTTGGTAATTTGGCAAAATGTATGGATAACAAGTACTATCACTATTTTGATTTAGATATATTGCCTTATTGCTGTAATGAAGTATTTGTAGATTTGGGTGCGTATACTGGAGATTCTATAAAAGACTTTATACAAACTTATGGTGCAAATTCTTATAAAAAGATTTATGCTTATGAAATGACGAAAGCAAACATACAAGTACTTAAAAATAATTTAGAAATATATACGGACATAGTTGTGAGAGATGTTGCTGTAGGAGAGAAAAAAGGGCATATATATTATGAAGAAAATGCTGTAAGTAGTTCTGCAAATGTAGTAAGTAAAGAAGGAACAAATAAGGTTGAATGTGTATGCTTAGATGAAGATATAAGTGAAAAGATATCTATAGTAAAAATGGATATAGAAGGCGCTGAGAAAGATGCAATAAAGGGCATGAAAAATCATATAGCAAACGACAAGCCTGTGCTAATGCTTTCAGTTTATCATACAAATGAAGATATTGTGGATATACCATTGCTTATAGATAGCATATGTAAAGATTATGATTATTATTTAAGGTATTATGGTGGGGCGATATATCCAACAGAAATAGTTTTAATATGTGTACCGAAAAAGTAAAGCGATGTGCTTTATTTTTTTCATTATATGTACGAAGTTGTAGTATAAATAATATTTTAGTATTGACTAAAATTAAAAATTTTGCTAATATAAATATGTAAAGGAGATTAGTTATGAAACCTTATGAAAATGTAAATGAAATGTTGTTAGAAATAAGTCTAGTTGATAAAATAGATTTTTTTAATGAAAACACACCTATTCCTAGAGCAGTAAAGTGGGGCGTGAGAATGATGACCATTATTGCTAAAAGCGAAAATTTGGCGCCTACTGTAAAAGAAATGAAGGAAATTTCCGAAGCATTAAAGGAAAAAGGTGCTGTAAACTTTGAGCAATACAAGCAAGTTTCTACAAGGTTTGTTCAAGATAAAAATGTAGGCGAAGCTATGAAAGATGAAAACAATATGGCTTTCCCTTTGGGTGCGCTTGCACAATTAGTTGATACAAAGCCATATACTTTTAAAATTGGGTTATCAAAGGCGAGTGATGGCGGTATGGAGTACAGTTGGGCTGCGAGTTGGATAAAGGCACAACAAGCACCGATAAAAGAAAATACAAAAACTCCTATAGCAAGCAAAGGAATGGAAAAATAAAAAGAAATATATTTTCTTTTTTTATGTAAAATAAAATTTTTAAAGGAAATATCTATGAGTATAAAAGCAGTGATTTTTGACTTTGATGGAACAATAAGTTTTCAAGACTATTGTACTTGGAAAGTGTTGTGGGCGTATCTTGGTGATGAAAAGTTGGATAAATATTTGGTAGATTTGTATTATTCTGGTAAAATAACTAATGAAGAATGGGAAACTTTTGCAGATAATCATTTTATAAATAAGAAGTTAACTAAAAAGCAAGTTATGAAAGCTGGCAACAATATTAAACTTCTAAATGATGTGCATTGTGTTTTTAAAAAGTTGCATGATAGTGGTGTAGAGATATACATATTATCCGCTGGAATAAAGACAATGATTAAACAGTCTTTAGGTGATAGTGAAAAATATGTAAATTGGATAGAAAGTACAGATTTTAAGTTTGATGAAAATGAAATTTATAAAGGTAGAATTAAGCCAGAAACAGACATACACGATAAAGGTACATTTATAAGCAAATTTTTACAAGAAAAAGATTTTAATGTTGATGAAATATTGTTTATAGGTAACGACTCAAATGATGAATGTGTTTCTAAATATGGGATAAGAACTCTATGTATTAATCCTTATAAAACGAATGGACACGATAAAAGCATTTGGACAGATTGTATAGATAGTACAGAGACTTTAAGTGATATTATGCAATATGTTTAATATGGATAAAATAGGAAAATAAAAAAAGAAAGAATTTTTATATTATTTAAGTTTTTAAAATAATTTTGCAAAATCTACTAAAACTAATTTTGTAATGTAAATTACAATGTTATTTAAGGAGATTTTTTATGGCAAACGTAGTAAAAACAGGCGAAGTACCAGGAAAAGGTAAATATCATTGTACAAATTGTGACCAAATGATAGAGTTAAGTAGTGGAGATACAATGCCTCCTTGTCCTAGATGTTCAAATACTGAGTTTACAAGATAAATCTAATATGGCGTGCGATGCATGCCTTTTTTTAAAATAAAAAGTTTAAAAAAATGATTTTTTTAATTTTTTATGTATAATATGAGTTGTAAAAATGTTTTTGGAGGAAATATGGATAAATCTTCAAATATAAAACAAAAAAGTACTAAAATAATGCTTATAGTTTATAGGTTATTTTTAAAGCTCGCTTTTGCATTTCTTATTTTAGCTGGGTTTGTAATCTATAAAGAACAAACTCTTGATTTTACAAGTTCATTGCTTGTTTTTTCATTGTCTTCAAGTCTAATATTTGCAGTTTCTTATGTACTTACATATTATTTATACAAGTATTATAACAAAAATAAGTTTGAAATTGTAAAAAAAGACCCGTTAAAAATGCAGATATTATTAATGTGTAGGCTCATCTCATTTGTATTAGGTGCGGGATTATTTGTTTATGGAGTGTCTTTAGCGTTAAATAGTTTTTTGGGAGTAGTTTTAATTCTTATTGGGCTTGTTCTTTGCGAAATGCTTTTTGCGAATAAAAGAATAACATCTCATCTTTCTACTTTTTTTGAAAATGTGAGTGCAGGCTTGCTTTTTGCTTGTATATACTTTAGTGCTGTTGTGGGCATAGGTTATTTTGTACTTATTTTTTGGATTTTTTCACTAGTTTGTTTATTGTTACAAGAATTTTTTTATCATTTTACAAATGTGGGCAAGCATAATAAGGAAGATGTGGATGTAAAGCAAATGATTAAAATAAGATTGATGTATTTTATAAGAAATGCTTTGGTGTATACATTACTTTATGTTTTTACATTTGTTGCAAGCATTTCAAACTTGTATAGTCTTATTACAAGTTCAGGTGTTGCTCTAGTATTTTTTCAATTGCTTCCTTTAATAATAAGCATAATAACTGTAGTAATACTTTTTTATACTACCTTTAGTAAAAAAGAAGAAGCAAAAGAAGTGAATTATAATTTAATAAATGATAAGCATTCTTTTGGTGAAAAATTGAAACGACTAGGAAGCAAAAATATAGATGCATCTTTTGACTATGTAACTAGTCAAATGAGTGCGAAGAATGGATATGTAAGGAAAAGTGGAGAAGACTATTTTTACCATTGTTTAAATACTGCAAATATTCTTATGCTACATGGAATAAACGATGAAGAAGTGCTTTCAACTGCATTACTTCATGATTGTATAGAAGATATGCCTAATTGCAAAGAGAGTACAATACAGGAATTAACTAATAATAAGATTGCTCATAGTGTAGTGCTTTTAAGTAAGAAAAAAGATATTAATTACAAAGAAGATAAAAATATGAATGAATATTTAAATGCTATTTTGCAAGATAGATGTGCTACACTTGTTAAGATTGCAGATAGAATGCATAATATAAGTACTTTGGGTGCAAACTTTACTGAAAATGCAAAAATAAGAAAAAGGGAAGAAACAAAAAAATATTTTATTCCATTTGTAGAAAATGCTATTTCTTTATATCCTGATGATGCTATTTTTTTAAGAGAATCTTTAAATTTTTTTAAAGGTATATAATTAAAAATTATATAAAGTTTTTCATTCAAAATTATTTATTTAAAATTCATAGATAGGTATTGACAAATAGTTTTTTTTTGATAGAATTAAAGCAGAAATAAATATAGGAGGACGATGCATGGTTATGGCAGAAATAATAACTAACAACAACTTAATAAAAGATAAAAAAGCCATGCGATTGGCCTTTTAAGAATATAGTATTTATTGTTTGATAATGTTTTGAATAGACATTGTATACATAATTTTTTCGTATTTTAAAAGACCTTCGTATGAGCTACGGAGGTTTTTTATGAAAAAGAAAGATAATGACAAAGGATTAAAATTTTTATCCTATTTTGCAAAATATAAGTTTGCTATATTTTGCTATGTGCTAGTTATGTTACTAGCGGGTGCTTTAGTTTTTGCTGAAGTATATTTTTTCTCAATTATGATTGAAAAGGTTACAATTGGTTTGTATGCAGATGCTATAAAAATCTTGCTTTTAATTATAGTTGGCGATTTAATAAGAGGGTTACTTTGGCATATTCAAGATATATTGTTTACAAGATATTCTTTAAAAATTTCTGCAGAAATTTCTAACGATTTGACTAAAAAAGCATTTTCACTCACATCAACTAGTTATAGTTGTCATAGTACGGGTACTTTCACGCAAAGGATAATTAGTGATGCTAATAAAAGCGTTTCAAGTATAGCATATATTGTTGCTTATTTAGTGAATTTTTTAACTTCGCTTATTTCTGTAGTTTATATCACTATTTTAAATATTTACATTGGACTAGTCTTTGTTATAGCATTCTTTATTGCTTTAGTGATAGATTTAATAAGGATTAAAAAAAGAAGAAAACTTTTTAAAAAAGCATATAAAAAGTACGATAAAATTTCTTCAATCATTACAGAGATTATTAAAAGTGAAAAGGATATAAAATCACTTGGTTTGGAAGAACCCTTAAGTAAAGATGTGAGACAAAAGTATGATGAATATAACAAAGATTATAATCATGCTAGAATTGTTTCAATGAATTTTTCAATGCTTAGAAATAATATAATTGAAATTACTGCATTATTGGCTCTAATTTTAGGTATATATCTTGTGGATGTTGGTCTTATTACACTTGCAACATTTGTATTTGTTTATTCATCTAAAGGCGAAAATTGGGAATTGGTATTAAATTTATCTTACATATTTGATTCTGTTACAGATACTAAACTTGCATTAGAAAGAATGAATGAATTGTACAATGAAGTAGATTTTGTAGATGAAAAATTTGGCAAAGTTAGTTTAGATAAAGTAAAAGGTAAAATAGAATTTAAAAATGTTAAATATACATACAAAGAACTTGAGCAAGATAATGAAGATGAGAATGTAAAGAAAAAAGATAGAAAAGAAAGAAAAATGATAAATGGGACTCAAGTTTTTGAAAATCTTAACTTTACTATTAGTCCAAATACTACTGTTGCGTTTGTTGGAAAATCTGGTTCAGGAAAGTCTACTATACTAAATCTTATGTCAAAACTTTATGAAGTAGATGACGGAGAAGTACTAATTGATGGAGTGAATATCAATGACTTAGATAAAAAGACACTACGATATAGTATTTCATTAGTTAATCAATTTCCTTATATCTTTGATATGACTATTAAAGAAAATCTTTTACTTGTAAAACAAGATGCGACAGAAGAAGAATTGCACGATGTTTTAAAGAAAGCAAATCTCCAAGAGTTTGTTGCTTCATTGCCTAAAGGTATAGATACTATTGTTGGAGAGAGTGGTGTAAAACTTTCTGGAGGACAAAAACAAAGACTTGCAGTTGCAAGAGCGCTTTTAAGAAATTCATCAATAATTATATTTGATGAAAGTACAAGTTCTTTAGATAATTTTGCACAACAGGAGATTAAAAAGAGTATAGATAACTTAAAAGGTCAAAGTACTATTGTTATTGTTGCACACAGGCTTTCAACTATTAAAGATGTAGATACTATATACTTTTTAGATAAAGGAGAGATTGTAAGTAAAGGAACATTTGATGAACTTTTTGTAGCAAATGAAGACTTTAAAGCTATGTTCTATGCTGAGAAACTAGAAGACTAATATAGAAGATATGCAAAATATAAAATAAAAGTACGAATGTAATTACACTCGTACTTTTTCATAAGAGACAATATTAAAGTTCAAGTTTTTTTGTAAATTTAATCTTTTAGGTTATACCAATCGTATATATGACGAATAGCAATGCCAAAATTTTTAGGTATCTGTTATCTTAACTTTTTTATTAAATGTAATATAGTTTGTTTATCTTCAGGTGATAAATTATTAATTGAATCTAGCAATAATAAATCATCATTTTTTAAAGTTGGACAAAAGAACTCTGTAGTGGTTACTTGTAATATTTCTAAAACATCTAAAAACATATCAAGAGTTAGCTGAATCTCACCACTTTCTATTCTATAAAAATATGTTTTAGAATGACCTAATTCCATACCAAGTTTATAGGCAGATATATTTCTTAAGCTTCTAAAATAGCCAATTCTATCTATAATTTCTTTTTTTGATAAATTTATATTTTTCATGTTTATATTACCTCATAAATATTTTATCAATGAGTTTATATGTAATATTCACGAATTATGTATATTATTTGTAAAATATTACATAATATGTTATTATTATTTACGCATAATGTAATATTATGTTTTATATATCACAAAAAAGGATATTATATGAATATTGATTTAACTTGTTCATTTTTTGGTCATAGAAATATGAAATTAAATAATAAACAAATAAAAAAATTGAGAGATGTATTGGAGTTTCTAATAGTCGATAAAAATGTTAGAGTGTTTTTATTTGGAAGTAGAAGTAGTTTTGATAGTCTTTGTCATGAATTAGTTTCACATTTAAAAGAAAAATATCCATATATAAAAAGAATAGCGTACACTTGTAGTCATGAAACCTGTACGCTAGAAATAGAAAAACAAAAATATGAAGAACTTTATAAAAATGTATTAAAAATGAAAGTAAATATTGCTTGTTTTGAAGAAGAAGTTGAACATGATAAAAAATATATATCTGGTAAGGCGAGTTATATAGAAAGAAATATGGCAATGATTGATAATAGTGATTTTTGTATATTTTATTATAATGAAAAATATATGCCTTCTAAAAGGAAATATTCGCAAAATTGTATATGTTATTATCAGCCAAATAGTGGTACTAGACTTGCTTTCAACTATGCAAAGCGAAAGAAAAAGAAGATAATCAATATTTATAATGATTTATAAGTTTATAAAAATAAAAAAAATATAGTATTTTAAATATATAACCCGTAGGGTTAAAACGGACCAGTATTAAAAAGAGAACGATGCAAGAGTTTGTCTCCTAAATTCACTTGGAGCAAGTTCTTGTATTTTTTCTTGTAATCTTTCTGTATTATAATACATTATGAAGTTTTTTACAAC
>CASFBJ010000016.1 GCA_949292875.1 uncultured Christensenella sp.
CATTTAGGGTCAAATGGTCCTACTACTTTAAAAAAAATAGTAGGACCATTTTGTTTTTTAATCGTTAAATCGCTTTATTTATATAGTAATTTTATGGTGGGTATAAAATACCATTAAAAATGAACTCAATTTTGGTAATGTTGAGGTCGGCAGTTCGAATCTGCTCGTTAGCTCCAAACAATAAAAACCCTTTAAAATAAAGGCATTTAGCCACTTTAAAGGGTTTTTATTGTAATATAAAACTACCAAAATCTGGTAGTTTTATATTACAAAACAATTAACAAATCAACTTTTCCAATTTTTATTATTTTATTATAGCTCCTTTTCTTCATCTAGATATGTTATTTTTTCATTGAATCTATAATTTTTTCTTTACAATATTTATAATTTCATAAGTAAAATTTAAAGCAATATTTTTAATTTGTTCATCTATAGTATCTATAGTATATTCTCTTTCCTCGTTATATTATTTATTTGAGATTGAATATCTCTTAATTCACTTACTCTATATTTTTTATTAACCAAAGCTTCTTGACATATTCACTTAATTTCCAAATAAAATCTTTCATTATCTGCACCTTCTTTTATACTTTCAATATCTTCATTATATCCCTTCGCTATAGATTTCAATTCATTTTTTAAAAATCGTAAATCAATATTATTAGCACTAATTTCTTTTATTGCAAACATTTTTTCATCTATTTTACTAATTAATTTTAGTATTTTTTGAAATATATAATTACTTTCACAAGTTACTTCCAGAATGCATTTCTATAATCTGAACAGACAATTTTTGTTTGTTTTTTATCTGTGCATACTTTATAGTATGCTTGCAACTCTTTAATTAGTTCGTTTATTTGTTCTTTAATCTCTATATAATATATCATAATTTCTAAACACCTTGCATATATATGCTATCAATTTTTTAATTTTGCCAATATTGGTATTATAATTTATTTATTGTCAATACAAGTCAATACAAAATCTATTATTAATAATTTATTATTTTTATACCGCAAGATAGTATACAAAATATTTATTCTAAAAAAATGTAGTAGAATATTCTCCACTTCAAATATTTTAGCAATTTAAAATATCACAACATTGTTTGATTATTTATTTTACTAATTATACGACTTGTCTTCGGTATAAAGTACAATATTACGTAAAAAATTTTTAAGCTTTGCTTTTTATATTTATTTGACTAGAAAAGTTTCTTTTAAAATATACCCATTATTAATCAAAACAACTATGTGATAAATATAACTTTCTTTCATAGCATTTTATGAATAAATTTTGTGTAGACTCAAGTTTAATTTTATCATAAAAAGTTTCTAAATAGGTTAAACAATCTAGAATTCTTGTGCGATACTTTATTTTATAAAAAAATTCGCCAATATTAATGGCGAAATTTTAAATATCTATTATTTTTAATTCAAATAATCTTGTTTATTATAGCATTTTAAATTTAATCACTTTAATTGAAATCTAGCGAGTAAACAGTGTTATAAACTTTCAGGACTATCTGCAAATACAAAATAGATTGGGAAATAAACATCTTCAAATACGTTTAAGTACACCATAGCATACTTTGCTCCAGATACTTGCGAAACAGAGCCATCTTCATCTGTATTCAAATCTAAAGAAATATTGCTTAAGTCAGTTATTGGAGTTATTTTATCTTGTTGAAATAATTTATTTATATAAGGAGTATTTCCAGTTAATTGTACTGTGTCTATTTCTCCATTTACCAATTCTCCAAAATAAGCATAAAACTTAGAAAAACCATTTTCTTCTGGTACAACATAGACATTGCCTACAGGTCCATCTACTCCATTTTCTAGATACAACCTAGTATCGTTGTAGTAAACTTCAAATATTAAAGATTGAACTTCTTCTACATTAATTATAATCTCTCGTCTGTTTGAATTATCTGAAGAAATAATCTCTATCTTATATGTACCTGCATTATTTATATACAAAGTTTTAGAATTAGAATCTTGCTCAATAATCACATTATTAAAATACACTTTTACTTCAGCATTTTGATCTTCTGTTATAATATCTATTGAACCAGAAATAATAACACTTTGAATAGTATATTCATTTCCCACAATTAAATCAGTGATATTTTTTTCATTAATTTCATCAGAATAAATAAATTCAGCATTTATATTATTTGAAATATCTCCACTGGTGAATAGATAGATTCTATATACTTTTTCCCCATCAAGAGTTGAAATTTTATATTCTAAATACGTTAATTGATTGTCTTGTATTATTATTTCTTTTGATAAAATAGATACATCTGATTTACACACAATAGTTATATCATCGCTCTCCACTCTAGTTAAATCATATAAAGATGTACTGTAAGTGTATATGTTTGTATCCACATCATCTATCCGCCATTCATTATTTGAACCATAACTGATAGTAATAGATTCAATGTAGTTTGATGGTTCAACTGCAAAGTATTCCACAATCAAATCAAAGGTATATGTTATATCATAACCCACAACAGTGGCAGTATAAACTGCATTGATTTCATTTTTACCTTCATTTAATTCAATGCTTGACTCATTATTAAATGTTATTGATTGATTCGTGTAATATGATGTATTTTCATAAGAAGGAGGAGTTAAAGTATTGTTTGTAACTTTTAATACTGGTATATTTGCATCTTTTACGAATTGCATCTCTTTTAATATAAATGGAATTTCATAATTTATATATAAACTAGTTGTATAAAACACATCGCCGTTTCTATATACTTTAATGGTATAATTTCCGCTTTGAATAGTTGTAAAATCCTCTATCTCAGTGCCTTCAGGATTGAAGATTTGATAAGTACAATCTTCATAGCCTGAATTAAAAACTATATTAAAATCGGATATAAATCCATCTATTGATATAAATTGCAAAGGTTGTGCAATCCCTTCAATACTGTCTGAATATTCATTATTCAAGTTTACGATTTTGATATCTATCATATCAATTGGCGTAAATTCTGCAAAATTAATAGTCAAAACTCCATAATAACCACTTTCGCCTGTTTTAAGTGAAACGTGAAAATATGTTCCAATATCATCTATAGACAAGTTTAATACACTTTGATTCAATTCATTTAAAGATTCATTAACTTCAGTAGAATAATACAACCCAAACTTTGATATTGTTTGTTCATCAAATTCTAGAATAAATGAACTCTCATTTTCTTTTTTTTCATAAACAAAATAATTATCGTCTACACTAAAATTTTGATTATTTATTTTTACATTATCAAACATTTTAACACTAAAATTTAGATTTATAGTAGACATTAGAACATTATCTTGAATAATTATTTGTAAATTATCATTCATATTATTAAATAAAAAGCTATAACTATTTGCGGTTATTTCTACATTCTCCTGATAATTTACATTTACATAAATGGTATAACTTTCACTAAATGCAGGATTAATATCAAATGACAGTTCACTACCATATAATGCTCTTTTTTGAGGATCTAAACAAAAATCTTCATAGCTAACACTATTACCATTAAACTTTATATTTGTTAAAATGTCTTCACATACTTTCAAAGTTAAGTCAATAGAATTTGCATATACATTTATGTAATCTATACTTTCAGCAAGTTGATAATTTAGCCTTATATTCATACTTTGACCAATTGAAAGAATAGTATTCTCAGGCAATTCTACATATAAACCATCACTATTTTCGTATAATATAGACCAAGAGCCAAAGTCACTTGTCAAATTAGAAAATAAACTTAAAACATTGTCAGTAGCATATACCATAACATCTTTTGGTTGATAACTACTAAAATATTCATAATCTATTTGTTCATTTTCATTAGCAACACTATTTATAATTGCCCAATGTGTACCAGCATAATCAGTTACTTGATTTGCATTTAGTATATATTTATTTGTCAATATAGCATAATCAGTTACAATGTCTTCATAATCAGCACTTGTCTCTATTTCTAAACGACAACATAGATAATAACTTTCCGCATCTTCAAAACTAAATTTTGTATTAATAATTATCTTATAATAATCTTGGTCACTTTCATAATCCGTAATAGTATAAGTGATATCACTTATTGAAACATTAGACATAGCAGATTGATAACTATCTATTCTAATTAATGAAACTTTTTCTTCTGTCAATGTAGCATTAAAATATGCTTTTGGAACAATACAAACAATTTCACCATAGCCGTTTTCATCTACAGTTAAGTTATCAGTAATAAAATATCCACCCTCATTTACTGAATTTTGATTTATATTTATATTTAAAGTCAAATGACTTGTCCCGTATTGTTCACCCAAATATCCCCAATTATAATTAACATTATCTTTTAACCTAAATTGAAGTTTATATGTACCAATAGCATTTTGTTCAATCTCTACTTTTACATCATAACAATCTTCGCTTCCATTTTTATATAAGACAACTCTAATAGGACCGTCATAATCGTTATTTATAAATAATGAATTGTCTTCATAATAAATATTAACTTTTTTATCATTATTTGCATCTGTTACATCATACAATTCTACAACATTAAAATATTTCTCAAAATATGATAGAGTATCGGTAAAATCTTGTATGTATAAATCTTCAAGTATTTTTATTTCTGCAATAGATTGTTTTTCAAATGATATAGTATTTTCAGTAAGAAACTCTTGACTAGGTTTTGCAAAAATAGGATACTTTACATTTCCTTTTTGCAAATTAATTTCAACCATTTCGCCCAATGCTTCACCAATAAGGTTAAAATTGTTTTCGTCATATATACTAGACAACTTAAAATTTACTTTTTTCTCTATTGGAGATTGCGAACAATTAATTGTTTCACTTGGATTTTCCCAATTGCCAATATTCAAAGATACTAGGTAATCTGGAAAATTTTGATTAAATGCATAAATATTTGTACCCATTAAGACAGGTGTTATTGCGCTTAAAGGAACATTATTAACAAATTCTCCATTAAAAGTATATTCAGCATTAATCGTATAAGATGAACTTGAATCATTTAATATTGAATCAAGATTTGTCTTCGTTACAGTTATAGGATAAGGTTTTGAAAGCTGTGCATGATAATTATTTGTAAATGGCACAAAGGCAATAAGATACCAATTTCCAGCCGGTATCTTCTTAGATATTTCAGTAGCAACAATATGATTATCTTGCAATTCACTAGGTATGTTATAAGCATCATTAAAAGCTTCAGGATTTTCACTTAAAATGTTTTGATAAACATCTCTATCTATGTAATAAAAATTTACTACACTATCTAAACCAGTATAATTTTGCACAACTACATTCTCTGATAAATATGGCATATTAAGGTAATCCCAAGTGCTATTTTCCATATGCAAAGTATAGTTAGCATCATCGCTAGCTTCTATATGAAATGATACTTCTGCATAAATGGTACTATTATCATAAGTATAGAGAACAACATAATTACCACAATCTAAAATTGAAGGAAATGATTCAATCGTCTCATCATTAAACTTAATAGTGTACTTTACACTATCTGCACTAGTTTTAACTTCAATTTTTGAATCGTCAGTATACTCTATTTCAAGCGACAATTTGTCTAACTCTTGTAGTGCTGGTTGTACAGGATTCGTAGTATATTCAAATCCACCTAAATTACGACTAATTTCAACACTATCACCAATTTTTGTATAAATGTTTCTAATTTGCTTTTCTCCACATGAACAAGCACTTAAATAAATTGCACATGGTACAATCATCATGATAGCTAAAACTAAACAAAAAAACTTATTTTTCATTATTTGCCTCCTTGTGTTATACGCAAGTAAGTGTGATAATTGAAATCTTAAAAATTTTTATGTATAACTAAAAATAGTATACACAAATACATAAAATAAATCAAATATTTCTTATAAATAATAAAAAATTGAACTATTTTTCATAAAAAATTTTCATAAAATATATTTATGCCAAATGTATTAGTTTATTTCTTTTAAATAATAAACTTGAATTTAATTGACAACAATATAATTTCATATATAATACTTTTTGAGGTAAAAATGAAAGATATAGAATTTTTAAAAAATGTAGTTTTAGAAGCAAGTAAATTGATAAATGAAAATAAAATAGTAAAAAATAAAGGTGAATATGGCGATTTAGTAACCAACTTTGATTATGAAATAGAAAATTTTATAATCAATAAAATAAAAGAAAACTATCCAGAATTTGATATAGTTAGCGAAGAATTTAATTCAAATAAAGAATTGACAAAAAATTGCTTTACCATAGACCCAATAGATGGTACTGTGAACTTTGCACACAACTTACCTATTTGGGCAATACAAATAGCTTGCATAAGAAAAAGTAAAACTTGTGCAGCAGTCATTTATTTCCCAATGTTTAATCAAATGTTTTGGGCAGATGAAAGCGGTTCTTATCTTAATGACAAAAAAATACATGTAAATAATAAATCAAAAGAAAAATGCTTGTACACAGTTGAAGGTAATGCGCGTATGAAGTATATTATGGAAATGTGCAAATATAACCCAAATTATAGAATTTTTGCTTGCGCAGCTTTGAATTTCGCTTATGTAGCTTGTGGAATTCTTGGAGGAACAATTTTTATTCATGATACATTATGGGATTATACTCCTGGACAATATTTAGTTAAACAAGCAGGCGGATGTATTTATAACGAAAAAGGGTGCCATATAGCAACCAATAACAAAGATTTGGCAATGTTATTTAAAAATATAGTCAAAAACACTAAATAAGATAATAAAGCAATCAATTTTATCATTTTAAAGTAGAAACTTATGCCTAAAGTTTCTACTTTTTTAATAATCTCTTTATAATCTTCAATTGCAATTTATCCGGTAAGGCATTTAACATTTTAAGATAAATATTTGCATTTACACTATAAACAAGTTTTGGTTTTTTAGCTATTAATATCTTTTCTACAAGTTTAGCTACTTTTTCAGATTCTATAGTCTTTGCCTCAACGGAATTTACTATATTTTTAAATTTTTCAGTATTGTATCTATACAACTGCGTTTTTTCACACATTTGATTAAGAGCTTTCGTAGAGGCAGATATCATATTTGTCTTCACTGCACCAGGACGCAAAATGCAAACTTTAATTCCTAATAAATTTAATTCCATACGCAATGAAAATGCATATTTTTCTATTGTAGATTTTGTTATAGCATATAAACCAGTAAAAGGCAATGGATCTAACGGTGCAAGTTCACTTGATGTTATAACTATTCTTCCTTTTTTATTTAAAAGTAAAGGTAAAAAAATTTTATTAATGCGATACACTCCATTTACATTTATATCAAAAATCTTTTTAAAATTTTCTTCTTCTATTTCTATCAAAGAATCCATCACATAGATGCCAGCAAAGTGTATAATTGCATCTAAACCATTTGTAATTTTACATATTTCTTCATACACTTTCTTTATTTCATCCATGTTCGTAACATCAACTTTAAAAGGGATAATATTTTTGTATTGCTGCTGTTCTGCCACATCTAAAGCAAATACTGTATAGCCATTATCTGCTAAATAATGAGCAGTAGACATTCCCATTCCATTTCCTGCTCCAGTTATCAAAATGTATTTCATAGTATTATTTTAGCATAGTAATAAAACTTTTTTCTACTAATTAAGTAAAAAATATTTCTATTTGTAAAAATTAAATCACAAATATTTTTTAATAAACTTTTGAGAGCAAAAACTATTTTTTTAATAATTTTTAGAACTAAAACAATCACTAATAAACAAACAATTTAATTAGAATAAAATAAACATGTACCCTCGCTTTTTTATTCACAAAAAAACTTAAATACTTTAGATTATAAAACTACTTAAATCTTTTACTAAAACAAATTTATACTAAATTATTATGATTATAATAATCATAAATTCAACAACAATTTTTACTAATTTACACATTTTATTTTAAAAAAACTAACCACATTTTACATAGTTAGTTCTTTTTCTGTTACTAACATCCTATTTTTAGCAAATCTAACCGTTTGATTATTTTTCCCAAAAAAATCTTCTAATATTTCTATTTCATCTTCTGTAAATTTATTAACATTTGAATATAATACTGAACCCATAGTAGGATTTGTTGCATAATTCTCTCGTCCATCAGGCGTAAAAACAGGCCTATCACCATAAACTCTATCAAGCATATAATCTAACACTATACCCTTGTTTACTACACGCAAAACGTCCATAGCCAAAAGAATATGCACTCTATCTTTCATTTTTTCTTCTTCGCTAAGTTTTTCATAAGGCACCATTAAAGACTCATCTATCCATGCATCTGGGTTTTCTTTCCTTTCCTGTTCTCTTCTTTCTACCCACATATTATGAACTTTTTCTGCATATTTTTCCACTTTTACTTCATCAAAATTTTTACAATCACTTTTTTTTGATTTTAAACCATTAAATTTAACACCAAAAAGTTCCTCAAATAATGCGATATAATTAAGCCCCCAGTATACTTTATCTAATCCTAAGATCTTCTCTACTGCAACTCCAGCTTCAATATTTTCTTGTTTCCATTTATTTGAAAGTTCTTCATAAGGCATATTTAATATATCTATCTTAACTTGTCCATCTTCCACTTTAACATATTCAGGCTTTTTACCACTAGATATAAGTTCTAGCATTTTTTTGTCATATTCATCATCGCCTGTATCCTTCCAAACTTGCGCAAAGGGCTTATTAGTTTTTGGGTCTATCTGCTTTCTTTTATTCATAGCCCATGTTTCATGAAATTTTTTAGCAAAAATATTACTTAATGACATAATACACCTCTTTTTATTTTTTCATTTTAACTATACTACATAGTTATATAATTGTCAACACCTGTAAAAAACTTTTAATCAACTTCAATTAGCTCATACATTGTAGTTCCTATTCCCAACTTTTCTGCACACTCAATTGTAAAAACACCATTTCTACTTTCAACTCTTTCTATAAAATGTTTTTTACCTTCATCTTTTGAAGAATATACTAAGTCAAGGCAGGCTTTATCTAACGCAACAGGGTCTAAAGATGCCAAAATTCCAACATCTTGCAAACATGGATTTTCCGCAACAGCACAGCAATCACAATCTACAGACATATTTGCCATGATATTTATAAAAACAATGTTATTTTTAAAATAATTTGTTATTGTACTTGCCGACTCAGCCATTGCTTGTAAAAAATCATTTTGCCTTGCAAGATTATCCCATAATATATTTTGGTCTTTAGTCACACCACCTGAGTGTATCCAACTTTTACCCCTTGATGATGCACAACCTATAGACAACTGTTTTAATGCTCCGCCAAAACCACCCATAGGATGCCCTTTAAAATGAGACAAGACAAGCATACTGTCATACTTTTGCAAATGATTACCTACAAAATTTTCTTGTATAATTTTACCTTTAGGTATAGGTAAGCAAATATCTTCGTCACAATCATCCATTATGTCAACATTAAAATATTTGGTCCACCCATGCTTAACAATAAGCTTTTTATGTTTCTCAGTTTCATTTCTTTGTCCACTATATGCGGTATTGCACTCTACTACAGTTCCTTGAACAAAATCTATAATGCTCTTAAAAAACTCTGGCTTAATAAAGTTTTGATTTCCTTTTTCTCCTGTATGCAATTTTACAGCAACATTTCCTGGAAGCTTTTTTCCTAAAATTTCATATAATCTCACAAAAACATTAGAATTAATGCTTTTACTAAAATATACTTTTGATTTTTTCATATTTACTCCTTATTTTATTTTTTTATTGTAATTTAAAATTAAAATATATATAAATCTTTTAAAACATTAATTTTCAATGTTTAACAGGTATTTTTTATTAAATCCACCATTTCGCATTAATTTTTCATTTCTTATAATTTCAAACTGAGCTAAAGAAACTTTCTTGTTTTTAAGTATTGCATAAATAACTTCTATTATATCTGCAAGTTCTTCTATTTCCTTACTTTGCATATATTCATTTACTTCTTCTATTAACTTTTGATTTAAAGCTTCTTTGTATTCATCATCATTTAATATTTCTATCTTGCATTTACCACCATTACTTTTAATTATATCAGGTATATTATCTCTTACAAGTTTACTACTCAATTATTATACTCCTTCACCTAGTACTTAAATACATATTAACACGATATAAAACATTTATCAAATATAAAAAGGCAATATTAATAATGATTTTATTAACATTGCCCTTTATTTCTTTTTAGTTCTTTACTTCGTTGCATATCTCTTTCTTCTTTTAACTTTCTACTCTCTTCTGTTCTATCTAAATATTTTTGTAAATCTGCATTAAATCCAGGGAAGTATTTTTCTAAAGTTTGTAATTTAAATTCTAGTTCATTATCTTCCCATTTAGGTTTCAAATCCCCTGTTACATGTTTACGACATCTAGTTAAAAACTTTGTTTGGTCAGAACATTGCCCTAATCTTTGATAAGCCATACAGCTTACAACAAAATTTTTACTATTAAAATATTTTTTAGTTATATTTGCCATTTATCTTTTCACTCTTTTAATATTATTATATCTTTTTTAATCAAGTATTGCTTTTATTCTTCTTATACCGCTACTACTACTTTCTTCCTTTACAATCTTAAAGTGATGAAGTTCTTTAGTATTTTTTACATGAGGTCCACCACATATCTCTTTACTTACATTTCCAATAGTATATACTTTTACTTTTTCACCATACTTACTATCAAAAACTCCTAATGCGCCTTTACTTTTAGCTTCTTCCACACTCATTTCTTCACAAATTACATCTATTTCATCTTTTATTGCATTATTGACAAACTCTTCAACTTTTGCTATTTCTTCACTTGTTAGTTTATGGTCGCAATTAAAGTCAAATCTTAGTCTTTCTTCTGTGATATTACTTCCTTTTTGCCTAATATCCTTACTTACAATATTTTGTAGTCCTGCTTGAAGAAGATGTGTTGCAGTATGCAATCTTGTAGTTTGCTCACTATTATCCACAAGTCCACCTTTAAAACTTCCAGCACTAGTAGTTCTAGCAAGTTCTTGATGTTCTTGACTAGCTTTTTTAAATCCTTCCATATCTACACTAAATCCACGCTCTTCAGCCATTTCTTTAGTAAACTCTATAGGAAATCCAAATGTATCATAAAGTCTAAAAGCAGACTTACCATTTATAATTTTACTAGGTATATCTTGATTATTATTTTTAGCAAATTCTATATGTCTTTCAATTCCAGACACAACTTTTTCAAATTCTTTTATACCTTGATTTAAAGTTTTCAAAAATTTTTCTTCTTCTAATGAAAGTTCTTTTAATATCTTTTCTTCATTTGCTTTAATTTCAGGATAAAAATCTGCAAAATAATTGCAATAAACTTTAGCAAGTTCTATAAGTTTGCCATCTTGTATGTCTAACTTTTTAGCATGTCTAATCGCCCTTCTAATAAGTCTACGCAAAACATATCCTGCGCCTGTATTTGATGGAGAAATTCCTTTTTCATCACCTAAAATAACTACTGCGCTTCTTATATGGTCTGCAACTATTCTAAAACTTGATGTAAACTCATCGCCTAAGTCATTATATACTTTGCCACTTAGTTCTTCAATCTTTTTCATAGCATCTTCAAATACATCAGTAACAAATACACTATTTGCGCCATTTAGCACAACAAGACATCTTTCAACCCCAAATCCTGTATCCACATTTTTTTGCTTTGCTGGAACATAATCTGTATCAGATATCCTATTGTATTGCATATAAACATCATTACCTATTTCCATATATTTACCGCAATCACAAGCAGGCGAACATTCTTCACAACATTTTGGTTTTCCAGTATCTAAAAACATTTCACTATCAGGTCCACAAGGTCCTCTATTTAGTTCCCACCAATTTTCACTCTTAGGTAGAAAAAATATTCTATCTTCTGGAACGCCTTGTTCTTTCCATAGATTATATGTTTCAGTATCTTTTGGCGCATATTCATTACCTTCAAAACAAGTAACAGCTATTTGGTTTTTAGATAATCCTAAATACTCTGGACTAGTTAAAAATTCGTAACTCCAAGCAACTTTTTCCTTTTTGAAATAGTCCCCCAAACTCCAATTTCCCATCATCTCAAAAAAAGTAAGATGGAAGTTATCTCCCACTTCATCAATATCACCTGTACGAATGCACTTTTGCACATCTGTAAGTCTTGTACCCATAGCATGCTTTTCGCCCAACAAATAAGGCACTAAAGGTTGCATTCCTGCAGTAGTAAAAAGACTACTAGGGTCATTCTCTGGCAAAACAGAAGCAGATTTTATAACTTTATGTCCTTTACTTTGATAAAAAGTAAGCCACATATTTTTCAACTGCTTTGAAGTAAATTTTTTCATTATAATTCTCCTATGTTAAAAGATATCATCTATATCTTCATTATTTTCAAGTGGCTCATATGTAACCGCTTCATTATTTTTCTTACTATAATCTGGAGGCGCAGACTTTTCTAAGCTTTCTTCATTTCTATCCCTATTTACAGAAACAAAAGTAGTATATTCTCCTCTCCAAATAAGTGGAACTCGTCCTTGTTGACCATTACGATGTTTTGCTATAACAAGTTCTGTTAGGTTATCACTTGCTTTTGAATCTGCATATTGATCTGGTCTATTTATGAAAAGCACAATATCAGCATCTTGCTCTATAGAACCAGACTCTCTTAAGTCTGAAAGCATAGGAGTATGGTCTTTTCTTGATTCCACTGCACGATTTAATTGAGACAAAAGCAAAATAGGTATCTCCAAATCTTTTGCAGCAATCTTTAATGCTCTTGTAAACTCACTAATAACTACTTGCCTAGTTTTATCTTGCCCGCCATCAGTATCCATCAGTTGCAAATAGTCTATCATAATCATATCTAATCCCTTTTCATGCTTTAATCTTCTACACTTTGCCGTAATACTTAATGGATTAGAATATGAATTGTCATCAATATATATGTCTAAATCTTTTAGCTTATTGCTTGCTTCAAACAATCTTTGCCACTCTTCGCTATTTAAGTCACCGCTAAGCGCTTTCGCCATATTTACACAAGCAAGTGAACATAGCATTCTTTGAGTAATTTGTTCTTTAGGCATTTCAAGAGAAAATATAGCACATTTATGCCCCGCTAAAGCAGCATTTGTAATAACATTCATAGCGAAACTCGTTTTACCAAAACCTGGTCTTGCAGCAAGCAAAATTAAATCACCTTTTTGAAAACCATTAGTTAATTTATCTAATCCGTAAAATCCTGTTGTTATTCCTCTTAGTTTTGACTTGTCTTTTTGTATGTCTTGCAATTCTTTTATAACAGGGTCAACATTATCACTAATCTTAATCAAAGAAGATTTTATGCCATTATCCGCAATATCAAATATAAGTTTTTCTGCATAAACTAATGGTTCTCTTGAATTTGATTCATAAGCAGAAGAAATTATCTCTTGCCCAGCATTTATAAGTTGACGAAGTAGACTATCTCTTTTTACTATATCTACATAATACTCATAATTAAAAGCACTAGGTAACATATTAGAAAGTTTTGCCAAATACTCTATATCACCAACACTTTCAAGCAGTCCGCTTTTTTCTAAACTATCTGAAAGCGTTATAAGGTCTATAGGCTTATTATCCATATAAAGATTTAGCATAGCTTCAAATATTATCCCGTGTGATTCTATATAAAAATCTTCTACTTTTAAATCACCTAAAATACCTGCAGGCGCATTACTATCTATAAGAACACAACCCAAGCAACTTTGTTCCGCTTCTATATTGTGCGGAAGCGTTTTCCCTTTTACAGCTTTTGCCATAGCATCTCTCCTATTCACCAAAAATATCTATATCTTCTTCCTTTGGTATAGCTCTCTTACCTTTTCTTTCATTTTCTTCTTTCTCAGCCTTTTCATACAAACTTTGCACATAAAGACCTATTACTCCCGCTATAGTTAGACATACGGCAGTAACAACCCAGATAACCCATTCATGAGTTGTACCTATAAGAATGTACAAAAGCACATCAATTATAAGCACAGGAATAAAAGATATGAGCATTACCCTAAAAAAGTATTTAAAATACCCTTTATACATAGATTTTTTTTCATAAAGATTGTTGTTTTTTTTAGACATAATTATTTACCTTTAAATTTGTTTTTCATTCTTTGGTCATGATCAAGTATTATTTTTCTCATTCTTAAACTTTTAGGTGTAACTTCCAAATACTCATCATTTGCTATAAAATCTAAACAATTTTCAAGTGATGGTGCCTTAATAGGCGTTAATCTTAATGCTTCATCAGATGAAGAACTTCTGCAGTTTGATAAATGCTTTTTCTTACAAACATTTACAACCAAATCATCACTCTTTGCATTTTCACCTACTATCATTCCAGCATATACAGGTGTACCAGTAGTAATAAAGAGTCTTCCTCTATCTTGCGCATTGTATAACCCGTATTGAATAGCTTCTCCAGATTCAAAAGAAATAAGTGAACCATTTGTTCTTCTTTCTATGTCACCTTTATATGGCTCATATCCCATAGGCACAGTGTTAAGTATACCTTCTCCCTTTGTATCTGTTAAAAATTCGCTTTTGTAACCAAAAAGACCTCTAGCGGGTATAGAAAACTCTATCCTCATTCTATTTTGATGTGGCATCATATTTAAAAGTTCACCTTTTCTTGAACCCATTTTTTCCATTATTACACCAACGCTTTCTTCCGGCACATCTATTATTGCTTTTTCCATAGGTTCACATTTCACACCATCTATTTCTTTGAAAAGAACCCTAGGCATACCTACTTGAAACTCGTATCCCTCTCTCCTCATATTTTCAATTAAAATAGACAAGTGCATTTCACCTCTACCACAAACTTTAAAACTTTCACTAGTTTCACCATCTGTAACCCTTAAAGATAAGTCTCTATCCGCTTCTTTGTAAAGCCTATCTCTTAAATGTCTACTAGTTAAAAATTTTCCTTCCTTACCAGCAAATGGACTATCATTTACTGTGAAAGTCATTTCTACACTAGGTTCACTAATCTTAACAAATGGAAGAGCCTCAACTTGTGAAGAATCACAAATTGTATCACCTATTTGTACGCCTTCTGCACCAGCAACCAAAACAATATCTCCAACCGTAGCACTCTCAACAGGCACTCTCTTCAACCCTTCAAATTGAAATAGTGTCGCAATCTTTGTTTTAATATTTTTTTCTTCATTGTGATAGTTACATAATGTAATAGGTTGATTAACACGAATGTTTCCTCTTGTTACTTTTCCTATAGCAAGTTTTCCAACAAAGTCATTAGGCTCAGTTGCTGAAACTAGCATTTGTAAAGGTGCGTTTTCATCTCCTTCTGGAGCTGGAATGTAATTTATAATAGTTTCAAACAAAGGCTTAAAGTCTACTGCATTATCATCCATATTAGTCTTAGCAACGCCATTTCTTGCACTAGCAAATATGAAAGGACTTGCTAATTGTTCTTCACTAGCATCTAAATCCATAAGTAAAAGTAAAACTTCATCTATTACTTCTGTTATTCTTTCATCTGGTCTATCAATCTTATTTATAACAACTATTACTTTATGATTAAGTTCCAATGCTTTTTGCAAAACAAATCTTGTTTGTGGCATTGGGCCTTCAAATGCATCTACAACAAGAAGTACGCCGTCCACCATTTTCATAACTCTTTCAACTTCTCCACCAAAATCGGCGTGTCCAGGCGTATCTATAACATTTATTTTAACACCATTGTACATACATGAAGTATTTTTTGCGAGTATAGTTATTCCTCTTTCTTTTTCTTGAGCATTATTATCCATTACTCTATCAGAAACTTCTTGATTTTCTCTAAAAACATTACCTTGTTTTAGCATTTCATTAACAAGCGAAGTTTTGCCGTGGTCTACATGGGCAATAATCGCTACATTTCTTACCTTATCATTTTTCATCTTTTATCTACCTTACTTTTAATCAAATTTTGTTTTTTTTGGAAATTATCCATGTTTCTATAGTATAGCATACTATACTATCTTTGCATAGTACTTTAATAAAAATAGTTGCAAATATTTTTTAATACGCTTAAAAAAAGTAAGCAATTTTTATAAATTCTTTAAGTTAAAATTTTTATTTGCAAAATATTTTTTATTTTATTTTTATAACAAAAACTAAAATTAAGTTATATTTTATACAATTAAATAACTAATTTTATCAAATTTACATCTCTCAAACACTAATTTAGAAACCCTTGAATAATTGTATCTACAGCTTGTTTTTCATCAAGTCCTAAAGTCATAAGTTTTACAACTTGCTCAGGTGCAAGTTTACCAATCACTGCTTCATGTACAAGGTTCGCACCGCTACACATCGCACTTATTTCTGGAGTTGATGTAACTTTTGCCATATCATCAATTATTGCATCACATTCAACATGTCCAAAACACTCTTTTTCTCCAACTAATTTACTTGTAAAAGCTTGTTCACTATTATCTGTTGCAAAACTCCTACTAGTTATATGACAAGAACTTTTTTCTCCTTTTAGCCTTACTTCAAAATCTGTTTTACAAACTTGTTTTAGATTAGTACTAATACTTTCTTTTATTATTAAATTAGCATTCTTTAAAACTTCTGCATAAGTTTTTCTATCGCTATCATCTATACCGTTTAGTTGATGAGTTTCCATAATAAATGAAGAACCTTCTTCCAAGTATATTTTTGTATTAGGATTCATTATTTTTTTTGCACTTATATCTCCATAAGCAATATGCTTTTCCACGTAACGAACTTTACTATTTTTACCTACACGGAAAGTATGCTCTCCACTATGCTCACTAGTTTCTTTTCCAGTACAATGTATACCACAGCCTGCAATTATTAAAATGTCGCAATCATCACCTATATAAAAATCATTATAAACTATATCTTTTAATCCTGATTTAGTTAAAACAACAGGAATGTGTATACTTTGATTTTTTACCCCGCTTTTTACATATATTTCTATACCATCTTTTTCTTTTTGCGGAACAATATTTATTTCTTTAGTGCTTTTTCTTTTATCAAGCTTACCATTAACTCTTATATTATAAGCTCCTTGCGGAACTTTTTCTAGGTTCGCTATCTCTTTAAGTATATTTTTCTTGATTTCATCCATATTATTGCACCTCACAAAGAACTTTCATTGGAGTACCTTGTTTAACAATCTCTCCATCACTCATAACTATAAGTCTATCCATAACGCTAATAAGTTTTTCTTGATGAGAAACTATCATAATCATAGGATTCCCTTGAAATCTTAAATTTTGAAAAACTTGAATTAGTTTACTAAATGACCACAAATCTATACCTGCTTCAGGTTCATCAAAAATCAAGCATTTACTTTTCTTGAAAAGTATACTTGCTATTTCTAATCTTTTTAGTTCCCCACCAGACAAATTGCTATCTAATTCTCTATCTAAGTAAGAATTAGGACAAAGACCTAAAGTTGAAAGTACTTTGCATTGCTCTTTTCTATCTAATTTTCTTCCCGCAGATATCTCAAACAATTTACTTATAGATACACCTTTAAACTTAACAGGTTGCTGAAAAGCAAAACTAATACCTAATTTAGCTCTTTCTGTTATACTTAAATTAGTAATATCTTCGCCATCAAAAAACACTTGTCCACTTGTAGGTTTTTCTATTCCCATCACAACTTTCATTAAAGTAGATTTACCACTTCCGTTTGCGCCAGTGATAGCAACCATTTCTCCATAATCAATTGAAAGATTAATATTTTTTAATATTTTTTTACCTTCTTTTTCAACACATATATTCTTAAATTCTAACATAAGGCTCCTTTTATGAAGAATTATAACACGATACATCATTTTTTTCAAGAGTTTATTATACAAGAATTAAAAAAAAGGATATGTATCCTTTTTATAATCTTGAAATAGTATTTTGCATTCTTCTTAGACTTTCTTCTTTTCCAAGAACATGCAATATTTCACCGCTTCCACAAGGAGTAACAGTTTGCCCAGAAACTGCAATACGAACAGGCCACATTACAAACCCTAACTTATAACCTTTTTCGTTTGCATATTTGCTTAATATGTTGTTTAATTTTTCTTGTGTCCAATCTTTCTCGCCTTGCAAAAGAGTGACAACATCTATAAGTACTGCTTTAGAATTTTCTAAATTTGTTTTATTTTTCTTATTTATTAAAAGTTCTAAATCAAAATCTGGATATTTATAAAAGAACTGTAATTTTTCTTCAAGTTCATTTGCATTACTTATTCTTGTTTGCATAAAATCGCTTAAAAATAACCAATTATCTTTGATAATATTAGGCAATTTTTCAATATATGGTGCTGTATAGTCTAAAAATTCTTGTTTACTTAACCTAGTTATATATTCGCTATTAAACCAATTCAACTTTTTATAATCAAATATTGAATCAGATTTTACTAAACCTTCTAAAGTGAATAAATCTACAAGTTCATTTAGAGAGAAAATTTCTCTTTCCAATTTTGAACTCCAACCTAAAAGAGCAACATAATTGATTATAGCTTGAGTTAAATATCCTTCGCTTACTAAATCTTCAAAACTTTTTGCACCATGTCTTTTAGATAATTTTGAAACACTTCCATCTTCATTTTGTCCTAAAATTTGAGAAAGATGTGCAATTTTAGGACTTTCCCAACCAAAAGCCTTATATAAAAGTTCATACTTAGGAGTAGATGAAATATATTCTCTACCTCTCATCACATGAGTTATACCCATAAGATGATCGTCAATTACATTTGCAAAATTGTATGTAGGCATTCCATCACTTTTTAATAATATCTGGTCATCAAGCGTACTATTTTCTACTCTTATTTCGCCATAAACTTCATCATAAAAAACAGTTTCACCATCAAGAGGCATTTTTTGTCTTATAACATAAGGTTTTCCGTTTTTTAAGTTTTGCTCTACTTCTTCTTTGCTAAGATTTCTACAATGTCTATCGTATCCAGCAAAATTATTTTCTTCTTTACTATCGTGTTCATGAGTTTTTTCACAAAAACAATAATAAGCAAACCCTTTGTCTACTAACTCATGTGCATATTTTTTATATATATCTACCCTTTCACTTTGCACATATGGTCCATAATTTCCGCCTTTATCAGGGCCTTCATCATAGTCTAGATTTGCCATTTTTAATGAATTATATATTACATCTATAGCATCATCTACATACCTACTTCTGTCGGTATCTTCTATACGCAATATATATGTACCGTTATTATGTCTAGCAAAAAGATACGCATATAATGCAGTTCTAAGATTTCCTATATGCATATACCCAGTAGGACTAGGAGCGTATCTAGTTCTTACTTTCATCATTTTATCTCCTTCAATTAATTATGTTCAAAATAACTATTTATAACATTTTAAAAATTTATATCATACAATTACATCATACGAAATGTTTTATAAAAGTTTTCCTATGTATAGGACAAGCACCATATTTCTTAAGTAATTCTATATGTTGTTTTGTCCCATAACCTTTATGCTTTGCAAATGCATACTCTGGATAAATCTTATCATATTCTTTCATCTTTCTATCCCTATATACTTTTGCAAGTATAGATGCTGCAGCAATACTATAACTTAGAGCATCGCCATGAATTATATTTTCTTGTTTTATACTTGTATCTATACTAACCGCATCTATTAAAACAATTTCAGGTTTAATGCTTAAACTCTCAATGCAATTTTTCATACCAAGTTTTGTAGCATTTAATATATTTATCTCATCTATTGTTTTTTCATCAACTTCACATATTGCATAATCTATTGCTTTTTCTATAATTTCATCATACAACTTTTCACGCTTTTTTTCAGTAAGTTTTTTACTATCATTTATTCCTTCAATTATATCTTCACTATCTAAAGGCATGACTACACAAGCGCAAACGACAGGACCTGCAAGAGGACCACGACCGGCTTCATCTATACCCGCAATTATGCAATCTTTGTACTTTTCTTCGTATTCAAACATACACTCTATACTTAAAAAAACGCATAAGCGTTTTTTTATTAATAATTTTCCTTTCTTATTTCAAAAAAACTTTGTGGGTGGTCGCAAACTGGACAAACTTCAGGCGCCTTAGTTCCTACAACTATATGTCCGCAATTTCTGCATTCCCAAACTTTTACTTCAGACTTTTCAAATACTTGCTTAGTTTCAACATTTTGCAAAAGTTTTCTATATCTTTCTTCGTGCATTTTCTCTATTTCACCAACTGCACGGAACTTTTTAGCAAGTTCAGGGAAACCTTCTTCTTCAGCAGTTTTTGCAAATCTTTCATACATATCTGTCCATTCGTAATTTTCGCCACTTGCAGCCTCAGTTAAGTTTTGCACTGTATTACCTATTCCTTGCAACTCCTTGAACCATATCTTTGCGTGTTCTTTTTCATTATCAGCAGTATTTTGGAATAATGCAGATATTTGTTCGTATCCTTCTTTCTTTGCAACACTTGCAAAATATGTGTACTTATTTCTTGCTTGACTTTCACCAGCAAAAGCCTCTAAAAGATTTTTTTCAGTTTGAGTTCCTTTATATTTGTTCATTGTATATCTCCTTAAAAAAATGTACTAATACTAGAGTATAGCACATTTTCTAAAAAAACAAAATATTTTCAAAAAATTTTTAAAATTTTTATCTGTACATTTCCATTTCTTTATATTTATCATCTTTTTTAGTAATAGGAGTATTTTGAATAGCAATAAAATTATCTGCATAATCAATTATCTCGCCTATTTGACTCTGTAAAAATTCTTTTAATTCTTCTATTCTTTCTTGCAATTTATAAACCTTAAAAATGATATCACTATTTTTACAAGTTATACTATCCATATTTTCTGTATTGCCAATAGGTTCATTATTTTCTTCGCTTTCACCTTGTTGATTATTATCATTTTCTTTTAATACATCTTCTTCATTTTTTTCATTATTATTATCTTCTATTGCAACATAACTTTCATCTTTACCAATGCTATTAATAGCACTTTCTATATCTATATCAATATCATCTCCAACACTTATCATTTTTGCTGTTGCAATTTTATTAAAAACTTCTTGCATATACTCTTCAGAAGGTAGCAACGCTTGATGATTTAACAAAATTTCATACATAGCAAGATATCTTAATTTTTGTGTTTTAAGTTTAAATCTTATATTTCCCAAGTTAATAAATTCTCTCAATAATGTTGCGTAATTAAAATTTTCATATTCTGATAAATATGCACAAAATTGCATTTGATTTTTATTTATCAATAAAAGCTCTCTTGGAGAAAAGTAGAAATCTAATGCACTTGCTTCTGGATACACTGTCTTTAACATAAAAAATCTCCTTAAATAAACTATAATTATTTTATCACATTAGCAATAATATGTCAAGACTTGTTTTAAACTATAAGAATTACCTATTAAAAGCAAAATTTTTTCTTTACACAACAAGTTTTAAAGAATATTGACAATTTTAATTTTAATTAAATTCTAAAAACTAAAATTAAAACTTATTAATAATAAAAATTTAAAAATAATAAAAATTTTTGCATTATATTTTATTTTTGCTATAATTATATATGAAAAATATGTATGGATGGTAAATATGAAAATAATACACACTGCAGATTTACACATAGATAGCAAAATGGAAAGTAACTTAAGTGTAGAAAAAGCAAAAGAAAGAAGAAATGAGATAAAACAAACTTTTGTAAGGCTTATTGAATACGCTAAAAAACATGAAGTGAAAATTATAATTATAGCAGGCGACCTTTTTGATACTAACGAGATATCTAATAGAACAAAAAATCTCATTCTTGATTTAATAAGACAAAATACAGATATTTCTTTCCTATTTTTAAACGGAAACCATGATGAAAGTATATACAAAGAAGAAAATATCCCTGAAAACTTTTTACACTTTGAAAACAACTGGACTTACTTTAATTTTGATGATATAACAATAGCAGGTATAACGCTTGGAGAAAAATATAATGAAAATATTTTTGACAACTTACACCTAAGCGAAAATAGAAAAAATATAGTTGTACTTCATGGTCAAATAACAAAAGGGAGCATAGAATATGTACCTTATGGCATCAATCTCAATTTATTAAAAAACAAAAACATAGACTATCTTGCATTAGGACACATTCACGAGTATAGTTTTGGTAAACTTGATGACAGAGGTTACTACGCTTATAGCGGAGCATTAGAAGGTAGAGGTTTTGACGAATGTGGTGAAAAAGGTTTTGTTTTTTTAGAGTTTGAACAAGATGGTTTAAAACATCTTTTTGTTCCTTTTGCTACACGAAAATTTTATGAACTAGAAATAGATGTTTCTCACTGCTCAAATATGGTTGAAATGATGCAATTAATAAATGAAAATACAAAAGACATAGGAAAAGAAAATCTAATTAAAATCATATTAAAAGGTGAACTAGAAAAAGATTTTGAAAAAGATATAGATTACTTACTCACCAACTTAAATGAAAAATATTATTTTGTAAAAATAGAAGATAAAACAAAAATAAAAATTGACTTACAGGCACTACAGGCAGACATATCTTTAAAAGGCGAATACATTAGGCAGGTACTAGGTAGCAATGAAATACCTGAAGAAGATAAAAATGACATAATCATGTATGGAATAAAAGCTTTAGAAGGAGAAGATTTTTAATAAATGAAAATTCATCAAATACATATAGAAAATTTTGGAAAACTACATGACTTTACACTAAATTTTGAAGATGGTATCAATGAAATAAATGAAAAAAATGGTTATGGTAAAACTACACTTATGGCATTTATAAAATCTATGCTATATGGCTTCCCTTCTACTACTAGTAAAAACATTCAAAAAAATGAACGCCTACGCTATTTACCTTGGAACAAGCAAACTTATGGCGGATATATGATTTGCGAGTTTGAAGATAAACAATATAGAATAGAAAGAACATTCTCTACAAAAAATAGTGACGATGAGTGCGGTATATACAACTTAAAAACTATGGAAAAACTAAATATTGAAGATATAGGTCTACATTTTTTAGGTTTAGATGCAAGCAGTTTTGAACGCAGTGTGTATATAGGCGGAAATATGCTTGAAACAAGTGCGAACTCAGTCTTAATAGGAAAATTAACAAAATTAAATGCAAGCAGTCAAGAAAGCATAAGTAATTATGAAAATGCACTAAAAATACTAGATACAAAAAGAGCATATTACTTAAAAACAGGCAATCGTGGAGCAATATATGACAAGAAAGAAAAAATAAGTACTCTTCAAAGAACTTTAAGCGAAATTAAACAATCTATAGAATTTAGCAAAAAATATGATGAAGAAATAAAAGATTTGCAAAAAGAAGAAAAAGGAATAATAGACAAAATCAAATTAATAGAAGAAAATATCACAATTGCATCAAAAGAAAATGAAAAACAAGCTACAAGAAAACATTTTAATTCGCTTGTAAGTAACAAAGAAAAAATAATGCAAGAAATAACAAAAATAGAAAATTGTTGTCCAAACGGCATACCAAGCGATGAAGCAATACAAATATGCACAGAAAAACTTGTTGAAAAAAATAAACAATTAGCATTACAAGAACAATCTTTTAGAAAAATGAAAGATTTAGAAGAAAATCAACCAATCTTAAAAGATTTTAAAGAACAAGAAAAAAAAGCACAAATGCTCATTCAAAACACATCGCAAGTAAACAAAAACAATAAACCAATATTATTTGCAATAATAGGATTAGGAGTATTGTTTGTGTTAGCAGGATTAATATTTGCACCATTAATAAATGTAATCTTAGGCATAGGTTTTTGCATTATAGGAATATTTACTATATGTTTTAGTTTGTGGAAGTTGTCAAAAATTAAAAAACAATGTTCAAACATTACAAATAATAGAAAAGAGTTGCAAATATTACTTAATCTAGATAAAAACTACTCTACTCAAGATGCTCAAAAGGCACTGATTAAACTTGAAAGCATATACGAAATATATAACGAAGAAAAAGAAAATAACATAGAATTTGAAAAGAATATAAATAAATTAGAACAAGAAATTAATCTATTCTTTTCAAGTTTTAAAAATATTCCAACAGATAAAAATACCGCTTTAGAAGTGATTAAAAAATATAAAATACGATATGATGATTTAAACAATGAATTACAATCTTTTATTAAACAAATAGAAGATTTTGACACAGAAAAATTAGACACACCTGACATAAAGTTTGACTTATACACACTTAATAAGCAAAAGACAGAATGTAATAATGAATTAAATGAAATAAGAAAATTAATCATAGATAAAAGCAACAAAAAAGCAAATGAAGATATAAAGGCAGATAGTTTATTTGAAGTAAATGCAGAATTAAACAAAACATACGAAGAATTAAAACTTTATGAAAAAACTTATTCAAATATCATGTTTGCTTATAACTACTTGAAAAAAGCAAAATTAGAATTAGGAAATAGATACATCACTCCTACACAAAACAAACTTAATGAACTTGTAGAACTTTGTCCATACCTAAAGCCATACTCTCCTATTACTTTAAAAGAAGATTTGACACTAATGTATGAAGAACAAGGCAAACTTAGAGATGAACAAACATTTAGTAGTGGACTTTTAGTTTCATCTTCAATTCTTGTTAGATTTGCACTTGCAAGCATAATTTTTGATAAAGAACCTTGTACTATATTTCTTGATGACCCTTTTACAAGCCTAGATAAAGAAAACTTTAACTACATAAAACAAACTATTTCTACTCTTTCAAAACAATATCAAATTATTTACTTTACATGTGCTCAATCTCGTTCACTAATAACAAACTAAAAAATGTAAAATAAAATATGATAACTATATTTAAAATTTAGGAGAACAAATGACAAATTTTTACTTAGCACAAATAGTAAGTATTGTAACTATATTATCAACTGTATTAGGACTATTTCAAAAAGAAAAGTTTAAAACTATGCTACATTTTACTATTTCAAACATTTCTATGATTGTAACATACGCTTTACTTGAAAGGTATCTATCAATAATTTTAGTTGCTATTGCAACTATAAGAACTATTGTGTACTATATATACGCATACAAAAATCTTAAACCAAATACCTTAGTTGTAGTTAGTTTTGAAATCGTATTTGTACTAGTATGTATGTTTTTATGGACAGATTATGTAGACTTACTTATGCTTATCAATCTATGTATGCTTGCATATACGACATGGCAAGACAATATGAAGATTTTAAGGATAGGATATCTTATCTCTGCTATACTACTTATAGCATACAATCTTTTAGTCGGTGCATATGTTAGTTCAATAAGTGAAATTATTTTATTAGTTTTCTCAATATTAGCAATTATAAAATATGACATAAAAAACAAGATAGACAATGTAGTTTTAGACTTTTACACAACTATATCAAAAACATATGAAATTGATATAAAAGACAATGAAAATTATATTAGTGTGTTTTCCAATAAAATTAAAGATGTTTTTAATAATTTTATTTATGTAAAAAAACCTTTAGAATACAAAAAAGATATAGAAATATATGAAAACTATTTGATAGAACTCAACAGGAAACCCGCTATTTATTTTGAATCAGTAGATAATGAAAACATACAAACTATAATGGAAATAGCAAATAAAAATGTAATGCTTTATCATGATGTCTGGATGAAACTTAGAACAGGATACAACACAAGACATAAAAAATGCTTATTAGAAAATCTAGAATTTAAAGAATGTGATGCAACTTATAAAAAAGATATATTGCATTTATTTGATAAAGGTTTTATTCATTTTAATAGCAAAAATATATATAAATATGAAGAAGAATATCTTCAAAACTATGAAGAAAAACTAGATAATGAATACTTAATAGAAAATCATATGGTACCTTATATGGCATTTTATAATAATGTACCTATTTGTCTACTTTTTATATATAGACATGGTACTAATGCATACATATGCCAAATAACAACACTCGAGCAGTACAGAAGAAAAGGTGTTGCATCTGCGCTTATTAGATACGCTATACAATGCGAAAGAAAAAATAATATAGAAGACTTTTATCTAGTTACAGAAAAATATACATTCTTAGAAACTTTTTACTTAAAAAATAACTTTGTTGAAATTTCTCAAGGAATATGTATAGAACCAAAGAAAAAACCAAAAAATATAAACGAATAAAAAGGAACTCAAAATATGAATAAATACATGAAAATAGCAATAGATGAAGCAAGAAAAGGCATACAAAACGCACATGGTGGCCCTTTTGGAAGTTGCATAGTAAAAGACGGAAAAGTTATAGCAAGAGCACATAATAAAGTACTTCTAAAAGGCGACGCTACTTGCCATGGAGAAATGGAAGCAATACGACAAGCAAGCAAAAAACTTGGCACTTACGACCTTACAGGTTGCGAAATATACACAACAGGCGCCCCTTGTCCTATGTGTGCTTGCGCATGTCAATGGGCAAATATAAGCAAGATTTATTATGGTTGTACCATTACAGACAATGCAAATATAGGATTTAGAGATGAAAGATTTGAAAAAATATTTCATGAAATATATAAGAAAAACAGTTATTTTTTAGAAGTAGATAGAGATGCATGTTTAAAATTATATGAAGAATATATGAATATGGAAAATAAGATAAACTATTAATGTAATTCTATTAAATATGAGTATATAAAATATGCTAAAATTTTTTATATAAATAATTACTTTAATGATATTATATACATACATTTATAATAAATTTGCTTGTAACAAAAAAAGAACTTTATCGCAAAATTTGATAAAGTTCTTTTTACATTATATCTAGTTTTATTATAACATTAAAAACAAGAAATATTTATTTTTGTCTTTCATCAGTTGCTATTTTTGCTTTTTTACCTCTATAAAATAGTTCACCATCTCTTATTTCAAAATTTGTAACAACTTTTTCAGGTTTGTCGTCTTCTTTTTTACTCTTTGTATCACTATTTGTTCCAACATATGCAGGGCTATCTTCAGTACTTGAATATTTATTACTTTCTTCTTTTTTTACACCAAATCCATCAAAATCTTTTTTTTCATTTTCTTTGTTAAATTCTACTTTATTTGGATTTTCTCGCTCTACTCGTTTTTCTTGTACTATTTCTGGCTCTACACCCTTACTCAAATCACTGTCTTGCTTTTTGCTTCTACCTTTAAAAAGTATTTTAGACTTTTTTTTGCCTGCTAATCTTGCTATCTCTACAGCACCTATAGCAACTCCACTACAAACAAGTGCAGATATACCAAAGGTAGCAGTATAAGCAAGCGCAGTAGCACCACCAAGATAACTATTTGCTAAAACTAATACTAGTGGACTTGCAACGCCTGTAAGCACTGCAGCAAAAGCAACTGCTGAAACAACAGCAATAGTCAAAGCTTTCCAATGTCTTTTTGCAGATTTTTTAACACTCATAAGTATACCTCCTTGTATACATTTATCATTGTTACACATATTATAGCATTAAAACATATATATGTCAATACCATTGATTTAAAAATGATTTTATTCTCTCTATCATGCAATCAAACTAGATTTGATATACACTTATTAATTGAATTACAAGTATAGATACAAATCTATTATATGGAATTTAACAAACAATAATTACTGGTTTTCTATTTACTTTCTTTACAAAATAATTAGTTAAGTTTTTTCTAACAAAAGCTCTTATCTCGTTTCTATCCATACTCTTTATGCTACTATTTTGCAATGACTCAAAAACGAACTTTCTCGCTTCACCTATTACTTCACTTTGTTCATCATTGTATATGAAACCCCTTGTTAGCAAATCTGGCATTCTGTATTGTTTCTTGCTATTATCGTCTATATGCAAAACTGCAACACATACTCCGTCTACTTCAAGTTGCTTTCTGTCTCTTATAACTGCACTTTCTTTATCTCCTACTCCGTACCCGTCTATAAGTCTACTGCCACTAGTTATATCTTTTGCTTGAGTCATAGCATTGTGCGAAAACTCTACTACATTTCCTAAATCGGCAATAAAGACATTTCTTTCTTCCATACCCATACTAACTGCCAAATCTTTATGCAATTTTAAGTGCCTATATTCACCATGAATAGGTATGAAAAACTTAGGTTTTACTAGATTGTGCATTATGCGAAGTTCATCTTGACAAGCATGCCCAGAAACATGAACATCTGCAAGTTCATGATATATGACTACACAACCTTTTTTGTATAGATTATTTATAACATTATATACACTCTTTTCATTTCCAGGTATAGGGCTTGCAGATATTATTACACAATCTTCACTTGTTAGTTTTACCTTAGAAAAATCGTCATTTGCCATTCTAGAAAGCGCACTCATAGGCTCTCCCTGACTACCTGTACTAACTATAAGTAGTTCACTATTTTTGTACTTGCTAATGCTATCTACATCTATAATAATGTTCTTATTAAATGTCATTTCCCCTATTTTTAGCGCAGTTTCTGCTACATTTATCATACTTCTTCCGCTAAAAACTATTTTTCTTCCATATTTTTCCGCAAGGTCCATTATTTGTTGTAGTCTATGCACATTTGATGCAAAAGTTGCAACTATTAATCTCTTTTCTTTATACGCTTCAAAAAGTTTGTCTAGCGTTTCGCCTACGCTTCTTTCACTCATACTATATCCTTTACGCTCTACATTTGTAGATTCACAAAGCATTAGTTGTACACCTTTCTTACCTATCTCTGCAAGTCTTGTAAGGTCTGTAGTTTCGCCCTTTATAGGACTAAAATCTATTTTAAAATCGCCAGTGTGTACAACCATTCCTACAGGTGTAGACACAGCAACCGCAAAAGCACCAGATATACTATGATTTACATTTATAAACTCTATTTCAAAACAACCTAACTTTATCTTTTGCCCAGCCTTAACAATCTTTGAGCCATACTTAACTTTCTTATGCTCTTTCATTTTGTTTTCAACTAGTGCTATAGTAAGTTTGCTACCATATATGCTAGTCGGTATCTCATTAAGGACATATGGCAAACCGCCTATATGGTCTTCATGCCCGTGTGTAAGTACTATTCCCCTTACCTTTTCTCTATTCGCTACAAGATATGTTATGTCTGGTACTACTATGTCTATACCTGGCATTTCATCATCTGGAAATGTAAGTCCACTATCTATAACTATAATATCATCTTCATACTCTAAAGCATACATATTTTTTCCAATCTCACCTACTCCGCCTAAAAACACTACCTTTAATTTTTTGTTTTTATTTGTTGTATTTTTTAACTTAGTAAGTTTGTCCATGTGTGTAGTAAGCGTGTACTCTACTACTGCCTTCTTATGCTCATTATTTGCATTTGTATTTGTATTTGTTTGCTCGTTTTGCTTCTCCTGCACATTTTCTTTTAAAACCTTATTTTGCTTTGCTTGTTTATTAAAAAATCTTTTTCCTTTATTATTTTCTCCATTTTTGTTATTTGAAAAAGATTTTGATTTTGCATCAATGCCTACTTTATTATCAATGCTTCCATTTTCATTGTTTTTTGCTTTATTACTAGTTTCTAAACTAGAAACTTGTTCATTATTTAAAATATTTCTATTGTCTTCCATTATTTTCTCCTTTTATTATTTATTTTTGTTTCATATTTCAAAAAGCACTATACCTACAAACTAAACTATACTAAAAAATAGAATAACAAAAATTATACGCTTTAGCGTAGTTGTCTTTACAACTTGTAATAATATAATTATTGCTTAAATATTTAAGAAAGAAATTTTGTATATTTTTTATAATTAAAAAAAGTAATAGCACTTTTAAAATTTTTCGTTAATATGATTATGCACTATCACTAAAAAAAAATCAAGTCTTTTTATTTTATTTGTTTCATTTATTTTTTTATTTTATATTTCGCTTTTTTACTACAGAATAAAATAGTAGAGAAAATTTTTGAAAAAATATTTTGATATCTATAGATAATAAATAGATATATATTAAATTTATCTTATATTTTAGATTACCTTATACATGCACTTTTATCTTATATCTATTAATAAATAGAAATACGATTTAGACATTGAATATTAGAATATTAAATTTAAAACATATTTATTAAACACATATTACTGATTTTAATATATTCTCTAAAATAATGAAAAAATTTTTATTTTATAAATATACATTAAAAAAACACTCAAACGCAGGAGTTTAGTTCTCTAAATGACTGCCTTTGAGCATTTTCAGTAAACGCAGTAAGAAAATATTTTTACATATTTTCGTTCGCGCCGCTTTTTAAAGCCGATTTTACATACAGCATGATAATAATAAGTATAACACTATTATATTGCACCAATCTATATCACAACCACAGCAACAAGTAAGTAATAATAAGATTAGTATTATAGAACAGCAATCAAATCCACAGCCTTTATCACAACAATCGTTACAATCATTGCAATCACAGCCACATTGCTTTCTGTTTCCAAAAAGTTTTCCACCAAAGCCACGGTTACAGCCACAGCCACAGTTTCCAAATAATCCGTTCATTTGCATTCCTCCTGTATTTTTCCTGCGTATGCGCTTATTTTGTTTTTATGTATATCTAGCGCTTTCATCTTTTGTACGACTTCTTCCTTTTGTACTTTTCATTCTTTTGCGTCTTAAAATCTTATGTATTTTACAAATATTTTTTTCTTTCGTATATTTCATTATATATTGCTCATACTACAAATGTGCATATTAAAATATATATTTCTTATTTTAATATCTCATCAACCTTTTTTCATAATCATATATGCTTAATATTTATAGAATGCAATACAAAAAATGCAAAATATTTCTTTTTTAAAAAACTTGCATTTTTATTTGACATATATCTGCTTTTTTCGTAGAATACAAGCGTAGATGATTATTAATCTATACTTTTTGTTTCTAAAAAAAATATAAGGAGAAAAAAATGTTAAAGAAAACAAAAACAAACAAGAAAACGATTGCTATTGTTGTGCTTGCTGTCCTACTAGTAGCATTACTAGCATTCAATGTAACTTATGCATACTTTACTGATAAAGATAGTGGCTCAGGTACACTTAACTTCGGTATAGTAGACTTCACATTAGAAGATTTTGGTACTACAATTGCTCACACTTCTAATGGTACACATTTGACAACTTATGTTATGCCTGGAGATAAAGTAACACTAGCTGGAACTATAACAGTTTCATCTGCTGAAAACGCAGATGATATTTGGTTTAAAGTAGATGTTCCTGCAGACCAAATCAAAATACAATATGATGGTACTGATTTAGTATTTGATGGTACAGTAACTAATGCTACTACTGGACACCAATATCAAACAGGTGATGAAGCAACTATGAAAAATGCAGTTACTACTGCTGTACAAACTGCCATAATCAATGCTTTCAAAGGCTTATCTGAAGCAAATGCTGTTTGGAAACTTGCTGATAATGGTATATCTGCAAATAAAGTTCCTAAAAGTTCATCATTAAACTTAAATACTATTAGTTTCACTTTAGATGCTACTCAGTTTGGAAACTTATTCCAAGATACAACAATACTATTTGGTATAGAATTCCAAGCAATTCAAGCAACTAATGTTGCTGATAACGCTGCTGCTGAAACTTTGTGGCCAACAATAAACTTTGATACAGGTTTAACTGCTTAATCAAAAACATATACATATAGTAGGAAATGTATATAGAAAATGCGACTTTTGGTCGCATTTTTTTAATTATATTTTTTGTTTTTTATTCTAATCGTTTAGCTTACTTGCTTGTATTCCTATCATAACAAAAGCACATATTTTTCATATTTTACTTTGTTTGCAATATTCATTATTTTGCTTTCGCATTATCTACAAAGAAGTATATCATTTTAGCATTTTTACTATACATGTAATGCATTTTAATTAAAGTAAATATTTTTTACTTAATTATATTTAAGTTAAACAATTTGTAGTTATAATAGATTAATATAACACAAGAATATTAGATATTACATTTGCAATTTATCATATATAAAATAAAGCATTGACAAAAACGCACTTATAAAGTAAAATGAGAAAAAATGTATAAGGTGGTATATATGAAGATAGCTGAAGCGGAAAAAGATGCTAAACTTTTATGGAAAGACAAAAAGCGAATATTTGGTATGCCTATATCTTTTACGACATATGGCATATATGAAAAGGAAAACGAATGGACAAAACTTTTTGTACAAACTGGTTGGTTAGATACGAAAGTAGAAGAACTGCACATATATAGAATAGATGACATTTCACTAAATCAAACATTAGGTGATAAAATGTATGGTGTAGGTTCTATAAAGATATATTGTCAAGATGCTTCTAATAACGAAGTAACGCTTAAGTGCATAAAAGAGCCATATAAAGTTAGAGCGCTTTTAAATGACTTAATAGAAAGAGAGAGAACAAAGAGAAAAACTGTATATGGAGAATTTCAATAATTGTATATAGTATTATATAGGTAAATGTTTACTTTTATATAGATGACAAAAGGACTTATTTTTTACATAAGTCCTTTTTTTAACAAATAAAGTTAAATATTTTTGTATATTTTATTATTATTAAAATACAATCAAAACAAAATAATCTTATATCAACTTATGAGATGTGATAAAGTAAACTAATAAACATCTTGTGCATTTTCACTTAATTCTTGCAAGATAGCATTATTGTTTTTCCAATTTTCCTTTACTTTCACAAAAAGTTCAAGATAAACTTGCTTACCTAGCATTTTTTCTATATCTAAACGAGAAAGTTGACCTATCTTTTTAAGCATTTGTCCTTTTTTACCTATTATAATGGACTTATGAGATTGCTTTTCGCAAATAATATCGGCATAAACTTTTGCAAGAGTAGAATATTCTTCAAACTTTATAATGCTTACCGCCACCCCATGCGGTACTTCATTATCTAGAGCATAGAGCATTTTTTCTCTTATTATTTCGCCACAAATAAACTTAGTAGACTTTGTAGTGTACACTTCTCTATCAAAAAGCAAATCATTTTCATCAACTTGCGGTAAGTATTTTTTAATCATTGATAAAAGTACATCTAAGTTTCTATTTTTATGGCTTGATATAGGTAATATCTCTTTTAGAAATGTTAGTTCGTTTAACTTTTGCAAATGCGGATACAATTTTTCAAAAGTAGTTAAGTCTGTTTTAGTTACGAGTAAGATAACATTTTCATATTTTTTAAAGCTTTGTATAAAAGTAAGCGTTTTGTCATCTATGCCTTTGCTACCGTCTACAAGAAGTAATACAAGGTCTACATCAATACTTGCAAGTGCTACATTTTTGTTCATTATATCGCCTAGTTTGCTATCGCTATGATGAATGCCTGGGGTATCTACAAAAACTATTTGACTATCTTCATCATTATATATGCCTACTATATTATCTCTTGTAGTTTGTGGCTTAGGGGACACTATGCTTACTTTTTCTTTTATAAGTGCATTTATAAGCGAACTTTTACCAGCGTTTGCCTTACCTACAACGCACACAGTGCCTAAATAGTATTTTTTATCCTTTTTATCCATAACTCACCTTTTAGTATTTTTCTTTTATTTCTTCTACTCTATCTAGTACATTTTCTTCTATTTCACGCATAACTTTTTTTTCTTCATCTTGCATATGGTCGTAACCTAAAAGGTGAAGAAGTCCATGCAAAAAAAGGTACGCATATTCTCTTTCTTGACTATGTCCATATTCTAGTGCTTGTTCTTTTGCTATATCATCGCATATAACTATGTCGCCTAGTGATAGTTCGCCAGTTTGCATATCTATATCAAATGGATACAAATCGGGGTTTACTATATCGCCAGCTTTTAGATTAAGTAAAGGAAAAGAAAGTACATCTGTAGGTTTGTCTACATTTCTCATAGACGCATTTAGAGAATGTATGTATTCTTTACTTACAAAATCTAGTGAGCAAGTTAGTTTATCATAAGTTTGATTAGTTACTATCATGCAGTTTTGAAAAACCTTTTCAAGTAATGAAACTAAGTTTTTGTCAAGTTCTTTATTATCGTTTAAATATTCTATCATAATTGCTCCTTAGTTGCTATATTTTTTCTTACTTCAAGATATGTAGTTATATGGTACACGCCGTCTATTTCTATGGTTTGAGTGCTTTGACTAACCACTTCAAAATTTGATTTTATATTTTCATATGCTTTATATAGAGATTCTTTTTCAAGGGCTACTCTATCTCTTTCATAGTTTGCCTCGCCTATGTCGCCAATCTCATAATATATAGTATCTTGCATAATTATAGGTACTATTCCGTTCATAGTTTGAGTAATAGTTTCCACTTCATATGTAGATTGAAGTATACTTTCATCTCCTTGTTGTGAGCATGGCACATTCATTCCTAAAATATTCATTGTCCTTTTTATGTACACATTGCCCGTTCTGCCTTGAAGTGGTTTATTTGTATCATACACTACTTGACCTTTAATGTAAGTACGAGCATACACTTCGCCTTTAGCCTGCACAGGTATGCTTTTATCTCCGTCAAGCACATAAGGCGCTATGAGCATTTGACCCTTTTTTACTATATCTCCTACTTTTACAAGCGGTGTACCTTGCTGTACTTTCATCTCAGATATTACACCTGTGAATTCGGCATATATTGGTGAAAAAAGTGTAGTGTCTGTTTCTTCATCATAATCTTTCTCTTTTATATGTAGTACTAGCGTATTTCCTACAACTAGCGCACTAGCAAAAGAAATATCGGGAAAATGAGAAAGAATAAGCGGTTCTATATCTTCTACATTTAGTGAAAAAGAAAGACTGCCTATATTATATCCATTTTCTTTTAGTAAGTCAATTATTTCGCTTTTTTCTACTCTATTTAATCCTTTAATATCATAGACTAAAAGAACATTTGAAAAAATAAGTATGAGCAAAAATGAAATACATAGCCCAACTATAAGACCTATTCTATTTCTCATAAACTGTAAAAAACTTTCTAATCCTATCGTTTTAGTTTGCATATCATTGCTTTCGTGTTGCAAAATCTCTTTAACTTGCTGTTCATGCTTTTTATCTACAGAAAAAGAAAGAGAATGCTCGCCTTTCTCTATGTCATAAGTTTGTATGCCTCGACTATGCAATGCGTTTAACTTGCGCTCTGCATTTAGTGGCTTAACTGTAAAGCGAATAGTACGCATTATTTAACCTCCGTACTTGTTATTTTTCCACAAATAAGTATGCCTTGTTTACTTATCTCCTTTATGTAAAGTTCTGTTCCTAATATTTCTAGCACCTTATTTTTTTTTAGTGATAAAACAATAGTATCTGTTTGAAATTTAAGTATTTTTGATATACCCATTACATACAATTGTTCTCCGCCTAAGTTAAGCATTTTATATGGATAAAGCGCTTCATTTATTCCGCTTGAAGAAAGCAGATTTTGAGTTACATTTAGCATGATATATATGTATGTTTTAAAATGTAAAATATTACTTTCACACATAAACAAGTGCGTAAATATAATGAAATATAAGCGATTTTTTACCAAACAGCAAAAGCAAAATACTAAGGAGAACACAATTTGAAAAAAATACTTGAGTTTAAAGATGTTTCACTAAATTATTTTACATTGGAAAGTGAAACAAGAGCACTTGAAAATATAACATTTGATATAAACGAAGGCGAATTTGTATCCATTGTAGGGCCTAGTGGTTGCGGTAAAACAACCATACTTTCACTTATAGCAGGACTTATTAAGCCTAGTAGTGGTGAAATAAAATTGTATAGTAATAGCGACCACGCCTGCGGATATATGTTTCAAAGAGATTTATTATTTGAGTGGCGTAACATTGAGCAAAACATAACACTAGGACTTGAAACACAGCACAAGAAAACAAAAGAAAATGTTGCTTACATTAAGGAACTTGCGACCAAGTACGGACTTGGCGACTTTTTGAAGCATTATCCTAATCAATTAAGTGGCGGTATGCGTCAAAGAGTTGCACTTATAAGGACACTTGCGCTTAAACCGGACATTCTGCTTCTTGATGAGCCTTTTTCCGCTTTAGACTTTCAAACAAGGTTAAATGTTTGCGATGATGTATACGAGATAATAAAGAAGGAAAAGAAAACTGCAATACTTGTAACTCACGATATAAGTGAGGCCATATCAATGAGTGATAGAATAATCATACTAAGCAAAAGACCTGCAAAAGTTAAGCAGATAATGGATATAGAATTAAATACATTTACACCATTTCAAAGACGAGAAAAACCTACCTTTAGCAAATATTTTGAAAAGATATGGAAGGAGATGAACAGTGATGAAGAAAAAAAATAGTATTGTTGTGAGTAATGAACACAACAACTTTATAAAAAGTGTAAAAAGATATAAAGGATTAGTAATAGGGTTACAAATAACACTTTTTGTTGCTTTTTTTGGATTATGGGAACTTTTTACTTATGTAGGAATATTAGACGCTTTTTTTGTTAGTAGTCCTAGCAGAATGATAAGTACAATCATAGAACTAGCGCAACAAAACAACTTGTGGCAACACATTTTTACTACATTATACGAAGCCTTTTTAGGTTTTTTAATAGCAACAGTTTTAGGATACATCATTGCAGTACTTTTATGGAGTAGTAAGTTAGTTAGAAATGTTCTTGAACCATACATTGTAGTTCTTAATAGTTTGCCTAAAATAGCATTAGGGCCAATAATCATTGTATGGTTTGGTGTAGGCACAAAAGCAATAGTTGTAATGGCAATACTCATTCTTATTATTGTTACCATTCTTTCTATGCTTAGTTCATTTTTATCTGTAGATAAAGACAAAATACTACTTATGCAATCTTTAGGTGCAAATAAATGGCAGATTTTAACCAAATTAGTTATACCTAATAGTATGGTTGATTTTATATCTGTTCTAAAGATAAATGTAGGTTTAACATGGGTAGGAACTATAATGGGCGAATACCTTGTAAGCAAAGCAGGATTAGGATACCTTATAGTTTATGGTGGAACGGTATTTAATCTAGATTTAGTTATGGCAAGCACGCTTATACTTTGTATACTTGCTGGGGGTATGTACGGACTAGTAGTGCTTATAGAAAAAAGATTTAAAAGAAACTAATTCATATGTTTTTAGCGGGTATTTTTAAAAATTTTATCATTTTTACCGCATTTTCTTTACAATAATAACAAGCACTATAAAACATGACATAAGTCCTAATATTATGTAAGAATATTCTACTATTTTTGAAAAACCTAATAGCGAGCATACAAACATAAGAGCAAACAAGATAGTTAGATAAAAGTACGAATTAGTACTTTTTTTAATCTTTGCATAAAGAGCATACGCACTAGAAAGAAAAGAAGATAGCATTGCAAGAAAAGTTACAATAAGTGTGAGAATGTATAGTGCTGGAATATTTTTTGCTATATCTACAAGAGGCATATCTATGTTTGTTATATTTTCATGTTGCAATATATATATTTGCACAAATATAAAAAGTACAAGTATAGCACAAGAAAGCAGGCAACTAAGAATAATTTGTTTAGTAGTCATTTTATTAGATAGTTGCAATACACTACCACAAAGAAGTACAACATTAAGCGTAACATAAGGAAAAATATTTAGATAATTAGTTGTGCTTATATCTACAATATTTTGTGTAGCGTTTGGGTGATATATACTTACATACAAAAGGCCTAAAAGATATAGTATTACAAGCGGAAAAAGTATGACATTTACTTTAACAATACCTGACAAATCAAACTGCAACAAAACAAAACTAAAAGCAAGAGTTATAAGGCAAAATATTGTACCAAAAAGTTCATTTAAGCCAGATATCATTAGAGATGCAAAAGTAAAATATGTAAGATAAGAAAGCAATGTAAAAACTATATTAAAAATAGACTTCTTCCCTTTTTTATTATTACAAACATCAAGCATATTTGAAATATTTGCCTTTTTAAACTTTATAAAAAGAATAATAGATGTAGATAAAAAAACTATAGCGCATAATAAAAGCAAATAAAGTGCATGATTTCCAAATTTTGCAAAATAGTGATATATCTCATTACCAGTAATAAAACTTGCACCAATTATGGTACAAATATATACACAAACAAAACTAATTACATTCTTCATTGTTTTCACTCTTTAAAAATATATTTTCAAATTCATTTTGCATTATTAGTTTTTTAACTTTATTATTCTCATCAAATACTAAAAGTGCAGTATAGTAATTTTGGTTTAGTATCTTATGTATACACATTTTGTCGCTATCTTGAGTAATACAAAAAACTTTTAGTGGCATAGGTTTATTTTTTGATAAAACTTTGCTTTGTAGCGTTAATATGCTCTCATATGAGTACAATTCTTTATCATCAAATGCTCCAAATAAAATAAAGAAAGACATAATACCAAAACTAAAGTTTGGACTATAAAATAATGAAATAATAAATAGAATAAAAAGCAATATAGAAGATATAATATTTAAAATGCAAAGTACTTTATAACAAATGCTTCTTTTCTTGTATTTACTGCTTAATGCTAGCAATATTCTACTTCCGTCTAGTGGTAAAAGTGGCAAGAAATTGAATATTGCTAAAGAAATATTTGAATATACAAAAATATCTGTATAAGCATAACTTTCAGGATATATCCACCATAAGCATATAGTCAAAATGCCTACAAAAATATTTGCTAATGGTCCTGATATTGCAATCTTTATATCATCTTTGTAATTAAGATTAGATGAAGATAAACTAAGTTGAGCACCATAAGGAAGTAGACAAAAGTTTTTTAGCCCTACCCCTATTTTCCTCGCTACTATATAATGAGCATATTCATGTATAAAGACTGCAGATAAAAAGCAAATAAAATAAAAAGCATTTACAAATACACACATAAATATTGCTAATACTATAAAAAGTGGGTGCAGGATAAATATATTTTTATTCATGTACTAAATGTATGCTTGTACAATAAAAAATATAATTAAGTTAAAATAAAAAGGAAAAGTTATAGCACACAAAACAAAAAAAGGACTCTTTTTGAAGTCCATTTTTATATTTGAAGTTATATTATCTTTAATTTTTTTAATTAATATTTAGTTTTGATTTGTGTTTAATTATGAAAGCAATGCACCTTCCTCTGTATCTACAACTTTCATTATTCTTTCTTCATCGCCATTGTAGGCATTTATATATATATAATAATGTCCGCCATTGTATTCACAATCAAATTCATATGCAAGCACTTCGCCACCATATTCAAGTGGTATAATGCAAAGTTTTTGAGTATTTATATTTATAGTCTTTTCTATAAGTTCTCTTGCTTCTGTAGCACCTACACTAGGAGTTGTTTTAGTCCTTTCTACATGATTATATGCGTAATTTTGTGCTTCATATCCTATAACCAGCCCAGTAGTCATATCTACTTTTATCTTAATTAAGTCTGGATAATATATAATATTGTTAATAACAGGCGCCATATTTATAACTGCTATACCTTTAGATGTTTCATTCCACACCATTTTCATATCACTTATTCCACAAGCAGTTAAAAAGTTTTTCGCAATTTCTGCACATTCATCTATAGATTTAGTAGGCGTTTCACTTTCACTTGCTTCACCTACAAAAGTGAGTAAAAATCCTCCTCTTTTCGCCATTTGCACCATAATGCTTTTATTATCGTTTAATTTTACTGTAAAATCATATGTGTCAAAATTAGCACTTGTAGTACCTTCGTAAACTATTTCACTATATTCGTATTTTTCATTTAATACTGCTTCTAGTTTTGCTTGTGCATCTTCTTTTGAAACTTCTTCTTTAGGTAATCCTTTTATCTCTTTGTTATATAAGGAATCAGAAAATGGTCCATCAAATATCATACTAGGATAACTTATACTATCTGAGCTAAAGCCTTCAAAATTTGAACTAAAATCATCTATACCTAAGTTAGCATTTGCACTTCCTTCAAGTATGCTATATCCTTGTATAACCTTATCAATTAGTGCGTTAAGAACAAGTTTTAATTCACCTGTTATATCTATAAGTTCTTGCAACTTTTCTTTTTGTTCACTAGTTAGACTAGCATTTGTTGAAATAAGGCTTGTACAGTATCCGTCCATTTGATTTATAAACTTCACGCCTTCCCTTGTTGCAGATATATTTACAGGTAGATATGCCAAATTACTTTGCGCATATTTACAATTATCACATACTAGTTGCAAATATTTCTTTTGCAAACTTTCAGAACTACTTACTTTAGATTTGTTTAAGTTTAGTTCTATATCATTTACATTATCCACAAGTTCATATACAGCTTTATTGTATGAAGATTCAAGCGAATTTCCGTATTCATTTTTCATTAAACTTGAATTTGTATACAAAATGCCTAAAGTTATAGCACAAGTTAGAAACACTATACTAAAAACTATACATACCATATACTTATATTTTAAATCTTCATATCTACCTTCAAATTTCATTTTTTTAAAGTTACTATCATTATTTGCATCAGTTTTTGAAATTAAAGTTTCATCTTTAACATCATTATCGTAATTGTTATTTACATTTTGTTCCATTGTTACCTCCTATCTAGCAAAAGTATGTCTACCTATAACTACAGTTACTTCACGAGAAAATATCCATGAACTACTTGCTGTCGCAGGGTTATAATAGTATATACTTCCATAAGTTGGGTCCCAGCCATTCAAAGCATCTCTTGCCGCTTGATAAGCGGTACTATTTGGTTCCAAATTTATTTGTCCATCATGAACAGCGGTAAATGCCCAAGGTTGATAAATTACCCCACTTATTGTATTTGGAAAAGAACTACTTTTAACTCTATTTAATATAACCGCACCAACAGCTACTTGTCCTACATAAGGCTCACCTCTAGCTTCTGCATATATGCATTTTGCTAGAAGATATAAGTCAGAACTACTATTACTAGATGATGAACCACTATATAGATAAGACATACCTAACGCTTTCGCCGTGATAGGACCTACTGTACCTGTTTGTTCTATACCATTTACTCTTTGAAAATATTTAACAGCTTCAGTAGTTAAAGGGCCATAATATCCAGTTATAGGACCATCAAAATATCCCCATCTTTTAAGTTTTTCTTGTACCGTCATTACATCTTCAGTAGAAAGTGCAGTTTGTACAACATCTGCTTTAGTATAATCATTTCTATTTGCAATAAGAATAACAGCATATATAGCTAAAAAAGCCATAACAACTAGCGTAATTAAAACTATAGAAAACTTTACTTTATAATTCATACTAATCTCCTTGTTTAAAAAACTTTTCAATTATTTCCAAAATTTTAGATTTATATACTACTAAACTTTTACTTGCGTTATCATTAGGCACAAAACATAAAGGCGGATATACAACGCACCACCAATTATCACCCTTTGCTTCACCTAACTCACATATAAGAGCATCATAATACCCACTTTCAACTATTTCTCCCTCATAATACCTATCTGGAAAATACTCATTACATATCTTGACATTACTTTTATAATCAAAGTTGTGTTTTTCCAAAATATAATCTGCTATTTGCTCTAATGTATGAGAAACTCTTTTAGTCATTTCCATTGCATCTTCTTTAGACTTGCACTCTGCTACATATGGTGTAAGAAAAGAAACAAAAGCTTCTTTAATTTCATACTTTACATTTTGGTCTATATCAGCATTGCTATTTGCCCTTATATGTAACCTAAAGATTTTTGTTTCTTTCTCATTATCCGCTTCTTGACCACTTAACAAAATAGCACCTATACAAAGTATCACAGCAACTAATATACAAAAAGTTTTTTTCATAAACGCTCCTATATTTAATTTAATTTTTAACTTTAAAATTAAAATTAAAATGCGTTTAATGTCGTTAAAACAACAATAAACGCATATTTTAGATATTTTTAAATTCTATTTATATGTATGTAAATATTTAATATAAAATATTTCAAAATACATAGCGTAAAACATTATTATTACAAATATAAAAAAAGACTACGCCATAAGCGTAGCCTAGTTATGCAACAACTGTAGAAGTATCTGCATTTGCCAACTGTTCATTTTCTACATCAAATGTAGTTTCTGCTAAATCTTTCCTTTCATATATCGGTTCACTTTTACCAAGTACTACATCTTTTGTAATAGTTATACCGCATATCGTTTTATCACTAGGAACAGCATACATTATAGGTAACATTATTTGTTCAAGTATAGTTCTTAGTCCTCTAGCACCTGTTTTTAACCTTATAGATTGCTTTGCAACTTCTTCCAGTGCCTCATCTTCAAAATTAACTTTCACACCTTCTATGTTAAACATCTTTTTGTATTGTTTAGTTATAGCATTTTTAGGTTCTTTAAGTATATTTATTAGCGCCTCTTTTGTAAGTCCATGAAGTCCTACAACTATAGGTAATCTTCCTACAAATTCAGGAATTAGTCCACATTTTACTAAGTCTTCAGGTTGCAATTTACTCATAAACTCTGACATAACTTTTTCATCTATAGTCTTTACGCTTGCATTAAATCCAAGACTATTACTATTAGTTCTAGCATCAACAATTTTATCTAAACCAACGAATGCACCACCACATATGAAAAGTATATTTGTTGTATCCATTTGTATAAGTTCTTGATTAGGATGCTTTCTACCTCCTTGAGGTGGTATTCCAGCTATAGTTCCTTCCAAAATCTTTAACAATGCTTGTTGTACACCCTCACCGCTTACATCTCTTGAGATAGACACATTTTGGCTCTTTTTACATATCTTATCTATTTCATCAATGTATATAATGCCTCTTTCTGCTTTTTTTACATCAAAATTTGCATTTTGCAATAATTTTTGCAATATACTTTCTACATCATCACCTACATATCCTGCCTCAGTAAGCGTAGTTGCATCACAAGAAGCAAATGGTACTTCTAAAATCTTAGCAAGTGTTTTAGCAAGCAAAGTTTTTCCTACACCAGTAGGTCCAATCATTAGCACATTGCTTTTTTCTAATTCTATTTCATTATTTTGATGAACAGTCATGTTGTAATTAATTCTCTTATAATGATTATAAACAGCAACAGAAAGTACTTTTTTAGCCTCATCTTGACCAATTATAAACTCATCTAATTTTGCCTTAATTTCGCTTGGTGGAAGTAGATTAATTTTCCCTAATTTTTCTGCTTTGGTTTTTATTTCCTCTTGCATAATTTCGGAACAAACAGCTATACATTCATCACATATATAGCAACCACCTTTAGAACTTACAATCATTTTTTTTACAGCCATTTGACTTTTGCCACAAAAACTGCATACCATTTCTTCATTAATTTTTGCCATAATCCCGCCTTAAATATTTTATTCTCTTTCTACAAAAACTTTATCAATTAGCCCATAAGCTTTCGCTTGTTCTGCAGTCATAAAATTATCTCTATCCGTATCTTTTTCTATTTTCTTTATGTCCTGACCGCTATTTTCACTCAAAATCTTATTTAACTTTTGTCTAGTATCTAATATATGTTCTGCAGCAAGTTTTATATCTGATGCTTGACCTTGAGCACCGCCCAAAGGTTGATGTATCATTATTTCACTATTTGCTAGTGCAAATCTTTTTCCTTTTGTACCGCTACTAAGTATAACGGAAGCCATAGAGGCAGCAAGTCCTACACATATGGTACAAACATCACATTTTATATATTTCATGGTATCATATATTGCCATACCTGCAGTAACTACTCCACCTGGACTATTTATATATATAGATATATCCTTATCAGGATTTTTTGCTTCCAAATATATAAGCTGTGCTACTACTAAATTAGCAGTTTGGTCATTTATTTCACCAGTAATAAAAATAATTCTGTCTTCTAATAATCTAGAATATATATCATAACTTCTTTCACCGCTAGAAGTTTGGTCTACTACCATAGGAACTAACATAATATCACTCCTTTTCAAGACATTAGTATTATTTTACCTAATACTTTGATTTATTATGAAAATATTATTGTATAATTTTGTTGTTTTCCTTTAGAAAAGCAATTAATTTGTCCATTAATATTTCATTTTTAATGTAAGACAAATCTTGTTCTCCTATATTTTTCTTCATATCCTCAGTATTTAAACCATACATTTTTGCAATTTCTTCAATCTTAGCATCAACTTGCTTATCTGTTACTTTTATTTTTTGTTTTTCAATAATGTTTTCTAAAACAAGTCTTATACCGCAGTTTGCTTTTGCTATACTTTTTTGCTCATCTCTTATTTCTTGCATAGTTTTTTTAGCATACTTTAGATAGTCATCTAGTTTCATGCCTTGCATAGAAAGTTTTCTTTCAAAATCATTTAATATAAAATCTATTTCATCTTCTATCATGCAATCAGGTACTTTAAACTTAGATTTTGCAACTATTGCATCAATAAGTTTATTCATATTTTCAGTATCAACTTGTTTTTGAGCTTGTTCTTGAAGATTTTTTTCTACATCTTTTCTAAAATCTTCTAAAGTTTCAAACTCGCTTACCATACTTGCCCATTTATCATCAATAACAGGTTGTTCTTTAACAAATATTTTATTTATTTTAACATCAAATACGCTTGGTTTACCAGCCAACTCTTTACTATGATAGTCTGCTGGAAATGTTACATTTATAGCCTTTTCTTCGCCTATTTGCATTCCTACTAATTGTTCTTCAAAGCCTTCAATGAAACTATGAGAACCTATCTCTAATTCATAGTTTTCAGCTGTTCCGCCGTCAAACTTTTTGCCATCTACACTCCCAGAAAAATTAATATTTGCTATATCTCCATTTTGAACAGCTCTATCAGTTACTTCTACTTTTCTAGCATTTCTATTAGCCATATTTTGTATATATTCATCTATATCTTTTTTCTTAACGCTTGCTTTTTTACCTTTAATCTCTAATCCTGTATAATCTCCCAATTCTACTGTTGGTCTATTTTGAAATGTAAGAGTCATTTTAAACCCAGTTTCGTCAAACTTATCAAGAGCCATAGATGGACTTGATACTGGATACAATTTCTCTTTAGTTATTATAGCAAGATAATGTTCCTTATACACAGCATCTATAGCATCATCTACAAAAATCATGCTACCATACGCATTTTCTATAGCCTTTCTAGGTGCTTTTCCTTTGCGGAATCCTTGAACTTCATATTTTCCTTTGTTTTGTTCATATGCTTTTTCCATAGCATTTGTCCATTCTTCTTTGTTTAATTCTATAGATAAATCTATTAAGTCATTTTCTTTTTTTACTATATTATATTTCATGTTTTTCTCCCTTTATGTAATTCGTAAATCAAATATATTATTATATATATGTATATAATCATAGCACATATAATCATTTTTAGTCAATTACTTATGTCAATTAGTTTATGGTTTTTCTTTTACTTCTACTTCAAATACAGCTTTCATTTCTGGTTCTTCTAATTCATAGTCATCGCCAACATATAATATGGTTACTTGATATTCGCCAGGCTGAGTAGTATCTATAGTACGACTTATTTGTATATCATCGCCCATAAGTATTTTTTCTTCACCATTGTCTAAAGTTACTCCTAAATGAATTATGTTATAATTAATCACATCACCAACATAATAAATACTACTAATATCTCCTGTAGGATGCATCTCTTTTATTTTAAGTTTTACAACTTCTATAAAAAATGTAACCTCATGTCCCTCGTAGGATACTGTTACTATTTTTTCTCCCAAAACAGATGTATCTATCTCACTAAACTCAAGAGATTCTGCTTTTATTTCAATTTCTTCACCATCGTTATAAACCACTTTTGCTACAATATTAGATGTATCAAATTCATCATATTGTTTAATAGTTTTAGGTAATGTTGACTCAATTAAAGAAAATTCTTTTATTTCTGGGTTTACAACCATTATTTCTATATTTTGATAAACTTTATGATTTATATCTTCGCCATACACAACTGTTAGTGTTTTCTTACCTGCCACATCGGTGCTTAAAGTTTTTATATTAGATGTTATGTTTTTATCATCTATATACACCTCTTTAGTAGTATCATTAGAAAAATGCACAACAAATTTTGCGCCTTGCAGATCTATCTTTTCACCAACAAAATATTGTGTCTTTAATGTAGCACTAATAACCTCTATCTTAGTAGGATAAACCTCACCACAACCTACAATTAAAAACATAGAAAAAAATAATAAAATTGATGCAATGCTTAAACTAATTCTTTTTCCCATATAATCTCCACTTCCAATTACTATAGTTTATACCAATTTGTAAAATCTATTATAAATAGAAAAAATGTGTCAACTAATATAGTTTACACATAATTTTCACTATTTTTTAGCTTCTAAATAATTTACTATATCTTGTATAGTTTTCAAGTTTTGAGCATCTTCATTAGATATTTGAATACCATATTCATCTTCTAAAGCCATAAGCATTTCTAAGGTATCTAATGAATCTACACCCAAATCTTCTACAAGTCTAGATTCTAAAGTTATTTTATCTTCAGATATATTAAGTTGTTCTGCAACTATTTTTTTTACTTGCTCTAACATTTTGTATCTCCTTGTATATTTTACCTAGGTAGTATACAATATTTTTTTTTATTTGACAAGTATATTTGTATAGTTTGCAATTATTTATTTATCTGTAAATGGTATATACTCAGATGGGTCTACTTTTGCGCCATCTCTAAAAAGCTCAAAATGTAGATGATTAGTATCTAAATGTTCTGCGTTAGCAGTTGCTCCAACTTTTCCTATAACTTGTCCTTGCTTTACTTCATCGCCAACAGCAACGCTTACATCTTCTTTAAGTGAACCGTATAGAGATTTCATTCCATCGCTATGCTCTATCACAACAACAGTACCTTCAAGATAATTAGTATAAACTTGGGTTACTTTGCCGTCAGCTATAGCCATTACTTTAGCGTCTTCAGATGCAGACAAGTCTAGACTTTTGTGAGCTTCCCATCTTTTTAATGATGCATTATACATTAATTCTGTTTCGTTATACTCTTTTAGTATTGTAAATGTTTCTAAAGGCACTCTAAAATCTTCTACGCCTGGAGTAACAACCTCTGTAGAACCACCTTTATCATCATCTACATCAGTATTTACATTTTGAGCATTAGCAGAACTAGTGAGCGCTATGACTGTAACCATTATGGCAAGTGCCAACACCACTAAAATATAATACACATTAGATTTTAAAAACTTTAAAAATTTGTTTCCTTGATTCTCACTCATCTTTCTTTTTAAACCTCCCTGCACTAATCATTGACACATTTTTTTTATTTAAACATTTTTTTAAAAATTTTTTTTTATTAAAATGAACCCACAATCATTGGATATCCCACAACTAATAATTTTTCACTAATAGATATTTGCAAATTGACTTTTTTCCCATCTATAAACTCATACTTTGGTAATAAATGTGTATACATATAATAAATCTCTCTATCTGCCACATTTTCGCATTTCACTATATAGCAATGCATACCTTGAATAAACTCGTTTAAATCAAAATTTTCACTATCTGTAACAAAAGTTTCACCATATACTTCTATATCATATATATCGCCTTGCTTTATATTTTGTAATTCATTTTCATATGCAAGGTTAGGCTCTTTACTTTGTAATTGCATATTATCTGCATTAGATGAATAGGCAAAAATTTCTCCACCTGTAAAAATGCTTTTTAACATAGACACAAAATCTTCTTTCATTAAACCAGCGCATAAAAAACATATGATAAACATACTAAATAAAAAAAATCTTCGCATAATAAAAACTCCATTATGCGAAAATTATAAACATTATTTTTACTTTTATACTCATTAATTACAAATAATCTAATACACCAAAATCTCTCACTAGTTTTATAAAACAATCGCCCTTAGTAAAATCTGGTGTAAAATATATGGCTTTAAGTGCAGTATCGTTGTGCATTTTTTTACTAAAAGAATACCCACTATCATTATACAAATCTAATGCCTTATCTATCATATGGTCTAAAATAATTGAAAAATTTGCACACTTTTTCACTAGTTTTTTCTCAAATCTTCTAACTAAATAGTTCATTTTTTCTGCTTTTAAAGTATCAAATTCATCAATCTCATAATCAACATTATGAAATAAGTTATCTATTAATCTAATTTTCTTTTCTATATCATAGTAACTATAAGATAATGTTGGCAAATTTTTGAAAAACTCCGCATATACTTTTGCCATTGCTTGAACTCCAACTAATCTTATTTCATCATAAGACAAATCACTTTTAGGCTCAAAGTACTTATACAATTTTCCAAAAACATTTTCCTTAGTGTCAAGATTGATTTTAGATTGAATTAAAAATTTTGAAAAATCTTCCATAAAGCAAAGATAATTATCTAAAAACTTATCATGCAAAAACACTACTTCACTTAGCAAATTGTTTAATCTATAAGCATAGTTTACAAATTCACTTTTTAAGTCTATATAATAATTAGATTTATAAATGTAAGTATCTAACATTAGTTCCAAAAACGAACCAAAATATACAATGGTTGAAAACACACTTGCTACAAGACTCTCTCTATCTATTTCATTACCACATTTATAAGATATAATGTAGTACTTCATAGGCTCACACTTCTCATATGTGAGCATTCCCTCTTTTGTAACATAACATAAAGGTAAAAAAGCATCTAAACTAGGCATATTTTCCATGTAGTATACACAATCTTGCCCACAATCTCTACTTACCATCTTTGCATAAGAAATACTATCTATATCCAAACAACACAAGAGCGAAACATTATCTACTACCTTGTATACACTTTTCGCATTTTGCAGTGTCGCTTTATCATCACTAAAAAGATAGATAGGTTTTACACCTGTTTCATCTAACGCTTTTTTCATTTTTACATACAACTCACTCGTACATATAAAACAAACTTTACAGTTTACATAATTACTTTTTAAATATTCTTTAAAAGCAGATAATGCATCATCATATAAGCCACTTTCTATACAAGCAATTTTACTAACTTTATTTGATTTTTCTTCTTTTTCTTCTACCATTTCATTCACCTCTATCTATTTGCTATGAAATATGTACTTACTATCTTGTATGTGCTCTACTCCATTCATCATTATTTCATTAACTTTATCATTAGCAAGTGAATAATATATTACCTTTCCATCTCTTTTATACTTTACCATACTTAATGATTTTAAAAGTTTTAACTGATGACTAACCGTTGTTTGATTAATATTTAGCATATTGCTTATATCTGTTACACAAAGTTCTGCCATACTAAGCGCAGACAAAATTTTAATCCTTGTTTTATCACTATACGCTTGAAAATAGTTTGCAAGAAGTTCTAAAACTTCGCTACTAGGCATATAATGAAGTATTGCTGATTTTGTTTTCTCTTCTATATTCGGCATACACCCTCCTTAAATGATATATTGTAAAATAATTTGCACATATTACCATACATTATCATCATAAGGCAAACTTAAAATTGTAACAATCGCTAATCGTGTCGCATATTAGATATTAAGCAAAAAAAATATCATATAGGAGAGAAAAATAATGTCTACTTGGTATGTTTTAATTGTGATTATTCTAGGTATAGTCGTAAGCGCTACAAATATAGATTTAGCAAACAATACTATTATACTTTTACTTATATTATTAGCTTTAGCAGGAACAACCAACAATGGTTGTTGTCATAACAATAACCAATGCGGTTGCCCCGGTTTAAACTTTAATAACGCTTTTGTATAACGAAATACTTAAAATACAAACAATAAAAACTTTAAAAACAAAAAAGGAACTCTGCAAAGTTCCTTTTTTACTATATTTGTAAGTTATGAAATATATAAGTATTATATGCAATTATATTTTACAAACCTAGTATTTGTGTATTTTTTATATTCACAAATTTTATTCCCCTCTCATCAGGAAAATTTTCCCATACAAAATCTGCAGACTCACCTGCTATTGTTTCTATAGGTAATTTCATATATGTAGCTTCTGCACTCGCAAGCAAGTTACCATTTTCGTCTTCTATACCACCTACTCCAACAAAACCAAGTTGTGTATTTTTTACTATTCTTGCAAAACACTTTATACTTTCATTTAGTGGAACAGGTTTACGAAACTTAACTTCTATTTTAGTAGTAACTCCCCAAACTGTCGGTTCTTTTATAAGTATAGCTCTACCTATTGTTTCATCAAGTAGCGCAGTTATCATACCGCCATGCATTCTATTAGGGTAACTTTGATGTTCCTCTCGTCCAGAGGTTATAGTACAAAGCACATCTTTTTGTAATTCATAAAATTTTGCACCTAAAGAAAACAAACTTTCAAGTCCACAAATCATACACTTATCCGAATTGTTTTGTAATTTTAACGCTTTTAGTTCCATTTAAACCTCGTATTTTAATTTTATTTTTTACTATATTTTTAAAATTAGATTTTAATTAAATATATTTTCAGTATAATAATACTAGTTTTTGCGTACTTTTGCAAGTATTTACTAAAAATATTTTTCAAATATTTATCAAGTTATACATATTGCTTTTTATTGACTTAATTTACATATTGTGGTATATAATATTATAAGATTTAAGGAATGAAAAAATGTATATAAAAGAATTATCAGTATCAAATTTTAGAAACTATGACAATGCTTATATTAATCTTAGTAATGGTTTAAATGTTTTTGAAGGTCAAAATGCACAAGGCAAAACAAATCTATTAGAAGCAATATATATATGCGCAATAGGCAAAAGTAATAGAACAAGTAAAATAAAAGATTGTATAAACTGGAGCAAAAGTTTTTCTATAATAGACATTAAAGTACAAAAAAAGATAGGAACAATTCATATACAATTTAAAATTTTAGAAAACGGAAAAAAAATTATACTTATAAATGGCTCTCCTATAAAAAGTTTATCTCAATTACTTGGAGAAATAAATATAATATATTTTTTCCCAGACGATTTAAAACTTATAAAAGAAGCTCCAAACGATAGAAGAAAATTTATGGATATAGATATATCTCAAGCATCAAAAATATATTTTAACAATCTTATGAAATACAATCTTGCACTTGCTCAAAGAAATAAGCTTTTAAAGTCTGCTAAAACGCTTACAGAGTTAGAACAAACTATAAATATTTGGGACGAGCAACTAAGTAGTTATGCGAGTAAAATAATAATGTCTAGAATAAGATTTTTAGCAAAGCTTGCTCCACTCGCAGAAAAAAGCCATTTTGAGTTAAGTAACAATCAAGAAACTTTAAAAATATCTTATCAAGGCGAAACAGGTGATAGTGTTGATGAAATAAAAAACAAACTATTAAAACTTTACAAAGAAAATCTTGAAAAGGATTACAACTTAGGATACACAAGTATAGGCCCACATAAAGATGATATATATATAGAATTAAACGGTGTAGATTTGCGTTCTTTTGGTTCTCAAGGACAACAACGCACCGCATCACTAGCACTAAAATTTGCAGAAATAGAACTTTTCAAAAGTGAATCAGGCGAAGAACCTATAATACTATTAGATGATGTTTTAAGTGAGTTAGATGAAAAAAGAAGACAAAATCTCATTAAAATGAGTGAAAAACTTCAAACTATAATAACTTGCACTGAGTATACTGAAAATGCAAAAAATGCCCAAGTTTTCAAGATAAAATCAGGAAAAATTACCAAAAACTAGTAATTTTTTATGAAAATAAAGCCAAAAACACCTTAAAATGTAACAAATTTGTTGAAATCCTTTGCTTTTTCGTATTATTTTGTTATAATTATAGTAGCAAAATTTGCTAATACATTCATAGGAGAAAAAAAGATGAATAAAACAGAATTTATAAAAGAAATTCAAAAAGAAGGCGATTTTAGTTCTCTAAAAGATGCTGAAAAAGCATACAATGCTTTCGTTGGAGCAATCTACAAAGGATTAAAAAATTCTGGCAAGATTATATTAGCAGGCTTTGGAACATTTGAACTTAAAAACAAACCAGCAGGAACTGTAAAAAATCCAAAGACTGGTGCTGTAATCAAAACTGAAGCAAAAAGAGTTCCTAAGTTTAAGTTTAGTAGTAGCTTCAAGACTTTATTATCATAGGAGCATAAAAAAAAGAGCAAATGCTCTTTTTTTTATTTTACATTATTTTAACATCTCCACAAAGTACATCTGAATACGAATAAGTTTTAGTATTTCCCTCTACATCTTGAAAAGTGAAAACACTTGGATAAATGCTTTGTATACTTCCTGAAAAGGTTTTTATTCTCTTTCTTCCCGTATTTACTTCTATATCTATATTTACTCCTTTTAGTTCTTCTATTTGAGCTTTAATCTCATTTATCCCGCTTGGCATTTTTCTCATAAAGACAACCTCCAAAAATATTTTTGCCATTATTTCCCATTTTTATACATCTAAAAACAAAAATTTAAGTTTTGTATTATAACATTTATGAATAAATTGCAATCTTACACATACATATAAATAGCGCCAAAAGCGAAACTATGAAAAAAGGTGGAAGATATGGAGAATATAATATTAAATACTAAAAAACATTTAGGAAGAAAGCAAGTCATATTAGACTGCAAGTTTGGAATAGATAACGGAAAAGAAGTAGATAAAATATTATCTGTTCAATCTAAACCCATAATTACAGAAACCAATTGTGTTAATGGTAAAATTAATTATGGCGGAAAGTTAGATACAAGTTTACTATACTCTACTACAAATGGTGAAAAGATTTCACTAATCGCCGTTTCCGACTTTTCCGAAACTTTTGAAAGTAATGAAATAGATGAAGACTCTCTAGCAATAATAGATTGTAAATTAGTAGATATTACTACTCCTTCTATTAAAACAAACGAAGTTAAAGTTGCCTGTATAGTTGATGTAAATGTGTGCACAATTTCAAAATCTGAAATAGATACAAATTACGAAAAAGAAAATATAATCATAAAGCAGAGTCAAAATTCTATAACTAGACATTTGTGCGATGTTGCAGACAACTTTGATATATGCGAAGAAATAAAACTTGAAGATACACTAAACCAAATTTTAAAAATAGATTACAACTTAAGTTTAAAAGATTGCTTTTGTGGTAACGGATTTCTCGTAGTTGATGCCGAATGTTTTGCTTGCATAACATACGAAGATGAAAATGCTGATACAAAATTTTTTAAAACTCATTTCCCGATAAAGCAAGAAATAGAATGCCCTAGTTCAACAAGTGAATGCTGTGCAAACATAAATGTCTGTGCTTTGAGTTACATAGCAAAAACAGTCGTAACACAAGCCAATAATTACAACTTAATTAAATGCGATATCCCTATTCAAATAAGAGGAAATGTTTACGAAATAGCGGATATTTCATGTGTAGAAGATGCTTATTCAACAAGTGAAATAATAAGTTGTTCATTTGATTCAGTTAAAGCATTAAAATCAAGTTGTTCACATTTCTACGAAGACACTTGTAAAGGAAATGTACCAATAAAAGACAATCTAGAAGATGTAAAAGTTCTAGCACTTCTTAGCTCAAACTGTGAAGTTGCGAACTACACTATAGATGAAGACAAACTAACTATAGAAGGAGTATTAAGCACTACTATTCTATACTCTACAGGAGCTGAAAACGAAGAAGAGAAAGCTATTATAACACCTGCAATTGCAGAGTTTGGTTTTGTAACTACCACAAACACAACTAAGTTAAAAAATTGCACAGACTTAAATGTTCACTGCGGAATAAATGACTTAGACATCAATGTAAAAAATGGAGAGTTTGAAATATTATCTAAACTAGATTTCTGGATTTTTGGTACTTGCGAAGATGATATAAAAATTTTGAAAAAGGTAGACACTGTTTCTAAAAGACCTAATCCTGACTGTGCTATCCAAATATTTTTTGCCGAAAAAAACCAAAACATATGGGAATTAGCTAAAGAAATAGGATTAAGTCAAGAAGAAATACTAAGACAAAATCCTACTTTGCAAGAAAATGTAGAGCAAGGCACAAAAATAGTTATATATCATAAAGTACACTAATACAAAAAGCACATATTTACAAAAGTAATATGTGCTTTTTCATTATATTTCTTGCCTATATTTTAACTTCACATTTGTAAGATACATTTTAGTAAACCCTGCAAACATCCTTTTACCAAAAACCTTATAAACAGCCTTTAAAAATTTTTCTTTTCGCTTCAACTCTTTCGTAAACCAAGACGCATCAAAATAGTGAATAGCATATGTATTTTGAGTTACATTAATTTCTTTAGTTGTAAAATTTATTGGACAAAAATATTCGTTATTATAAACAGACACACTATAATCGTGATTACCATCTAACGAATAAAGAATTTGATTTTTATTCTTCAATTCTAAACCATAATATTTTTTAAGAAACAATGTCCATACGGGAGTACTAGGTGTTAAATCCATTTTATCGCCACAAATAAAAGGATGAGTTTCATAAAATTTACACATCTTATCTAAAAACGGATGACCTTTAACAGAACCTAAAAAAGCAGTCTCTAAATATGCTTCATTTTCAAAAGATATTAAAAAATCATTATCTAGCAAATCATCTAAAGGCTTAGTAAGTTCCACATCTGTATCCATGTATATACCACCATAATCATATAGTACTTTTGCCCTTATATAATCTGGAACAAATCCGTATTTTTTAGCTTGATAAGCTTGAGATGAAAATAAACTTTGATTAATATCAAAATTTGTTTCATTCCATTCTATTATTTTATAATCTGGACAATACTTTTTCCAACTCTCTAAACATCTATAAAAAAGTTCAGGCTTTGCTTTTTCTCCAACCCATACATAATGTATAATTTTAGGTATCGCCATATTATTCCTCCTTATAACCTTATACATTATATCATAAAATGTAAAAACATGTACTATATTTATTAAAATTTTTTATAAAATTATATTTTTTTTAACTAAAAAAGAACTCTACATTTAAGCAAAGTTCTTTTTGATTAAAATACTTTATAGAAACTATTGTTTCATTACTTAATTAATGGCACGATTACACCAGCTATAACTAATAGCAAGCAAATCACATACAATACTTTCCAAACCATTGGTTTAGCTTTTACATAACGCCAAGCAAGTATAGAAACTATAACTATCATAATAGCTGTTGCCAAAGCTTGTAAAACAGCAACAACTTTTAAGCTTACTCCAGCTAGTGCCAATACCATAGAAACAGCATACAAAAAAGCAACCGCAACTATAGTATACATACTAATCTTATTTAAACCCCAAACATTGCTTCTTTTAGATGAAGACTTAGAACTTGAGCTTGAACTTGAGCTTGACTTATTTGAACTATTATTTGCCATAAAGCACCTCCTTATATATCTACAATTAGTATACCCCTTATCTATAATATTTGTCAATACCTAAATTACAATTTTCTATATTTTTAGAGTATTTTTTTTGGCGTTTTATCTTTTTTATTTAGGTTATTATTATATTATTATAAGTAAAGGGTCATCAAATAAAAACATATTAGGAGGAAACGCTGTAAATGTAAAATAGCATACTAAAATTATTATCATGCCTACAATTGATATCACATGTAGTATTTTATTTTGTCCTTTCCATTTCAATAGAAAGTAAGACACTATAAAGCCACTCAAAAAAGTGGAAACCTATACTACATACGAGAAATGGAAAAACTTCCAAATGTAAAAAAAGTAATAAAGAAAAATAGTAAACAAAAAGAAAAAGTATTATAATTTTCTTACAATACTAAATCAAACTTTTATCAATTGAAAAACAATACCACTTAGTTTAAAATAATAAAAAAGTTCCTTATTGACTATCTCACTTATAAGCAGTCATTAAAGAACTTTTTTAACTATTTATCTTCCCTATTTTCTTCTTGCTCACTTTCCATTTCTTGTGCTTCAATACTTTCCTTAACTTTATTATCTTCATATGCAATATATATTGAATAAGCCAAAGCAAATTCTGCTGGATAGTAAAGAGATAGACAAAGCACTTGAGCAAGCATAATTCCACCACCAAAAACATTGAAAAGTAGCATTAAATCAGATAAGAAAAACAGTGTACTACCTAAAAATACATATATATTTGTCATAGTTCTCTTTCCAATTAAGTTAGACAAAGCCTTACCTACCATTAAAGATATAACTACAGCGTACAAACAAGCAACCACTTCCATAAGCACACTACCATAATCTAAGTTAGGGAAAAATACTACAACAAGTATAGAAGGTATACAAATACAAGCAAAACAAATTGCATCTCTTAAGCAAAGTTTACTAAGTTTTATGTATGAAATAAAATAGAATATATGAGCAACAGCAAAAAGTACAGCTCCTGTTATAAAATGTATTTCAAGTATGATATCTCCTAACATTGCAAAAAACAAACCAATACAAATAAGTATTCCAAAAATCATATGAGATTTATCTTTTTTAACAAGTAGGACATATAACAAATTTAGCACTCCTATAAGCACAAATATTACGCTAGTTACAGCTTTTAAAACCAATAATTCTGTGATTATATATGCTATATCTCCAGCAATAAGCAAAAGGAGCAAAACACTATTTATTATATACATATGATTATCATTAATTTTATCCATAATTTCACCTCAAAAATTATCTTTTAGTAATGTTATTTCATAAACATCTTTATCATTTTATCTTTTTTGCTATTATATGGTTGATACCTTATAGGCAAATCTATCCATGTCTTTTTATCTACTATACTCTTATAATGCGTAAATGTGTCAAAACCCACCTTACCATGATATGCACCCATTCCACTTTTACCTATGCCACCGAAACCCATTTCATGAGTTGCTATTTGCATTATAGTATCGTTAATACAACCGCCACCAAATTTGCAATTTCTAATTACTTTTTGCTCATTTTCTTTTGATGATGAAAATATATACAATGCTAGTGGTGCGTCATTTGCATTGATAAAATTTATAGCTTCATCTAATTCGCTAAAAGTTACAACAGGCAAAATAGGACCAAAAATTTCTTCCTTCATACACAAATCATCAAAATTTGCTTGTATAATTGTTGGCTCTATTTTTAGTCTTTCTTCATCATGTCTGCCACCAAATAAAATGTTATCCTCTTTTAAATGTCTCATAGATAAATCATAACTTTTTTTGTTTACCATTTTACCATACAATTCATTATCTATAGGGTCTAAACCATATTGTAAAACTACTTGCCTTTTTACTTCTTTTAATAATTCATCTTTTATGCTTTCATCACAATACAAATAATCTGGAGCAACACAAGTTTGACCACAATTCAAAAATTTACCAAAAACTATTCTTTTAGCCGCAAGTTTTAAATCAGCAGTCTTATCTACAATACAAGGACTTTTTCCTCCCATTTCAAGTGTAACAGGAACAAAATTTTCACTCGCTTTTTCAAGTACAATCTTTCCAACTCTAGTACTACCTGTAAAGAATATATAATCTACTTTTTGTTCTAGTAACATTGTACTTTCTTCTACACCACCCAAAACATCATAGACATGCTCTTTTCTAAAAGTTCTTCTTATAAGTTTATCCATAACCCTTGTAACATTAGGAGAGTGTTCACTAGACCTACATATAACAGTATTGCCGGCAGAAATTGCATCTACTAAAGGTTGCATAGTAAGTAAAAATGGATAGTTCCAAGGGCTTAGTATAAGCACTACACCATAAGGTGAAGGCTTTACAAAACTTTTTGCACAAAATTGTGCAATAGGAGTTTTCACTCGTTTTTCTTTTGCAAACTTTTTTATATGTTTAATCATATATCTTATTTCAGACAATACCATTCCTACTTCAGACATATAAGCTTCAGTACTACTTTTACCTAAATCTTTGTACAGAGCCTCGCAGATTTCATTTTGCATAACCTGTATATTTGTATACAAATTCTTAAGCGAATCTAACCTATAAGATACATCTAATGTTTCTCCGGTTAGAAAAAAATCTTTTTGCATTGCAACTATGTTTTCTATTTCTTCTCTAGTCATTGCCTTTCACCTCATAATATATTTTCGCAAGTTCTTCTTTACCCCAAAGAATAGGAACAGGATATAAAGGATTTGCTTCTTTTTCCGCCTTTTCCGCAAGCTCCGATATATCTTCTTTTTGTATTTGTGGTATATATTTACCTATATTCATATATCTTAGCATATCCTCAAGTTTGTAAATGAAAAGTTTTGCACCTTCTTCAAAGCTTACTTCTTCTCCAAAAAGTCCAGCATAAGAACCTAGTTCCCACAACTTTTTATATATTGCTCTATCATACTTTTTTAAAACATATGGCAATATGACCGCATTTGTGTAACCATGTGCAAGATTATATTTTCCACTTAATGAATGAGATATTGCGTGCACATAACCCACATAAGACTTAGTAAAAGCAAGACCAGCCATATAAGATGCTCTAAGCATATTATCTCTTGCTAATAGATTGCTTCCATTATCATACGCGTCTAGCAGATTTTCAAAAATAAGTTTTGTAGCCTCTAACGCATTTCCCCTAGTTTCCTTTGTTGTACTTCTTCCTATGTATGCCTCTACCGCATGAGTTAAAGCATCTATACCAGTTGAAGCAGTGATACTTTGTGGTAAACCTTCAGTTAATGTAGCATCTAATACAGCATATGAAGGTATAAGATTGAAATCATTAATAGTGTATTTGTGTCTAGTTTGTGCATCTACTATAACACTCGCAAGTGTAGTTTCACTACCCGTACCTGCAGTTGTAGGCACAGCAATCAAAAGAGGTAATTTCCTACCAACTTTTAAAAGCCCTTTCATTTTCGTCAAAGTCTTTTTAGGACGAGCAATTCTAGCACCCACAGCCTTAGCACAATCTATTGCAGAGCCACCACCAAAACCTATAAGTGCTTCACAACCCTGCTCTATATACATAACTCTAGCATCTTCCACATTATCACTTGTTGGATTAGCAACTGTATCATCATAAATACACACTTCAATATTTTGATTAGCCAAACTCTCTTCCATATCTTTTGTGAGTCCCAAACTACTTATTCCTTTATCTGTTACTACCAAAACTTTTTTAATATTTTTTTCGTTTAACATACTTGCAAGTTCTTGCATATTTTGCAAAATTTTTGGTTGACTATATGGCAAAATCGGTATAGCCCATTTAAAAATAGTTTGAAATGTTCTACAATACATTTTTTTAAAAATATTCATACCCTTCTTTCCCCCAACATTGTAAAATTAACTAAAAATTTTAAATAAATTAAAACTAAATTTACTTTTTTCAACTCAAATATAACCTATTGCAAAATATTAAGCAACTATTTAATTAAAATACAATAAGTTTTACAATAAATGTAATATTATTTACTATAATGACACACTTTATTTACAGCGTTTTAAATTCATTTATTTATTTGATTTATTTAGAGTGTTAAATTAAAAAAAGATTATAGAAAACTATAACCTTTTTCTATCTATGATTTATCAAAAATAATGCAGATTTATAATACTATTTTAACAAATTTTCCACAAAATTGATAACTTCTTCTATTGTCATTCTTTTTTGTTCCATTGTGTCCCTATCTCTTAGTGTAACTGTATTATTTTCTAAAGTATCAAAATCTATAGTTACACAGTAAGGAGTTCCTATTTCATCTTGCCTTCTATATCTTTTTCCTATAGAACCTGCTTCATCATAATCGCAATAAAAATGCTTATTTAGTTCTGCATACATTTCTAATGCTTTTTCGCTTAAATTTTTTTGCAAAGGCAAAACAGCAACTTTATAACAAGCAAGCGTAGGGTGTAAATGCATAACTACTCTTGTATCTCCACCTTCAAGCTCTTGTTCTTCATAAGCATTACATAGTACAGCAAGCATTAATCTATCCGCACCTATACTATATTCTACAACTGTTGGAACATATTTTTCATTTGTAATAGGGTCCATATATAACATACTTTTACCACTAAATTCTTGATGTCTACTCAAATCCCATGTTCCCCTGTGATGTATACCATTTAACTCACTCCAACCCATAGGATAATTATATTGAATATCACAAGCGCATTTTGCATAATGAGCCAACTTATCATGGTCCTTATATCTTAAAAAATCTTGCTTTATGCCTATAGATAGTAGGAAATCTAATGCTTTTTTCTTATACTCATTATAGAATGCAAAACTTTCATCTTCTTTACAGAAAAGTTGATGCTCCATTTGTTCAAATTCTATCGTTCTGTATGTGAAGTTTCCAGGTGTTATCTCATTTCTAAAAGCTTTACCTATTTGCGCTATACCAAAAGGTACTTTTGCTCTCATAGTTCTTTGAACATTAAGAAAGTTAACAAATTCGCCTTGCGCGGTCTCAGGTCTAAGATAAACTATATCTTTGTTATCAGCAACCGTTCCCCTACTTGTTTCAAACATGAGTTTAAATTGTCTAATAGGTGTAAAATTTTTCTTACCGCAATTAGGGCATTTAATGTCATTATCATCTATAAACTTTTGCATTTCTTCATCAGTCATAGCATCTACATTAATTTGTAAACCTTTTTTCTTTGCATAGTCTTCTATTAGGTTATCCGCCCTATGCCTTGTTTTACACTCTTTACAATCCATTTTAGGGTCACTAAAACTAGCAGTATGCCCACTTGCTTCCCATACTTTAGGATTCATAAGAATGGCTGCATCTAAACCATAAGTTGACTTATTATTATAAACAAAATATTTCCACCATGCTTTTTTAATGTTATTTTTAATCTCTACTCCTACTGGACCATAATCCCATGTATTTCCAAGTCCATCATATATCTCGCTTCCTTGAAAAATTATACCCCTTGATTTACATAAATTAGAAATCTTATCCATTGTTACCATATTTTTTTATCTCCTTAACATTTTATATGCTTACAAAGAAAAAGGCGACACTATATCCTTTTTCTTTACTATGGATATAGGGACGCCTTTAGCGCGGTTCCACCCTATTTATGCTTTATAGCATCACTTAATTAGTAATAACACTTACTTACGCGTACACCATTTTAGTGTAAACTCACGGCACGCCACGCCGGTCATAGTCTTTAAATTTATTATATATCTAAAATTTATCAATGTCAACATTAAACAACTATTATTTATCAATATTTTTCATTTTGTTATATTTTTTATCCATTATTTTTAAAGATGAAAACTTATTTTTAACTAAAATACATTTTTAGCATACCGCTACTTGACTTTTTTATAAAACTACTGTACATTTATAAAAAATAATAATAAGGATAAAATATGAATACTGAAAATTTTAATTTTAAAGAGTTGCATATATGTAGTCAAAGCGGAGCAAGAACAGGAATATTTCACACACCACATGGAGATATAGAAACCCCTATATATATGCCAGTAGGTACACAAGCAACAGTAAAAAGTCTAACTCCTGAAGAATTAAAGGAAATTGGTGCACAAATAATACTTTCAAATACTTATCATCTTTTTTTAAGACCAGGACATGAACTTATAAAAAAAGCTGGTGGCTTACATAGTTTTATGCATTGGGACAGACCTATACTTACAGATAGCGGAGGCTTTCAAGTATTTTCATTGTCAAGCCTTAGAAAATTAAGTGAAAATGGTGTAGATTTTCGTTCTCACCTAAACGGCGAAAAGTTTACTTTCACGCCTGAATATTGTATGGAAGTTCAAAATGCTTTAGGAAGCGATATTATAATGGCTTTAGACCATTGCACCGAATACGGAATGAGTAAAGAAAAGGCAAAACAAAGTATGGAACTCACTTTGCGCTGGTTAGAAAGATGCTACAATGCACAACAAAACCCAAAACAAATGCTTTTTCCTATTGTTCAGGGAAACTTTTATGAAGATTTAAGATTAGAAAGCCTAAAAAGAAGTATACCCTTTGCGAAATGCGGTATAGCAATTGGTGGTTTAAGCATTGGTGAACCAAAAGAAGATATGATACATATATTTGATATTTTAAAACCTCACTATCCTAAAGACATGCCTAGATACGCTATGGGTATAGGTACACCTGAAGACCTAATAGAAGGAGTGCTTAGAGGTATAGATATGTTTGACTGCGTACTTGCTACTAGAATAGCAAGAAACGGAACGGCGTTTACATCATTAGGAAAAGTAGTCGTTAGAAATGCAAAATATAAAGAAGATTTTACTACTCTAGACAATGACTGCGATTGCTATACTTGTAAAAATTATACTAAAGCATACTTAAGACATTTGATTAATGCTAATGAAATTTTAGGTGCAAGATTACTTAGTTTACACAATTTAAGATTTTTAATTAAGTTAATGGAAGATATACGCCAAAGTATAAAAGAAGATAGATTTTTAGATTTTAGAAAAGAATTTTATAAAAAATATAATCAAAATTATTATAATAAAGTTATTAATAATGAAATATAATAAAAACACATCATTAATTAAGAATTTTATCTTTTTAATGATGTATTTTTTATTTAATTTTATTTTTACTATATTTTTTAAAATTATTATTCTCTATTATCGTTTATCTCCTGTTTGTTGCATTCAGTAAACTGTCTTAAAAATTTTTCAAATATTTCTTTATGTTCTTTCTCATCTTCTATAATGCTTCTTATTCTTTCTATATAGTCTTGATTATCTGTCATCTTAATTAGGTTTTCATAAACTCTAATTGCGTATGCTTCACCTTTTATATTTGCTTGTAAAAATTTCATTATATTTAATTCATAATTTATGTATGTAGAATTCCAAGGTCTATTCATATCATTTACTACATAAGGAATAATACCCATATCCACTAATATTTCATTCAAGCTTTTAAAGTGATGCATTTCATCTTCTGCTATTTCTATAAGAGCATCTTTTAATGCAGAATATTTTTCACTATTTGGAAGAATAAGAGATTGAAAAGTATAAGTCATTATTGCCGACAATTCACCATTATTTCCATTTAATGCTGATAATATATTTGAAACAAATCTAGGGTTTTGACCCATTTTTAAAATTTTGTAGTATCGCATATTATGTTATATGCTTTTACATATTCAATGTGTGCAAACTTCTATTGTTTTAATGCAACAATTATAACAAATGATAACGCAATTGTAAGAATTAGTATTGATAAGAACCAATCATTTACATTATTCTCTACTAGATAATTAGATACAAAATTTACATTATCTTCTTTAGTCTCATTTCCTGAGTCTATCTCACCTTTATCATTACTCCCGCTATTTTCTATATTGTCATTATTCCCTGTATTGCCATTATTATCTTCACTATCTTCATTTTCCTCATTTCCATTTGAAGAGCTATCATTTTCATCTTCAACTTCTTCAAGTTCTCCAAATAACGCAACATTTACAACTTCTGCAAGTTCGGGTACAGTTTTTAAAACCAAATCTTTTTCAACTAAATGACTCCCCATTTCAAACAGCATCATATATTCATTTAAGTTTTGATTATAATGACCTGAAGCCATATAGATATCTACAAAAAGCCAAGGTGCATATGTTTTGGATACAGACATTAAAAAAAGAGCAAATGCTTTATTTTTTGCATAATTAGGATTAGCTTTTCCAACAACCATTCTAACCATGCATCTTTCTTCACCATTAACTTCAGTAATGTAAAAACCTCTACTTGTCCCATCTCTATGTATATCAAATAACGCATCTACATTTTTTTGTAATAATTTTTTAGCAGTTGTGTTACTTCTTAAATACGCATAACTATCGTGTGGAATATGTAGAGTTTCATCTAGTGTCGTTTCTATCTTTTTACTATTTAGATTAAGTGCAAAAGCCTTCGCTATATCATGTACGCCACCTTTACCATATATACTATCATAACCATCTCCACTTACATAACTTTCATCATTATGAGTCATATACAGTCCTATATGTCCTCTACTTTGCGAATTTGAAGCAGTTTGCACACTCGCATCTTCTTTTACTTTTACTTTTGGAATCTCATATGTACACTCATACTTTGCTACGCCTGTTTTTGTTTTTTCGTCTATGCTTATAACTATATAACATCTCATTTGCTTATCTATGTATTCATCTCCAACCATTACATTTTGTCTCTCAAACAAATACTTTCCGTCTTCACTATAAATAACATACATATCGTTTTGCAATAAAGTTTCATCTGCTAAAACACAATCATTAAAAGATGAAAAAGGCATAAAACATATAAAACAAGAAACTATAGATAAAAAAATAAATAATGATTTTGAAGTAATTGTATTCATATCATTATTTTGTTTTATTTTTACAAAATTATACATTTTATAACAATGTAAAAATCACATTTTAACTATAAGATTAATAAAATGAAGAGATTAGGTAAAAATTTTAATTTATAATTGAGGATAATATGTACTTTTTAATAATTGTTTTTAAAAACAGAACAGATAGTATAACTTTTTTAAATATAGTAAAATCATACACTAAAAATGCAAAAATAATAAACACACCTCAAGAATTACAAATGCCTTGTGGCATTAGTATATCTATGCCAATAAATAATGAAAACATAGCTATAGATATACTAAGAAGAAGGCACTTTTCATCTTTTGTCGGTATGTATAAAATGCTACAAACAAATTTTAGTCAAAAAATATTGCCATATAACTATTAATAAAGTTTAAGCGTAAACATTTTTGTTTAATTTTATTTTTTTAATATTTTTTAAAATTAAAAAGAACATATTGCTATGTTCTTTTTTGCTACCTTTTAATCGCAATTATGGTAAACATTTTGCACATCATCAAGTTCTTCAAGCCCATCAATAAGCTTTTCAAATCTTTCATTATATTCTTCTGGCAATTCCATTTTATTATTAGGTACATATTCTATACTTGCGCTAATAAGTTTTATACCATCAGTTTCTTCTATACACTTTTTAACAGTATGAAAATTTTCCTTAGAAGAATACAATATATTTACATCATCTTGAAATTCTACATCATCTGCACCAACTTCAAGTGCTTTTTCATATACATCATCTTCACTAACATTTTTGTCTTTTTCTATTACAAATACACCTTTTATATCAAACATATAAGCAACACTATTTGCTGTTCCTAACCCTGCTCCATGTTTATCAAAAAGATGTCTAACATCTCCTGCAGTTCTATTTTTGTTATCTGTTAAGCATTGAACAATGATTGCACTACCACCAGGTCCATATCCTTCATATATTATTTCTTCATAATTTTCTTGATTACCTTCTCCACCAGCCTTTTTAATGCTTCTCATTATTGTGTCACTTGGCATATTGTTTTGTTTTGCTTTTTGTATAACATCAGCAAGTTTACTATTTGTACTAGGGTCCATACCGCCCATTTTAACAGCAACTGCTATTTCTCTACCTATTTTAGTAAAAATTTTACCTCTTTGCGCATCAGTTTTTTCTTTTGTTTTCTTTATATTATTCCATTTACTATGTCCACTCATTTTTTCATTTCCTTTAAATTATATTTTATCGCATACATTATAAGTCCTGCACTTACTCCAGCATTTAGACTTTCTAGTCCATTTTGCATAGGTACACTTATCGTTTTCGTACAAAGTTTTCTTAGTTTTTCACTTACTCCGTGTCCTTCGTTACCTATAACTAGTCCTATTCGCCCGCCAGGCTTCTCAAAGGCATACACATTTTCACCTTCCATACTCGCACACATAAAACAAACATCTTTTTTTAATAATAATTCTTCATAGTTTGTAGTTATAACATTTACATGAAAAATAGCGCCCATACTTGACCTTAGTGCTTTCATTTCATATTCATCTGCACAATCTATTGTGTATACAGTCATGAAACCAGCACCAAAAGCCGTTCTAATAACAGCTCCTACATTGCTAGGGTCTTGCACATTTTCTAAAACTAAAATATATTCGCCATTTTCTTTTTTTTCTTTTTTTCTAACCACAGCAACACAACCAGCAGGAGTAACCATACATGAAATATTTTTCATAACTTGGCTTGAAATTTTATATGTATTTTTACAAACATTTTGCAACTTATCAAACTTATCACTTACATATAATTCTACAATCTCGTATCCTGCATTATATGCTTCTAATATTAGTTTTTCACTTTCAACTAAAAAAAGATTTGTTTCATTTCTATATTTTTTCTGTTGAAGTTTTTTAACAAACTTTATTTTTTCATTTTGTGTTGATAAAATTTCCATACAGGTATTATACACTTTTCTAACCCTTTTAGCAATATTTTTTATTGTAAAATATTGCAATTTTTATATTTACTTAATTTTTATTTTAGATTTTACTTAAAAAAAATATATCTATATAAGATATATCTTTTAAAACTACTTAGTTACTTTTTTTACAAGTTCTGCAAATGCTTTTTCATCATTTACAGCTAAATCAGCAAGAACTTTACGATTTAGGTTTATATTTGCATTCTTTAATCCATTCATAAACTTGCTATATGTTGTTCCATACATTCTACAACCTGCATTAATTCTTGCAATCCATAAAGAACGGAAGTTTCTTTTCTTTAACTTACGACCTATAAAGGCATAGTTTAAACTCTTCATTACAGCTTCATTAGCAACTCTGTATTGTTTAGATCTTGCACCCCAATATCCTTTTGCTTGTTTTAAAACTGCTTTTCTATTTTTCTTAGCATTTACACTCATCTTTATTCTCATATATCTTCACCTCTCTTCCTTATGCTTGTAATAGAGTAGTCATAGTCTTGGCTTGCTTATTACTAGACATAAATTGACCTTGACGAGCTAATCTCTTTACCTTTCTAGATTTCTTTGTTAAAATGTGTCTTTTATTCATTTTGTTGTATTTTACTTTTCCGCTACCAGTAACTCTTAGTCTTTTTTTAGCTGCGGAATTACTTTTCATTTTTGGCATAATTTCTCTCCTTTTATTTCTTTATAGGTCCCATAAAAATAACTGCTAGTAGTTCTCTTCTTCTTCTTGATGTAGATATTACAGCAGGCTTTTCTATAACGCCATATGGCAACAATTCGTTTGCCAACGCATTAACCTTTTCTATTCCTAAGTTAGTATAGTTTTTCTGTCTATCTAGCATTTTGCAAACTAATTTTAATTTATGTCCGTTTTGCAAAAATTTTATAGCCTGTTTTCTTTTTACATCTAAATCATTGTTTTGAGTAGAGATTGTAAAAGCAACCTCTTTCATTTCTACAACTTTTTGATTTTTTTTCATTTCCTTTTCTTTCTTTTGTTGCTCAAATCTGTACTTACTATAGTCCATAAATTTACAAACAGCAAAAGCTGGAGTACCTGCAACTCTCACTAAATCAAGTTCTTTTTCTTCTGCCATACTAAGAGCTTCTTGCAATGAAAATACTCCTAATTGTTCTCCGTCTTGAGAAATGATTTTTACATTTTTATCAGTTATTTGTTCATTTATAAGTAATTCTTTTATGGAAATACCCTCCTAAAATTCATTTGCCTTTACTCACACAAAAAAGTGGAGCAAAAAAAGCACTCCACTATGATTACAAAATGTAAATATCTAATTAACCAAACAAGCATACTCGGTTGGTGAAAGTGTGGATGCACTTTTCTTTTACAGCATGTTTATAATATCACATAATTTTCATATTGTCAATAATAAATAAAATTTTTATAAACTTTTTTATATTTACCTATTGTATTTTTATATCTTATATATCTCAATGTATATTTCATCAAAATAAAAAATGAAAGCGAAAAACTTTCATTAATTATTTGTTAAATCTTTTTTAACCTTATCAAGCAAAGTATGAAATTCTTCTTGTGTTATTTCACCACTATCTAACATTGCTTTATATTTTCTTGCCTTTTCCCTTGCTACTTTAAGTTTATCTTGATCCAAATCTTTTACATTTACTTTATTGGTATTTGCTAAATTATTATTTACACTATTTTTGTTATTGTATATAGAATTATTATAGTTTACATTTGTTGAATTCGCATTATAATTCATATTATTTAAGTTATTTTGATTTTGATAACTCATATTTGCATTGTTTACATAATTATTTGCATATGGCACATTAGTAGTTGTACCTAAAGAATTATTTTCTATCGTTTTCATGTACTTTTTATGTCTACCAATATCTACACTCAAAAATATGATTATAAATAGACTAAAGAATGCACTTACTGCCTCAGTGATTATTACAATCATAAGAACTTGATATAATGTCTCACTAACCTCTAATATAGATTGCAAATCTTGACCTGTAATTGTTGATAAATCAAGAATGTAAGCAATCATTCTAAATATGCTTATTACAAGTAAAAATACTATCCATCCATATCTTTTTTTGTATTTTATAGGGTCTTTCCATGCGCTTATACATATACTTGCAATTATGATTAATATTACACTATAAAATATAGATTTTGAACATATTGTACTAATTTGTATTAGAGATTCACTTGTAAATTGTTCATTAAGTCCAGGTGTTTGTAAAAGATATATACCATCAGCCATAAGTACAATATTTAGAATTTGAGTAATTATTAAAATTATTAATGCAGTTAAAGTAAGCGGTTTTTTCATATATTCCTCCGAAATCTTTTTCTTTATTATACAACACAAAAGAAATAAAATCAATACCCTTTTTATAAATTGTAAAAAACATTAAGTTTTATAATGCTTCACTTACATTTGTAAGATTAAATCCTTGATTTTTATAAAAATCTATTATGCTAGGCAATGCTTTTGCAGTGCATTCTGTAGGATGCATAAGAATGAAATCTCCATTTTTAGGATTTTTTGTTGCCCTATTATATATAAGTTGAGTATCTTTATCTCTCCAATCTATTGTATCTTTTGTCCACATAATAGTTTTATAGCCTAACTTATGTGCAATTTCTAAAGTTACATCGTTATAAGCACCAGATGGTGGTGCAAAAAGGTTCATATCTATACCAGTAATTGACTTGATTAATTTATGAGTAATATATATCTCTTCTTCATTTCTTTCCATACTAATTTGTGTATGGTCTTTATGAAAATATCCATGATTACCAATCTCATGCCCTTCTTCTAAAAATCTTTTTATATAGTCTTCGTTTTCACTAGCCCACATACCACCAACAAAAAATGTTGCTTTTGCATTTTTTTCCTTTAAAGTTTTAAGCATACTGTCTAGATACTCTGTACCCCAATAAACATTTATCATTATTGCCACATTATTTTTAGTGGTATCTCCATTATATATGGCTTTAAGTTTATTTGCACTAAAAACTTGTACAACTTGATTATTAAATGCCACTAATGACACAAATAATAGCACCAAAACTATACAAATATTTGCTATAACATTTTTAAAAAGTTTCTCTTTGTTCATACAAACCTCAATCTATAAATATATTATTATATATATAGAATTACTGCCTTTTTATGAACAAATAGAGAAACTTACATATCATTTTTCTATTTTTCTTTACTACACATTTTAAAACCAATATCTATCTTTTGCTTTAATATTTTTTTAACTTCTCTAAAAGCATTTGGAATATCTTTTGGAGACAAAGATTTTATCTTGTTTAGTTTTGTATATATATATTCCTTATCTTCTGGTAACAACTTATACTTATTTGCAACTGATACAATATATTGCTTAATTACATTTTCTACTTTTTCCTGAATGTTATTATATTGCTCATCTTCTATATACTCTAAAACTAGACAAAGATTTTCTACTCTTTCTGCAAGTGAAGACAATTGTAATACGACTCCATTTTTTAACTCAAACTTCACTTCTTCACCTAAAAGTAATGAACTATCTTGCTCTGCTGGATAAAAAGACTTATAGCCATTATCTCCCCACATTCCTATACCATTAGTATTGTATGTTTTAGATGGAATAATCTTTTCCACAAACTCCAATTTTTCATCTCTAAGTCTTGCAAAAACTACCTTTCCTTCTTGATTATCAACTTGCAAATCCACATCGACAATAATGCCTTTTTGCCTAATCTTGTCATTATCTATTTCATTGATAAAATCCTTTTCTCTTTGCTCAAACTTTTTAGGTGAAAATTTCTTTTCAATTATAACCCTTTTGCCGTTTATCTTGTTTGAATAAAGATTTACTTTTCTATACTTTTGTTTTTGTTTCGCCATACAAATCTCCTTAATTTAAGATTGCTTTTGCTTACATTTTATTATACCATATCACTACTAAAATATCAATACCCAATTTTTACAAAATTTTACACAATATAAAAAAGGAACTTCATTTGAAGTGAACCCCGAAGGGGTCACTCAAAATAAAAAACCACTAGGAAGAAATTTTAGATTTCTTCCTATTTTTTAATCTCTTTGTATTGTAAAATTCTATCCAATCTTCAACTAATGCTTGATATTCTTCTATGTTTTTGATATCATTATTATACAAAGTCTCTTTTTTGAGAATTCCATGAAAACTCTCCATTGGAGAGTCATCTATTGGAGTGCCTTTTCTGGACATTGAGATTTGTATTCCATTGGATTCACAAATGGCTTTGTATTCGTAAGATGTGTATTGGAAACCTTGGTCACTGTGAATGATGGTTCCTTTCACATCTTTTCTTTTTGCTATTGCTTCATTTAGGGTATCTATTACTAATGGAATA
>CASFBJ010000017.1 GCA_949292875.1 uncultured Christensenella sp.
TCAAAAATATAGAAGAATATCAAGCATTAGTTGAAGATTGGATAGAATTTTACAATACAAAGAGATTAAAAAATAGGAAGAAATCTAAAATTTCTTCCTAGTGGTTTTTTATTTTGAGTGACCCCTTCGGGGTTCACTTCACTGTTGCAGGTTTTTTATTTTAATTTTATTTTTTTAAAATTTTTTAAAATTATTTACCTTTTTACATAACTAAAACATATAGCTTCACTATTAATAACATGCTTTTTGTCGTCTTCACTATTGTTTTGTTTATCTTTTAAAATCATACTATCTTTTTTTATATGCATTTTTTTATTTTCACCATTAATAAAGATTCCGTTGCTTACACATTTGTTGTTTTTATTAAAAATGCAATCTGCCTTACAATTAATAACAACTTCTTTATTATCTCTAAAAGATTCTATTTTAGGTGCTATGTCAAACATATATTTGCTAGCATCTTGAATATCATCTTTTTTTATAGGTTCAAAATAAGCACAATTTAAAGTGTCTTCTATCATTATTTTTTTACTCGTACACACATAATTTTTGTTATATTTGCATTTCGTTTTTCTACAATATATATTCATAAAATCTTTTTAACTCCTTAGCTTAAAAAATGCTTAATTTACTTTATTTTTACATATATATATGATATACTATTATGTACAAAATATACTTTAGAAAAATTTTAACAAGAGGTTTATATATGAAAGTAGTTTTATTACAAGATATAAAAGCTTTAGGTAAAAAAGGTCAACTTGTAGATGTAGCTGACGGATACGCACAAAATTTTCTTTTACCTAAAAAGATGGCAAAGTTTGCAGATAATAGTGTATTAAATGAAAGCAAACAAAAAGAAAGTAGTTCTGCTTTTCATCAAAAAGTAGAATTTGAAAAAGCAAAAGAATTAGGTGAAAAACTTAAAAAATTAAATCTTGAAATGGAAATAAAAATAGGAGCAAATGGCAAAGCTTTTGGTTCTATAACTTCTAAAGAAATAAGTGAAACTTTATTAACTAAAAATTTTGATATAGACAAAAAAAAGATATACCTTAAAGAACCAATAAAAAGTGAAGGAAACTACAAAGTAATAGTTAAGTTGCATCCAGAAGTTGAAGTGTGGTTTAATCTTAAAGTTTTAGGTAAAAATTAAGTATGATTTTATACATCTTTTTAATCATTGCTTTCATTACTTTAGGAATATTTATTGCTAACAACGCACAAAGTGAATTTATAGCAAAATATAAAAAATACTTTAATTATGAAATAATGTCTACTTCAGGCGTGGAAGATTTTATAAAACTTTTACAAAATTATAAGCCTTTTAATAATGTAAATGTTTTCTACACAAATGAAGAGTTAGAAGACTGCTATAACAATCAAAAAAAAGCTGTAATTTTAAGCAATAAAACTTTATATAATACAAATATTGCTAGTTTAGCAATAACCGCACACGAGTTCGGTCATTGTGAACAAGACTTAACAAATAACAAAACATATAAAATTGCTCAAAATTTTAGAACTGTAAGCAAAATATGCGGAAAAGTAAGTATTCCCCTATTCATTATTGGACTTTTGTTATTTATATTACTAGATTCTTATAATTTTATAGGACTTATAGTAATAGGCTTAGGAGCTTTATTATTTTTAACAATTATTGTTTCTAGCATATTAACCACATATATAGAATTTGACGCTACTAAAAGAGGACTTAACCTTTTAAAAAAATATGAGATTTTAAATAAAGAAGAAATAAAAATGGCTAAAGATTTTTTAAAAAGTGCTGGTTACACATACTTAGGCAATTTCTTCTCTATTATTTTAAGTTGGACATTCTTAGTACCAAAATACAAATTAATTTAAGGAGTTATAAATGTTAACAATATATATAATTTTTATTATATTTGACCTTATCGCAATGGGTATAGCTATTGCTGCTGAAGCAAATGTCAATAGTAAATATAAAAAATATTCTACAATACCTTGCAATAACAATTTAACAGGGCAAGAAGTAGCAGAAAGAATACTTAGAGAAAATAATATAACTGAAATATCTGTAAATAGAATACAAGGAAAACTTAGTGACCATTATAACCACAGAAAAAAGGAACTTAATCTTAGCGAAGATGTTTACTCTGGCACTACTATAGCCTCTATTGCAGTTGCTGCACATGAAGCAGGACATGCAATACAATACAAAACCGGTTATTTTGGTATAAAATTAAGAAACTTTGTAATACCGCTATCAAATGCACTTTCTGCATCATTCTTACCTATTCTAATTATAGGAATAATTTTATCTGGACTTTCTGTTACACTAGGCGGAACTGATATAGGTAGCATAATAATTATTATTTCTTTAGTATCACTCTCAGCTTCAGTACTTGTCAATCTTGTAACTTTACCCGTTGAGTTTGACGCAAGTAAAAGAGCATTAAAAGAAATAGAATCTATGCATATTGTTGATGAAAGCGAATTAGATGGCACAAAAAGCATGCTAAAAGCCGCAGCATTAACATATGTCGCTAGTTTAGTTATTTCTCTTGTATACCTTTTTAGATATGCACTAATACTTTTTATGTTATTTGGTGATAAGGAGTAAAAATGAAACAATTACCTGAAAAATTTTTAAAAAACATGCAAACTCTTTTAGGTGAAGAGTTTGCAATGTTTTTAAATTCTTATAAACAATCAGTTTTTAAAGGTTTAAGATGTAACAATAACAAAATCAACTTAGAATTCTTACAAAATATATTAAACTTAAAAGAATACAAAACAATTGATTTTATACCTGCAATTATAATTAATGAAAGTATTAAATTAGGAAACAACCCTTTACACCATGCAGGACTTTTTTACATACAAGAACCTAGCGCAATGTTACCCCCTTTATGTACTAAGTATAAAGAAGATGATATAGTGCTAGATTTATGTGCATCACCTGGCGGAAAAAGCGGAGAGATTGCAGAGCGCATACCAAACGGATTATTAGTTAGTAATGAAATAATTACAAATAGAGCAATAGTTTTAAAAGAAAATATGATAAGAATGGGATACACTAACAATATAGTTACATCTACTACTCCACAAAACCTTGAAAAACTTGGAGCAGTTTTTGATAAAATACTAGTAGATGCACCTTGTAGCGGTGAAGGACTTTTTAGAAAAGATGAAAATACTATTAACGAATGGTATGATGGCATAAACGAAAAAAATAGTCTAAGACAATTAGAGATATTAGAGTCTGCAAGCAAACTTGTAAAAGCAGGTGGCGAAATAATATATAGTACTTGTACATTTTCAAAAGTAGAAAATGAAGATGTAATAGAAAAATTTTTAAAAGAACACCAAGACTTTTACTTAGGAGAAATAACTACTGAAGTTAAAGCTTTAACAACAAACGGAATAAACAATATAGGTAGAAGAGTGTATCCACACAAAAATATGGGCGAAGGTCAATACATGGCATTGCTTGTAAAAAAAGCAGACATAGAATATAACACTTACAAAAGCAAATCTTGTATGCGAAATTTAACAAACAAAGAACAAGTAATTGTAAATAATTGGATTAAAACAAATATGAACAATTGTAATTTTAATATTAAAGCATACGAAGACAACATTTGCATTATACCACCAAAAGAAATAAATACTAAAGGTATATTTGTTTTAAAATATGGTACAATCTTGGGTAAAATAGAAAATGATAGACTTATACCAAATCATAATGTTTTTGTCTCTTATGGAAATCTTTTCAAACAAAAACTTGAATATTCGCTTCATGATGAAGATGTACAAAAATACCTTAAAGGCGAAAGTTTAGAAGTAGATACTAACATAAAAGGATACGCAGTTATTTGCGTAGAAGGTTATGCTTTAGGTGGTGTAAAAATAAGTAATAATAGAGCAAATAATTTATATCCTAAACATTTGAGAATATAGCTCTATTTTAATATGTTTATTAAAATTAAAATTAAATCTATAAAATTGCCATAATATTATAGTAAAAACATTAATTTATAATAATTTTAAATGTTTTACTATAATATTTTCTGTTTTAACTTAGAAATTATTCTTGCTTCAAGCCTACTTACTTGCACTTGAGAAACACCTAAAATTTTTGCAACCTCTGACTGAGTTTTATTTCTATAATACCTTAGTAATATGATTTTTTTATCTCTTTCTTCTAAATTTTTAAGCTCTTCCTTAAGGATTATATACATTTCACTATCATAGTTATCTTTTCTCACATCTAATCTATCTTCTACACTTATTCCGCTTTCATCATCTATTAGTTCATTAAGTGATACAAGCGGAGACATACACTCTAAAGCTAACAATATCTCTTGTTTATCTATATTAAAATATGCCTCCATTTCTTCTATGGTTGGTGATTTACCATTATTTGAACTTTTATATTCGTTTATATATTTATTCAACTTAACATTTAAAGACTTTAATGAGCGAGCAACTTTTATACTTCCATTATCTCTAAGAAATCTTTTAACTTCTCCCATTACCATAGGAACACAATATGTTGAAAACTTAACACCAAAACTTGCATCAAAATGATTAATTGCTTTTAAAAAACCAACGCAACCTAGTTGATACAAATCATCATACTCCACACCTTTATTTAAAAAGCGTTTTATAACGCTTTTTATTAACGGATAATTATATCTAAGTAGTATTTCTTTGCTTTCATTATCTCCTTTTTGTGCTTTATCTATAAGTTCTAAAGTTTGATTTAATTCAAGCAAGTCTACTCTCCTACTACAGCTTTTTTAACTTGTGCAATCTTTTTACGCATTTTTACGCATAAGCCCTTATCTCCATTAGGACATACATCTACTATATCCATAAAGCTTTCCATTACAGTAAATCCCATACCGCTTCTTTCTTGTTCAGGTTTAGTAGTATAAAATGGTTCCTTTGCTTTTTCAATATCTGCTATACCTATGCCTTCATCTCTTATTTCTATGTCAATGGTATCGTTTACAATTTTGCATTTCATAATTATATCACCCTTTGCTTTTGGGTATGCGTGCACAACACAGTTAGTTACAGCCTCTGACACTGCTGTTTTAACATCATTAAGTTCTTCTAACGAAGGGTTTAACTGAAGCAAAAAAGATGACACAACAGTTCTTGCAAACCCTTCATTTATAGATAATGCTTTAAACTTTAATTCCATATAATTTTGTTCTAATTTCATTTATTCATCTCCCTTAATTTATTTTTGGCATTATATCATATATACCAGTCATATAAAATATTTTGTCCACTTGTTTTGATGGATTAGATATAAAAATAGGTACGCCTTTATCTTTTAATAATTTGTATCTACCTATAAGCACCCCTATGCCCGTGCTATCCATAAAATCTAAGCCTGACAAATCTACTATAATTTGTCTATATACATTTTCTTTTATAAGTTCATCAAACTGTTTTCTAACAGTATTGGCGTTATGTTCGTCTAATTCGCCATCAATAGAAATGTATAATGTATGATTATACAATTTACTTTTAACCATGTTATTTCTCCTTTTATTTTTACCTTTCTATTTTAGCAAATATATATTTAAAAAAAATGGCAACTTTTATGTTATTGCCACTTTTTTTGTAATAAACATTCAATATTATGTATGAAGTGAATACCTACAACCGCAGTAATGTTGCCTATATAAATTATATTTTTTGCTTAATTCTATACTTCTCAAATATCCATTTTGTTTTTTGAAATTACTTTCTAGATATTCTATATCATATAACGCACTTAATTCTTTACCTATCTCATTTAGAAGTTCCGCATTTTTGTAAGGACTAACTGAAAGCGTAGTTGTAAAAATATCAAAATTAAGTTCTTTTGCTTTCTTTGCTGTATACTCCATTCTAAGTCTAAAACATATCTTACACCTTGAGCCACCTTCTTTTTCTTTTTCAAAACCTTTAACTTTTGACTCATAATCTTCTTGATTATAATTGCATTCTAACAAATTCACTTGCGGATACGCTTCACTTAAAAGCCTTAATTGTTCCTTATATCTTTTAAAATATTCTTCTTCTGGATAAATATTTGGATTATAATATAGTATTGTTACTTCATAATCTTTTATAAGTCTTTCCAGCACAGAGCTACTACAAGGTCCACAACAACTATGTAATAACAACTTTTTCATAATTAAATCTTTTTCGCCTTCTTTTGAAATTTTCCATCTTTTTGGTGAAATGTTGTGCCAAGGTCTGAGTCTATCGTGCATTTCTTTGCAAAAAGTATAGCATCTTCTCTATTTTTAAATCTTTTAACCGCTCTTGTTGTTCCCTCTTTTTTCACAACCCATTCTTTTTTTACTTTATCATAGAGCACTTTATATTTTGATACAATATTTACTTTTTCTTTATCGTTTATATCCTTTCCTTCTTCTAGATTATCCTGTTCTAAACTTTGCATCTGTTTTATATTTTCATCAATTATATCTTGCATCGCTTGAAGCATTTTATCGCTTTCTTGTATAACATGTTCATAATTTACTAACACTTCTTCATCTTTTTCATCACTTTGCTTTATATCTTTTGTTTCCATACTTTCTTGTGATGTAGATTGAAATTTTATAATATCATTTGAATCACTAATATTGTTTGCGGTATTGCCTTTTTCATTATCTAAAGTTTGATTTAATAAATTTACTTCTTCTTTTTTCTTTTTTATATCGTTTTCTTGTAAAATAATATTTTCAACTTCATTAATTGAAGTTTTGGTATTTATCTTATTCTCATTAGATATATCATTATTGTTTCTTTTATCAAATTTATCCGTTCTTTTTTTCTCTATATATAATATGAGAAAAAGAGCAGCAATTATAATAAATCCTAAAAAAATCATAATAACATTTATGTTATCAATAAAGAAATCAAAAAAAGATAATAAGAATACCATATTAGTTTCTCCTTTAGTTTTTCTAAACTAATTATATATAAGATTTCATTTGTTTTCAAGTTTTTGTACACAATTTAGCAAAACTAATAATTAAAAAGATAGTTAATAGTTTTTAACAAACACATTTATTATTCATAAATTATTTAAAAAAAAATCGTTCATAAACGATTTTTTTATTGCAAATTTGGTGCCGATGATCGGAATCGAACCGATACGGAGTTTCCTCCGAGGGATTTTAAGTCCCTTGCGTCTACCTGTTCCGCCACAACGGCATAAATGGAGGCACCAACCAGATTTGAACTGGTGAATGGAAGTTTTGCAGACTTCTGCCTTACCGCTTGGCTATGGTGCCATTATTAATGCATCTAAAACCTCATGATAAGATACGATTATAATATCACAAACATTTTAAAATGTCAATTATTTGTTAAAACTTTTTAATAAACTATTATAAAGTCTATACAAATATATGAAAAATTTTTTAATTATGTCTACAAATTGCCTAAACAAAAAAAAGAACTTTATCAGTTCTCAGTTTTTGGAGCGGAAGACGAGATTCGAACTCGCGACCCTCGCCTTGGCAAGGCGATGCTCTACCACTGAGCCACTCCCGCAAATAGCGAATAAAGACAAAATGGTGGGAACAATAGGACTCGAACCTATGACCACCTGCTTGTAAGGCAGATGCTCTACCAACTGAGCTATGCTCCCATATCTTTATTCGCTACAAGATATATAATAGCAAAACGAATATAGTTTGTCAACATTTTTTTTAAAAAATTATTATTTTTTTAATTATTGCTAGACAAGTATTAATTAGCACTATTTTCAACGATTAAATACTTCTATTTACATTTACATAATCTATTTACCATATTTTATTTTCTAGTTAGGCTAGGAAAAAAATATATATATCTGTACAAATACCAACTAAAGCATGAAGGTACAATGAATAATATATAGAATTTGAACGATATGTAATAAAAGCAAATATAATTCCTGCAAAAATGGCGGATAAAGTTTCTATCATAGGTTTACCAAAACCTGCTATACTTGTATGAATAAGCGCAGATATTAGTGTAGTTATAAGTATAGTTATAAGAATACCGCACCTATCTTTCAAACCAAAAAGCAAAATACCTCTAAATAAGTATTCCCAGCCTATATAATAAAGAATGTATGAGGCAAAATACAAAACCCATTGCCACCATAAATTATTTGCACTTAAGTCAACTAATGGATAAGTGTTTATCATATCTGCATCTAAAAGCACACTTAATGTAATAATTGGAATTACAAAAGTTGCAATAAGTATAATTATTCCACCAAACTTTTTATTACCTAACCCTAAACCTACATTTGTTAGTTTCTCACGCATTATAAACTTAGTAAACAGTAGTCCAAGGCAAAAAAACAATAAAAAGCTCATACAATTATGGTAAATAATTTTGTAATATTCTACATTTTCTACAAACCCAAAAGTTTTTTCAAAAAAAGAATAACTACCAAAATAACAATATACAAAAAGGATAAAAATAGCAAAAATTAAAGCTTGAACGCTTTTTTTATCTCCATTTTGAGTTATCATATTCCATTCTTGTTGTATCTTATCTTTCATTTAACTTATTACCTTATTTTATTTTATCTCCGCTTCTTCATTAAACCATTTTACAGTATTTGAGATGCCTTCTTCTGTAGTGAAAGGTATATTAAAACCTGTATTTAAAGTTTTTGAAATATCAAAAGAATAGTCGTGCAAATTTTGTTCAACTGTGAACTTAGTTATTAAAGGCGCTTTTTTTATTCTAAAAAGTTTATATGAACCCTCTACTACCCCTGCTATCATTCTAGACAATGTTGCCGGAACATTCTTAAACTTTGCTTTTACTCCAAAGTTTTTTGCAATTAATGTTAAAACTTGCCTTAAAGTCATATCGTTGCCATCAGTAATGTTATAATCAGTATTATGACAATTAGCGTTTTCACTAAGATACTGACTTGCTTTTACAAGATTACCCACATAAACGAAACAAGACTTATATTTTCCGCCACCACACATCATCATTTTTTCTTTTTTAACTCTTTTATATATATCGTAAGAAGATGTATAGTCGTATTCGCCATAAACATTTCCTGGTCTTATAATTACAAAGTCTATATTATGTTTTCTGCAATGTTCTTTTACAATGCTTTCAGCAAGCATTTTACTTAAAGGATAAGGATTTTTCATAGGGCGCATTGCACCATTTTCTTTAATGTTGCTATAACCATAAAACCCATATACAGCAACAGAACTAAAATATGTAAAACATTTTAAATTCGGCATTTTCTCCGCTAAAGATAAAAGTTTTTCAGTCCCCTTACAATTGGTGTCTAAAAACTCTTCCATTTTGCCCCATACACTAACCTTCCCTGCAACATGGTATATATATTCAACATTAGGCAATTGCAACTCGTCTATTTTTTCCATATCACCTTTAATAAGTTCTATATCTCCACTAGCGACATATTGCATAAATTTTTTATTTTTACTAACTCCACTTCTTGTTAAACCAAAAACTTTTATACCGCTTTCAACCAATATGCACGCTAAATGAGAACCTATAAAACCCGTTGAGCCCGTAACAAATGCACTTTCTTTCATAAATAAATCTCCTTTAATAATAATATCATAGACAAATAGTGTAGTCAAACAAATACAAGATTTTCGTAACTAAGTCATTTTTTATAAAAACAAAAAGTTACAAAAATATATGTTTAAATATAAAAAATACAAGACTTGACAAAAATATACTCTTGTGCTATAGTTTTATTAGTAAATTAAGGAGTTTTGTATATGTATCTAAGAGAATTTAAAAGTAAAGGTTCTTTAAATTATTGTGAAAAAGAAAATAATTGTTATCAAGCAAAAAACAAATATTATATCCCACCTTATAATGAAATGACTTACAGAGATAAAGTTGGAAGAAATCTATATGAAAGAACACAAGAACCTCCTAGACAAAATGGATATCTTCCATATGTACCTCGTCCATATCATGAAATTTCTTATAAAGATAAAGCTTGTAGAAACCTTTATGAAAGAAGTTTAGAAAATTTAGAAAAATAACTTGAAGTGCTTTCAAGTTATTTTTTAAGTATGAAATATTTTTTGCTTACATATAATAAAGTATGAAAAAAATTAAAAAAAGTAAAAGTATTATAGATGAAACAACAATAAATAGTTCAAAAATACAAGAAAATCAACAACTCTCTAATGAACTTAATAAACGAATAGCATATAAATCTAAACATGATATTTCAAATTTTAGTAAACTTTCTTTACTTGGCACATTTTTGCTATTTATTATATATGCTTCACTTTGCCTATTTTTAGTATATTATCCATTAGAACTAAGTTTATACACTATTCCAATGATATATTCTAGTAGCATATTATGGATAATTATGCTAGGTATATTTTGCGGATGTGCCTATACAAGTTTTATATTAATAGAAAAACAAGGCGCAAATAAAAAAACTAAAATCACTTTTTTACTTCTAGCTTTAAGCATAGTTGCTTCTGTATTTTTTACTAATGTTTTAAATCTTGTTTGGGTTGCCTTATTCATTAGTGCTATAAGTATATTTCTTTCTTTAGTACTTGTACACGAACTTAAAAAAACAAATAAAAAAGCATATTTTATATTTTTACCTTGTATTGTGTTATGCCTATACATGACTATTTCTTATTATGTTATTTGTATGATTAATTAGTCTCTTGTTCATTACTATTATCGTTTTTCATATTTTTCATAAAATTTATATATTCTTGAGCTTTGCCATTTTTTAATAGATTCAATTCTAATTGCAATCTAGAAGAATGTCTTTTTTCTTCTTGTAATTCGTTTTTAATCATCTTTAAATTTTTTCTTAAAATATATATTTCATTAATTTGCTCTTTATATTTTTGATTAAAAGCATAGTCAACTTCTTTAATTGTATTATTTTTAACAAGTCTTACTAATCCCATAAATAAACTTTGAATATCTTTATCGGAAATAATATCTGGCTTTTCAGGCATTTTTATTAATTTTTTTTCTACACTAATTGTTTCATTACTGCCTGTTTCTTCACCATTTGGATTAAGGATAGTTATACCCTTATCCTTTTTTTGTATCTTTCTTGTTTGATTTTTTTCTTGAAAAGTATTTTTATAAGTTATCTCATATTTTTTACTTATCTTATCTATATATTCTGGCTCTTTTTTTAATATACTTCTATATTTATTTAAGTACCTAATCATATTTGTTGCATCACCTTTTGCAATATTTAAGCAAGCTTTTCTTACAGAATTTCCTTCACTTATTTGCAAAAGTATATTTTTAATAAGCCATTCCTTTTCCTTTTCATCAAAAACAAAAATACTACTTTTTTTTAAATTAGAACTTTGAATTTTGCATTCTGAGCAAAAATTTTGGTCTTTACTCACCTTTTCAAAGTTTTGATAATATATATTTCTAACGCTATCCCTACTAAGTTTCCACTTTTTTGAAAATTTTTCAAATATACTTGTCAATGGCATATTGCTATTTTGAGATATATATGAAAAAAGAGTTGCAACTTTACTTTCTGTATTCATAATTTTCACACTCCATGACTATATTTACTTATAGATTGTATCCCAAAATAAAAAATGTATACATGAAAATATATAGAGGTTTAATAATTGAAAAAGGTATATATAAAAATTTCCTGCATAATTGAAGGCAGATTAGGAATAAATAATCATTTTTATTATTTTCTAAAAAAAGAAAAAAGAATTAAACTAAAAGTTTGTTTTGATAAAGCATTTTTTTTAGAATTTACACCTATAAATAACGCAAGTTATTTGCCTTGCTTATGCAAAATAGAATGGCATGATGGAACAATTACTTCAAATGCACCTTTTCTACATATATTTGATTATGGGAAAAATACTTTTGAAATTTTAATCACTCCTTTTAGAAGTAACGCCGTACAAAGTTGCGATTCTAAAAATAATTATTGTGAAGCAAATAACAAAACTAAACACGCAAGTTTTAAAAACAATATATTAGAATACCAAGACAAAAATAAAATAAAAATATTTGAAATACAAGAACAACTTTACGAACCAAAAATAGAAATAAATGAAAATACAATATTTTTGTATGGTAAAGACAAAGACAACTTAGTGCTACATCTTTTTTCTATTGATAAGGAAAAACAAGTAAAACAATATTGCACTCAATATGAAATAAAAGACAATCTTATAAGATGTTTAGAAAACTTAAATACATATGCACATCACAAAAAAATAAGTTGTTATGACAAAAACACACTTGAACTTGTTGAAACTTTTGTAGCCTATGAAAGAAAACCAAGACAAATAAAAAATACTAAACTAATACCTTATGCCTTTATGCAAAACATATACGCAAAAGACTATAAACTAGCACAAACATTTCTTGATGAAACTGCTTACGACTTGCCTATAAATAAGCAAGCATTTTCTGGTTTTTTTGGCGATTTTTGTATGATTGCAACGCCTCAAATAGAAGTCCCTAAAAACACTGTTTGTCTTATATACAAAAAAAATACAAATACCTATTTTTCAAGATACTTTGTATTTGAATTCAATCAATATAATAAAATAACAAATATATACGAATACAAACTAATTTAACAATTTTCTAATGCAATTTTTACGCATTTCATTTTTTCTATTTCTTCAGGAACAAGCATTAACAACGCTTCTACCCCATCAATATCTTGTAAAATACCCTTAATTGTATCATTATTTTCATCAAAACTTTGTAAAAGAAAATTTTGCAACATATACATTTCTGCAGATATATCATCTACTCTATATAGTATTCTTTCTTCATACGCTTTCTCAAACAATTCAAACGTAATATTTTGTTTATTGTTAGTGTCAGTCATAGCATTTATATCTTGCAAAATTTGTTCTATATGAGATTCACACATTATTACATAGTTATCTATCTCTTTTAAAGCTTCTTTTTCATTATTTTTTGCCATATTTAAAAGTTCAGCATCACAAAGTTCAAAACTTTTTTCTAATATTTCAAACACTTTACTCCTTCCTACCTTTCCTTTTCCGCTTGTTTAACTATTTCTTCAATCTTCTTTACATTAAAAGTAAATTTATTGCCTTTTCTTTTTGCGTGTATAAGATATTCTGTATTTCCGTCACCACCTGTTATTGGAGAAAAAGTTAAATCTACTACTTCAAGATTATTTTCATTTAAACAATCGCATATGTTTTTTATTATTTGTTTATGTACACGGAAATTTTTTATTATTCCTTTGCTTTTACTCGCAACTTCTACACCACATTCAAACTGAGGCTTAATAAGTAAAATAAAATCTAAAACAGTTTGAAATTTTGCTATACTAGGGATAATCTTTGTTAAAGAAATAAAAGATACATCAGCAACAAGCAAAGTTGCATTATATTCCATAGCATAAAAATCTCTTATATCCGTATTCTCAAAAGCAATTACCCTATTATCATTTCTAAGTTTTGCATGTAACTGAGAAGTGCCTACATCTACGCACAAAACTTTTGATGCACCATTTTGTAAAAGACAGTCGCAAAAACCACCTGTAGAACTTCCTACATCAATAACAACTCTATCCTGCACACTAATATTAAATTCTTGCAACGCTTTTTCTAATTTTTCCCCACCACGAGAAACATACATTTTTGCAGGATATTCAATGCGTAATTTATCTTCATCACCTATTAAAAAACTAGACTTATTTTCAACCCTGTCATTTACTTTTACAAGACCCTTTTTTATAAATTCTTGCGCTTTATTTCTAGTTTCGCATAAACCTCTTTTATATAATTCTATATCTAATCTCTTCATAATATATCCTAATCTTCATCTAAATCAAAAGACTTCATTATATCTTCTAAACTCTCAGTTGGAGTTACTGCTTCACTTAAATCAAAACCATTAGATTTTTGTTCTTCATGTAAAAGTTGTTTTGCAAATGCATTTGTATTAGTTTCATCTGTTTCTAAAAATTTGTCTACCAAATTTTCAAACTTATCTGTTTTTTCAAGATTAATATCACAAATAGGCTTAATATTCACAGCGTGCGTAGAAGTTTGCTCAAAAGCATTGTTTTGAACTTTATTATTTTGAGATTCTGTATTTCTTTCCGCCACCACATTATTCATTTTTGTTAACAACTCTCTCATCTTTGCATCTGCATTTTGCGTAATATTTGCCCTTTCGTTTTGACTACTTAAAACTTTGTTTATACTGCTTTTAAAATTTCTTGTATGCTTAGTTACACTATCTACCATTTCCAAACAAGAATTGTTCTCAATAAGATTATCTAGTAAACTTTTATATTTATTATAAAGTAGTCTTATCTTTTGTATCTCTAAATCATATATTTTTCTGCTATTTTCTTCTATCTTTTTTGCTCTCGCCATAGCATCTATTAACGCTTTTGATATTAAATCTTCTTTATTTTTATATGCAGACAATTTTGTTTCTAATTTTTCATTTTCACTTACAAGCTCGCTAATCCTTAGCCTTTGTTGTTCGCCTTGTTTATTTGCACTTAATTCAAGATTTGCTATATACCTATCTACAGACTCTTTTTTATAACCATTTTTCTCTGTTTCAAATAACATATCACAATCTTCCTTTTATTCAATATCTACATTTTCATCTTTATTATTTAATGTTGCCTTAGATTTCTTTACAATTCTCTTTTTGTTTTTTTCACCATCTTTTTTATGTTCACCACTATCTTCTTGTGTAATTACATCTTCATTTATTGTCTCTAATTTTTTATCTAATTCATTTTCTACATCAATTTCTTTATCTTCACTTACTTCTTTTACTTCCATTTTATTAATCTCTACATTGTTTTGACTATTATCTTGTAATTCAGCATTAACTAATGCACTTTTATCACCTACAACCCATATATCTTGTAAAGAGCCTTTTTTCTTGTAATAAAAAACAAAAAATATAGCTAAGCCTATAGCGCAAACTATTAGAATAGCACTTAATAGTTGAGAAACTCTCATACCTAAGAAATACAAACTATCCCCTCTCACGCCCTCTATAAAGAATCTTGCAATTCCATATAATAAAAAGTAAGCACAAAATACAAAGCCATTTAATCTAACATAGCGAAGTAGAACTAATAGAACAATGCAAATAATTAATGTTGCAAAACTTTCATAAAAGAATGTAGCCAAATGCCAAACACCATCTATTTCTACACTAAAAGGAAACATTTGTAATGTAGTTTCTTCACCATAACAGCATCCACCAAAATAGCACCCTATTCTACCTAAACATTGCCCTATAGCAAGACATGGTACAATAGCGTCCGCCATTTGAAAAAAATTTATTTTTCTAATTAAGCAATAAACTAGTACTGCTATAGCACCGCCAATTATTGCACCATAAACTGCAAGCCCACCACTTGTTATATCAAAAAAACTCAAAAAATCATAACTCTTATCATAGAATAAACAATAATAAATTCTAGCACCTAAAATAGCACAAGGAATAGCAATCAAACCAATATTTACAATATGGTCTGTGTTTAAGTTTCTTTTTTTAAATGTCCAAAAAGCAAGAGCGACTCCTGCTAATATCCCTAGTGTTATCATAACACCATACATATATATCTTTAAACCAAATATGCTAAAATACACACTTTCATGCAGTAAAAAACTCATATCTATCTCCTAGCTAAATTTAAGTATTATAAATATAATATATTACTTTATTAATATTTTGTCAATTTTATACATATCAAAAAATATTCAAATATATATTTTTTTGACAAAATTTAATGTGATAAAAAAATGAAAAACTCTCGTTTTTCATTTTAAGCGTATACTAAATTTTGTTTATAATATGCTAGATTGCTTATATAATCCAAAATATTTATATCAACTAATTTATATTTAGAATCTGTCATATCTTTGTATTTTATTGTTAAAATATCTCCTTGTTTTGCATACCACATAAATTCAGGTAAATCATAAACAGTATATATTTTTATAGATTTATAGACTTCTCCATTTCTAGTAAGTGTAGCTTCTACTATCTCATCATCTTTAGATAATCCTGCATTGCTACTTTTTTCTACACCAACAGTTTCCTTAATCTTTAGATTTGACTCATATCCTTCATACTCATTGCCTTCCTGTAGCTCAGTACCCACATCTTTGATATACAATTCTAAACCACATGTATACTTTTTAGCTACAGCATAACTTAAAGAAGGATTATCTTTTAATTGTTCCATAATATTAATGTAAATAGCATAAGCTTGTGAAATAGGAATAGCATAAGAAAAATTTGCTTCTTCTTCATCCAAAGATTTTGCATTAACTATTCCAATAAGTTGACCTTTACTATTGAAAAGACCTCCACCACTATTTCCATGAGCAACTATAGCGTTAAATCTCATCGCTCTAATTGAAGTATTTCCAACAGTTGTAGATACAGGAACAACATCTTCTATACTAATTATCTCTATTGGCTTACTAATATTTCCTCTAACAGCATTTAAACCAGCACCATTACTATTACCTATAGCAACTACAGATTCTCCCAAATATCCACTATCTGTTTCAATATCTGCCACTTTAAGATTAAAAGCATTCCATGTTGCATCACTTATTTTTGCTTGTAAAATCGCAATATCAGTATAAGGAGTACCACCTACATAATTTGCCTTTATGCCAAAGCCTTCATATTCTCCACCATAAAAATATATAGTTATATCATTACTCGCATAAGTAGTTTTATTATCTGTATTTGCAATAACATGAAAACAAGTGATAATATATGCAATATCGCTATCAGCATTATAGTCTACAATAACACCAGAACCAGTAGAAGTACTTTCAAGAAAACCATTTACAACTTTAGATTCTATCATTACTGCACTACGCATTGCTTGATTAGTGGCATATTGCATGTTTGCATCATCATTTTTTATAGAATCAAATAATGATTGTAACCACTCCTCTTCAGTCCCCTCAAAGCCATTTTTCACAGCTATGTCATACGCAGAATCTCCCTTTCCAGCATATGCGCCATCTTCGCCTTTTAAACTCTCTAGCCATTCTGCCTCAGTACCCACAAAACCATTTTCTACAGCTATATCATAAGCACTTTTAGTAAAAGGGTCCAAAATAGAACAAGCCGTTCCAAATAGCGCAATAAAACAAATACATACAACAAAACTAATATATTTTATACTTTTTTTCATTTCAACCCTCTTTTTATATATACAAATACTCTACCATTTGCCAAAATTATTTTCAAGTATTTTACTATGTTATTATAAGTTTTTTCAATTGTTTATAATATACTTAAATTATTTGTCTTACATACTTACTTATTCTATTTTTTTCTTTATACTACTAATTAGTGTCATCATTTGACAAATATATACAAATGCGCTAAAAGCAATAAAAGATAAAATACCAAATTCAATTAGCGCAATAAAAGATATAATTAATCTTAAAAAATTCATAATAGACATACATATTACAGGTTCGTACAAATTACCTAAAGCTTGCAAATAACTTGAACAAATATATGTAAAAGACAATGATACAATATTTATAGATGAAAATATAAGTAATAATGCAGATAGATTTTGCAATTCAAATTCTAATGTTGGATACAAAAGCCTAATAATAAAAAACGAAAAAAAACAAAAAAACAACGCAGAAGGAATAGCAATAATTAAACCTAATTTAACGCAATTATTAAAACTTTGATATAATGCACTGCTTTTTTCTTTATTATCTTTTGATCTATTTACAGTTACATCATTAGATTTATTTTCTGCTGAAATATGTGGGACAAGGGCAACTCCTATAGAACTCGCTAAAACTATAGGAACATTTATAAGCGTAGTGACAACACCGCTATATACACCATATACTTGTGTCGCATATAAAATATTGTAACCCACATATACAAGTCCATTTATAATAAGAAAACTCTCTATAACAACACATAAAGGTATAATACAATTTGCTAGCATAATAGGAAAAGTCGTTTTTAATAAAACTTTTAATAGATCTTTATATTTTGCATTATTTAAAGATATAATACCTGTTTTAATTTTAGTTTTTTTAAAAAAATAAAATAAGACTATAATATAAATTAAAGCAATAAATTCACTTATAGTAACACCAACAAGCGCCATTCCTACCTGAAACGCTAATCCATATGAAGAAAAGTATATAGGCAAAAAAAGACCTAAAACAAGTTTTACAACCTGTTCTATTACTTGCGAATATCCTGTAGGCTTCATATCTTTAAATCCTTGAAATATCCCCCTATATACAGAAAGTATACTAACTAAAAATACACTAGGAGCTATAGCAATATACCCAATATATGCCGATTCGTTGCCCTGCAAAGAACTAATCTGCTTAGCAAAAAGCATTAAAAGAACGGTTAAAACAAAACCAAATAAACCAAAAAAAATAATAGCAACTTTTTTCAATTTTGCTATATACGAAAAATCTTGTTCCTTAATCTTTTGACTTACTATTTTACTTATAGCAACAGGCAACGCATTTGAAGATAATATAAGAAGTAAAGAATATATAGGAAAAACTAATTGATACAAACCTATGCCTGCCGCATCTATTATGTTTGTTAACGGTATTCTATAAAAGATGCCTATGAATTTACAAATAAGGGCAGATATACAAAGAACTAAAGCACCTTTGACTACGCCTTTTGACAAAAATGCTTTAATAGAAGAAAGTATGCTTTGCATTAAAGTTTTGACGCTATGTAATCACAGACAAAATTCATCATACCCTTATTTTCTAATGTTGCTTCATTATTAAAAAGAAAACAAGCAAAACCATGAACATCGCCAAAAGTTTTTAGAGGATAACAATAGGCGTATTTGTCTTTTATATTATCTTCAAAAATATTGATATCACTTGTTAAACCATTTGAATTTTTGCAAAATTCTAAAAAGTCATCATTCACTTCTCTATTTTCGTGTTTTTTATAACTACCACTGGCATAGATTACACTTTTTTCGCCAATCACAAAAAATATGCAATCTTTTACATTGTCGCATATATCTATTATGTATTTTTTAAAATCTTTCAAAGGTTCGTTTTTTGTAAGTACAAGACTATCATTAGAGATATTTATATCAACCAAACTACCTTCTTCTAACTTCAATTTTTTTCTTATTTCAATAGGTATAACTATTCTACCTAACTGGTCTATTCTTCTTGATATTCCTAACATAATTTTATATTGTTCAATTATTACAAATATATACAAACTTCTTTATATTACTTGCAATTTTTTTTAAAATATTATATTTTAATTACATGAGAATATGGACTAAACTTATTAAAAATGAAAAAATTAGCAAGGACTATATGTACAATTTACCTGCTAATTATAATATAAATAAACTTGAATTATATATGAGTGATATTTGTAACGCTTTAGATGTAGAAACACCAATACTAATAAAAAAGCATTATCAACATTTATATTTTTTTCACAACACAACATTTTACAAAGAAGATTTTATAGACAAAATACATTTTGACAAAATGGTTTGTGAACTAATCTCTGATTAAGAACAAAAAAAAGGAGCGTACACTCCTTAATGGTTGCGGAGACAGGATTTGAACCTGCGACCTTCGGGTTATGAGCCCGACGAGCTACCGAACTGCTACCACTCCGCGTCAAAGCACATCTAACAATGTACTTTTATTATACACCTCAAAAATGCCATTGTCAATACTTTTTTGAAAAGAAATTTGTAAAATAGTATAATTTTTTTGAAAAATTTGTAAAAATATATGTTATATCATTATTTTTTGTCCAATAAATACATTTGATATTCCATTCAATTTTTTTATATGTTCAGTACTTACTCCGTATTTTATAGCAATTTTCTCTATAGTATCTAAAGGTTTTACTACATATGTTGCTATGTTTCTTCTTCTAATCCATAAAATATCCCCTTCCTGCAATTCATCATTTGGTGTTAAATCATTATCTTGTAGTATTTGGTTTTCTTCTACACAAAACTTTGCACAAATACTAGCAATAGTATCATACTTTTTTACAAAATATATAATATCTTCTATTTTATTTTCACTACTTAGTTCAACATCAAAATTTTCCATATAAAAGTATATGTCAAAAACCTTATAAATATACTTTTTTAAAAATTATTATTTGAACTTATAATTTATTGACTTTTTCATATAATTAATGTTAGACTTAATTTATTGGAGGAATATTAATGAACAATGTCTTAATTGAAAAATATGCTAACCTTATAGTAAATGTAGGTGCAAATGTACAAAAAGGTCAAATTGTAGATATATCATCTTCCTTAGAAAATGCATGGCTTGCTGAAATAATCATGGAAAAATGTTACCAAGCGGGAGCAAAATTTGTTTCCATTCAATGGGTAAACGATAAAACATCTGTCATCGCATACAAATATGCGAGTTTAGATGTTTTAAAAGAGATAAAACCTTATACACGAGCAAGACTAGAATGGCTTACAGACAATAAAGTTGTACGCATTCATATTGACGATGATGACCCAAATGCTTTTAAAGATGTAGATAGTGAAAAAATGGCAGAATCAAGCAAAGACATTTCAAAACTTGCAAAAGATTTGTTTGATAAAATAGAAGGAGAATATCAATGGTGTATCGCTGCAGCTCCTTCTAAAAAATGGGCAAAACAAGTTTTCCCTAATGATACAGAAGAAGAAGCTGTACAAAAATTATGGAACATGATTTTCAAAATGTGTCGAATTGATGAAGCAACAGATGAACTTGCTTTGTGGAAAGAACATAATGATAAACTCGTAAATAGATGCAAGTTTCTAAACGATTTAGATTTAGAGTATGTACAGTACAAAAATAGTTTAGGCACTAATCTTAAAGTTTATCTAGCAGATGGCCATATATGGCAAGGCGGAAAAAATATAACAAAACAAGGAATAGATTATCTTCCAAACATACCCACTGAAGAAGTATTTTCTACTCCTCACGCTTATAAAGTAGATGGAACATTAGTAAGTACTTTTCCACTAAATTACAATGGTGTACTTATTAAAGATATGAGATTTACATTCAAAGATGGTAAAGTAATAGATTTTAGCGCAAGCGAAGGACAAGACACTTTGAAACATATGTTAAATATGGATGAAAACGCAAATAGATTAGGTGAGATTGCACTAGTTCCTTATAATAATCCTATAAATAATTCTAAGACATTATTTTACTCTACTCTTTTTGATGAAAATGCTAGTTGCCATTTTGCTTTTGGCGAATGCTACAACGATACAATAAAAAATTATGAAAAATATAGCAAAGAAGAATTAAATAAAAAAGGTTGCAATAATAGTATAATTCATGTAGATTTTATGGTAGGAAGTTCAGACCTTTCAATAATAGGTCATACTAAAAAAGGTGAAGATGTAGTTATTTTTGAGAATGGAAACTTTGCTTTTGAAAAATAATTAAACATAAATCTATAAAAATAGTAAAAAAAGGAACGATGTGAAGTGAACCCTAAAAACCTCACTTCAGATGTTCCTTTTTTATTATCTATATTAAAATTAATTTTACTTTTGATTTATAATGAATGTTATCATTTAGCAAAAAACAAAACTATATATCATATTTCGTCAACTTACCAAATTCTTGTAAACCATCAAAGTTTTGTTGTCGCATTGCTTCATAGGCTATTATTGCTACACTATTACTCAAATTCAAGCTTCTTGCTCTATAGTCCATAGGTATACGAACACAATTACTATAATTATCCTTCAAAATATTTTCATCTATACCCTTAGACTCTTTGCCAAAAACTATAAAACAATCATTTTCATAAACAACATCTGTATATTTCTTTTTAGATTTTGTACTTGCAAAATAAAAAATCTTATCTTTATTTTGTTCAAATAACTCTTGAAAACTATCTACTAATTGTATTTGAGAAAAATCTAGATAATCCATTCCTGCTCTTTTAAAATGCTTGTCATCTAAAATAAAGCCCAAAGGCTTTATCATATAAAGTTTTGCACCTATTGCACTGCAAGTTCTTACTATATTACCAGCATTTTGAGGAATTTCTGGCTCTATAAGAACGATATTGACCATATACAAAATCTCCTAATCAAACATATGATTGCTTAAATAGTAAACTTTACCTAAAGAGTTTTTAATTTTATTTATTGCTATATTTTTTAGTTCTACATCTTCTCCAAGTTCAACCTTTAAAAGCATAGTAGCACCTACACCAAATTCACTAAGGAATGACATAAGGTTAAACTTGTCTAAATCTTCATCTACTTCTTCTATTTCAAACCCTAGTTCTTCTGCAAGTTCTAAAAAGCAATCTTTTTGACAAGTTTTTAATGTTGCTGTTGCTCTTTTTAACTGCTCCATACTTTGCTTAACTTCACCTTCATTTATAGAATATTCTGACAATGAAAAATTTTTCATCATATCAAAACTAAGTTCAATACATTCACTTAATATTTTCATTAACTCTGACATTTTTTTCTTCCTTTTCAACTAATTTTTTTTTATGATTTTCTATTATTTCTAATATTTCCTCTACACAATCGTTTAAGTCAATATTTTCAACTATATAATCATACTGATTTAAAAAGGTGTGTTCATAGTCATATCTACTTAACCTTAATTCTATTTCTTTTTCTCCTCTACTTTCAAGTCTTTGTTTTAAAACTTCTTTTGGAGCATCTATAAAAATAGTTATAACATTTTCTTTGCCTAAAATGTCTATCAAATTTTTTACACCTTCTACGCCTAGGTCCTTAATTAAGATTTTATCACCATATATAGCTTCTTCAATATCTTGCATTTGTGAACCATAATAATTGCCATGAATTTCTTCCATTTCGCAAAACTTGCCTTGCTCATATCTACTTAAAAACTCGTCTTTATCTATAAAATGATAATGAATGCCATTTATTTCACCTTCTCTAATTTTTCTAGTTGTATAAGTTATAAAAGGCTTCACTTCTTTTTTTCTTTTATACACTTCGTTTAGCACTGTATTTTTACCTACTCCACTACTGCCAGAAACTAAAATAAACATATATTTTTTCTCCTTATTAACAATAAAATTTTACCATAAACAAACACTAAAAGCAAGTAATTTAATAGTAATAAATATAGAAAAAAAACTAGCAAAAGCTAGTTTTTATTGGTGACCCCAAGGAGAGTTGAACTCCTCACTTCGCCGTGAAAGGGCGATGTCTTAACCGATTGACCATGGGGCCTTATGGTAGCGGTGGGTGGGCTCGAACCACCGACCTCCCGGGTATGAGCCGAGTGCTCTAACCAGCTGAGCCACACCGCCATAAAGCCTAAATTGACTTTATTATGATACACAAAAATATATACTTTGTCAATAAGATTTTAAAAAAATGTTAAAATTTTGTAATTATTTAGATTGTTGACTATCTGACTCATAAGTAATATGACCATCTGAAATTGAAATGTTTTGAATTTTTCTCAAATTTGTAAGAGGAAATTTTTTAAATTTTATAGGATTACTCTTATTGTAATAAGAAAAATTTAATAAAATTTCCCCAAAATCATCTGCAGCAACTTTATAATTAGGTATTATTGTATCTTGAAATACATTTATTAACTCTTCTACCTTATCTGCTACATTATTTAACTTAGCAAGTCTTAATATTGAAATATATTTACTTATCATTTCTACATAGAACTCAGAAAATTTTGCACTCTCAAGATAAATTTCTTTTATACTTAGAGCGTAACAGTAATCCTTTTCATCTTCTTCTGATAATTCTATTTGATACAAATCATAATCTACATGCTTTATTATCATATTAAATAAATCTTCCAATGAATTAACTGATTTTGCTAAAAGGTTATACATTTTAATTGTGCTGGTATTAAATTTTATCACTACTTCTAAAATTTCTTTTATAGTTTCTGCAATAGAATTTTCACTTAGCAAATTTCTTATGTTTTTATCATTCCTAATAGCGATATTAAGAACATCTTTTATATATTCAAAGGGAATAAGCGCATTTGCTTTAGCTTTTCTATAATTAAGTGCAAGAACTTGTGCTATATCTATTCTCATAAAACCTCCACGCAAAAAAACTATATAATAATATAAAATTTTACCATAATTTGTAATAAATTATTACATACTTATTCAATACAAGTATAGCACAATTCTCTATTTTGTCAAGAGTACTTAAAATACAAAATGGAAACAAATCTATAAAAAAATCATATTATACAATATGAAAAATTATATACACGAAAGTTGTATTTTTTTAGGCAAATGTAAAATAGGACAAAATGTAAAAATTTTACCTTATTGTGTGATTGAAGATAGCGTTATAGAAGACAACTGCACAATAGGTCCTTTTGCACATATAAGACCTAATAGCCTTTTAAAACAAGGCTGTAAAGTAGGCAACTTTTGCGAAATTAAAAATAGTACCATTGGCGAAAATACTGCAATAAGTCATATGAGTTATGTAGGAGACTGTGATATAGGAAAAGATTGCAACATAGGCGCTGGTACTATATTTTGCAATTTTGACGGAGAAAAAAAGCATAGGTGTAAAGTTGGTGATAGATGTTTTATTGGCTCTAACTCAACAATCATTGCTCCTAGAATTATTGGAAATGATTGCTTTATTGCAGGAAATAGTACAATAAGAACAAATATGCAAGATAATGAATTTTTTATAATAAAACAAAAAGAAACAATTAAGCAAAATAAAAAAATAAAAGAAGGTAACAAATGACACTTTTAATTCTTGTAACTGTAGTTTATGGTATAGTAGAAATGGCAAAAATATTTTTTAAAGATAGATTAAAACATTTTGTTCCAATTATATCTATAGGTTTGGGTATGATTATAACATTATTAACATATATTTTTGAACCTGGCACTATACCCTACGCAGAAAACTTTTTAGATGCACTCGTAGTCGGTGCTTCTTGCGGATTATCTTCAACAGGTTGCAACCAAATATTAAAACATGTAGATTTATCCATTCAAGAAAAGAAATTATCAAAAACAAACGCAAAACCTGTTGTAAAATTTAAGGATATAAATTTTCAGAAAGATGGTATGGATATTGCAACAAACATTGCACGAGATTCCTTCCAAAATAATAACGAAACATCTCAAAATAATGATATCGCACAAAACTCCCCCGAAGTAGTAGATGAACAAATTAAAACAGATTAAAAAATATCGCTTCTAAAGATAAGATATTATTTTTCTATATGCAACACTCATAAAGCATACTATACTAATACTAATACCAAATGTTTCTATTTAAACATTTTTTATATTGACTTAGACTTTCTTTTATGTTATATTATTGATAAATTAAAAAAGGATAATAGTTTATGGAAAAAAAATATATTTTTGACAATGATACAGGTACTTTAACTTTTATAGATGGTTTAGATACCATTTCTGCATATGATTACCCCTCTTCTATAAAAAAGGATATTAAAAAAATTGTATTTCCTAAAAGTGTAGTTACTATTGAGGAATCAGCTTTTTTTTCATGCCCAAACTTAGAATGTGTAATTTTTAACGAAGGCTTAGAAAAAATAAGTTGTAAAGCCTTTTATAATTGTGCAAAGATAAAAAGTATTCATCTTCCTGATTCACTAACCTGTATTGATGGTTATGCTTTTTATAACACTTCTCTTGATGAAGTGAGTATACCTAAAAACGTAAGTGAAATATATCCTTGTGCATTTAGTTCTCAACATCAAAAAGAAATAGTTAAATTCACAGTAGATTCTGCAAACGAAATTTTTAGTGTTGTAGATGAAAAGTTTTTGATAAAAAAAGAAATTAATGAAAATAATGAAACTTTATACTCCCTTATTATGTGCAGTGATTATGAAAACGATAAAATAATTTTACCAAAACATATCACCAATATAGCTGAACTTGCATTTGAAAATTGTAATGCTTCTGAAATAGAGTTAAATGAAGGTTTATTGTATATACAAAGTTATTGTTTTTGGAATTGTGCCAATCTTAAAAGACTTCATTTTCCGGAAAGTTTGCTAGAAATTAATGGACAATTGGTAAATGATAACGACACAGAAGAAATATATATAGGAAAAAATTTACATAAAATTAGTTACAGCGCATTTTGTCAAACTATAAATCTAAAAAAAGTAGTTTTGTCACCAGAAAACAAAAACTTTATTTCAGATAAAAATAACACTTTATTGTACAACCATAAAACTTTGTACAAAAGTACACAAGGTAAATTTCCACAAGAAAACATAGAGATAATTGCAAGCGGTTGCTTTTGCGGCTTAGATGATTTACAAGAAATTCATTTTCCTAATTCTATTAAGGAATTAGGCTATCAATGTATATCAGATTGTAAAGATTTGAAAAAAATATATATAGGCGAAAATGTTGAATATATTTCACATAGGCCTTTTATCTTTTGCGACAATATACAAGACATCATTATAAATGAAAATAATAAACATTTCTTTTCATATAAAAATAAAGGTATTTTTAGAAAAATAGAAAATAATGGTGAACAATTTTGCTCTTTAATAAGAGGCACAAAGTATACTCAACTTCCAGAAAACTGCATAGAACTGGAGAAATATGCTTTTACTAATACTAAAGGCCTTTATAAAATAACATCTACTAACAATATTTCCAATTTAAAAGAATTAGAAACAAATTCGTCAAAAGATAATCTCTATACACTCTATATTCCTAACTCTATCAAAAAAGTTGGCTACTCCGCTTTTAGTGAATGTGACGATTTAAAAGATGTAGACTTAAAAAACACTCAAATAGACACTATTTATTCACAAGCCTTTTCCAGTAACAAGAATTTAGAAAACATAAGTTTCCCTAACAGCACTTCCATTTATAACTCTATACTTTCGCAAAGCCATGACAACCTTAAAGAAGTATCTATCCCTTTTGATTTGGATTGTACAACAAAAAACAATGAGTCTTTATTTAAATACGGCTTTCAAAATGAGAATTTTAAATTTTATGTAAGAAGAAACAATGAACAATTTCAAATAGAAGAGCCTATTAGATACTTTAAGCCTAGCACTTGTATAATAACATCAAAAAATACATTTTTTGAAGAACAAAATGGTCAACTAATATCCCAACCAGTAGATTTTTATAAAGAATATGCAAAACCATATAACAAATTAGAAAAATTACATATCACTGACAGTTACAAAGTATATGAGTGGTTAGATAAGCACTCTAATGAAGTCCCTCCTTTTTACATTGTTAAAAACATGAATCCAAAAGATATAGAATTGTTTTATAAAAATAGAAAAATATGGACTGATTTAGTAAAAAACGCTGACTTAAAAAAATACGAAGATATTGAATCTTTTTTCAAATGTTGCTATACATTAGGTGTTTTTGAGAAAGATAACGCAAGCTCTAATAAAACTGCCAAATTTATAGAGCAGGCAATATTACCAAATTTAAGCATAGATGACTTGCACTTTATGTTTGATGACTGCAACACGTTTCAAATAGGTGCAAATCCTGATTTTGCAGAACTTTTTAAAAGATTTTTTGTAAAAAAGGATAGTTACGGACAAGAAATTAAGAAAAACAATGTACTTAATATTGAAGGCAGAAACTTTATAACAAAAATAGATTATCTTACAAATACTATCGTGTCTCTTGTTCCATCATTATATAATAATTTTGACATTTTGAAAGATAAAAATGGCAGAAAAAATATTAAAGGCGGACATGGTGGATATTCAAAACTAACAACAAATGATATAATAAATACTTTCGCTACCTACAACTACCCCGAAGAGATCATGCAAGAAGAACTAGAAAAATACGAACTTGCTGTAAAAGATTTTAAAAACGACAAAGGCGAGTTAAAATATGATTCTGAAATTTTTAATGATTTTTTAAAAATATTAGGTGAAAATGGTGAAACAAAAGAACATATGATTAAACTTGCAAAAGCTTTTACACAAGGCATTGTAAACTGGGAAAAAGAAGAAAATGTAGAAAAACGCCTACTTTGTGATAAAGATGAAGAAAAACATCGTATCACATACGAGTTGTTACCTAAGACAGATGGACACGGTGCAATAGTTGGTATTATAACCCAATGTTGCCAAAGATTAGGTGATAATGGTGGCAGTTGCGTTGAATACGGCATGAAAATGCCTAATTCTAGTTTTATAGTATTTAGATACAACAATGAGATAATTGGACAAGCTTGGGTTTGGTATGATGAAAAAAGTAAACAAATTACTCTAGATAATATAGAATCTCCTAGTGCTGTTATAGATAAAATTAAAACAGATAAAACCCTAGAAGAAGAAATGATAAAATGCCTACTTAGGTTAAATAACGGCTTTCTAAACGCAATGGGCGATAAAGTAGAAAAAGTAACTATTGGCCTAAGTTGTAACGACATGAATTCTATATTAACTAAATATTTTTCAAAAATTGAGCAAAACAATATAAATGAATTAAGTGATTATAGTGAAAGTATTAATATGCAGTTTGGTCCAGATCACACTGATAATGCATATTCTGATGCAACTAAAAACAAAGGTCAATTATTAATTAGTTCAGAACTAAAAAAATCATTAAATAATGACTTAACACAAGAAAAAATATAATAGAAACAAAAATACAAAAAGGTGAAAATGAAATAAACATTTCATAATCACCTTTTTTTAATTCCATTTTGACATTTTGTCTTTAAAATTTGAATATTTAGGATAAGTCGTTTTATTATTTTCTTTTAATTGTTGCAAAATATTTTTTGTATCTTTATCAAGTGTTCTTGGAGCCTCTGAGTTTATAGTAACTAATAAATCTCCAAATCCACTACCTCTTAAATATTTTACACCTTTACCCTTTATTCTAAATACTGTTCCACTTTGAGTTAATTCTGGTACTTTTAACTTATATGTACCTTTTACAAGTGGTATATCTATTTCTGTACCTAAAATCAAATCCATGAATGGTAGATTAATAGTTAGTAACAAGTCAAAATCTTGTCTAGTCAAAAATGCATGTTTACCAACACTTACAAGCAAATGCAAATCACCTGCACCACCTCTTGCTTGATTACCTCTATTTTGTAAAGTCAAAGTTTGTCCTTCGTTTATTCCTCCAGGTATATCTATTTCCATAGAAGCATTTACTTTCTGGCTACCTTTTCCATTACAAGCAGAACATTTTTCTTTTACAATCTTTCCTGAACCATTACAAGCCCTACAAATAGACTCATTAATCACTGTTCCTAAAAATGTTTGTTGTTGTAGCCTAACTCTACCCGAACCTCCGCAACCATTACAGGTTTCAAATGCTGTACCATTTTTTGCACCTGTACCATCACACTTATCACATAACTCTACCCTTGTAACATTTATTGTTTTTTTACAGCCAAAACATGCTTCTTCAAAAGTAAGATTTATGCGCATATCTATATCTGAGCCAACGGCTTCACGCATTTTTGATTGACCACCAAAACCACCGAAACCATTGCCAAATATATTGCTAAATATATCTTCAAAACCGCCAAAGCCACCAAAGCCAGCTCCTCCACCAGATTGTTGACCAAAAGGATTACCCTCCGCATTACCAAAACGGTCATAATTACTTCTTTTTTCTTTGTCACCTAAAACTTCATAAGCTTGGTTTATTTCTTTAAATTTTTCTTGAGCGGAAGGGTTATCCCTATTTAAGTCTGGATGATATTTTTTTGCCAATTTACGATAAGCAGATTTTATTTCATCATCTGATGCATTTTTATCTACTCCCAATACATCATACAAATTTTTTCCCATAACTAATTATCCTTATTTTTTGTCGCCATCATCTACTATTACTTCATCTGTACCGTTATTGTCTTTTTTATCATTATTTTGAGCGCCTTGCTCAGCCTGTGCATTTTGTGCTGCTTGTTGATACATCTTTGTAACTATTTCGTTACTTTCTTTACTTAGTTCTTCTATTGCTTTTCTAATAGCTTCTGCGTCTTCTACTTCTACATCTTTCTTTGCTTTATCTATAGCATTTTGCAACTTAGTCTTTTCATCTTCTGTAATCTTGTCGCCATTATCTTTTATAAGTTTTTCTATAGAATAAATCATTTGGTCTGCATCGTTTTTAGCGTCTACTATTTCCTTTCTCTTTTTATCTTCTTCTGCATAAGCTTCTGCTTCTTTAACAGCTTTTTCTACATCTGCTTCACTAAGATTTGTACTTGCAGTGATAGTAATATTTTGCTCTTTTCCTGTTCCTAAGTCTTTTGCAGATACTTTAACTATACCGTTTGCATCTATATCAAATGTAACTTCTATTTGAGGAATACCACGAGGAGCTGGTGGAATATCATTCAAAATAAATCTACCCAAAGTTTTGTTTCCACTAACCATACTTCTCTCACCTTGCAATACATGAATGTCTACTGCTGGTTGATTATCTGTGGCTGTAGAGAATATTTGACTTTTCTTAGTTGGGATAGTTGTATTTCTTTCAATAAGTTTTGTAAATACACCTCCCATTGTTTCTATACCTAATGACAATGGAGTAACATCAAGCAAAAGAACATCTTTTACATCTCCTGCTAAAACACCTGCTTGAATAGCAGCACCAATTGCTACACATTCATCTGGGTTTATACCTTTAAATGGCTCTAATCCTGTATGTTTCTTCAAAACTTCTGCAACTTTTGGCATACGAGTTGAACCGCCAACAAGTACAAGTTTATTTATATCGCTAAATTTTAATCCAGCATCTTGCATAGCTTTGTCTACGCAATCAATACTCTTTTTAATCAAATCTTCAGTTATATCATCAAATTTTGCTCTTGAAAGCTCATATTCTAAGTTCTTTGGACCAGTAGCAGGGTCAAAAGCAATAAATGGCAAATTTATTGTAGTAGTTGTAGCAGAACTTAGCGCAATTTTTGCTTTTTCACTTTCATCTTTTAGTCTTTGTTCAGCAGCTCTGTCTTTTGACAAATCTATACCAGTTTGTTTCTTAAAATCATCTATTAATAAGTTCATTATTCTATTGTCAAAGTCATCTCCGCCTAGTCTTGTATCGCCGTTTGTACTTAAAACTTCAAACACACCATCGCCAATCTCAAGGATAGAAACATCAAATGTACCACCGCCTAAATCGTAAACTAAAATCTTTTGATTTTTCTCTCCTTTATCAAGACCATATGCTAATGACGCTGCAGTTGGTTCGTTTATAATTCTCAAAACTTCCAAACCTGCAATTTTTCCAGCATCTTTTGTTGCTTGTCTTTGACTATCGTTAAAGTATGCAGGAACAGTAATAACAGCTTGCGTAATTGTTTGTCCTAAGTAAGCTTCTGCATCTTTTTTCAATTTTGAAAGAATCATAGCACTTATTTCTTGAGGTGTGTATTTCTTACCATCTATATCTACTTTGTAGTCTGTTCCCATTTCTCTTTTAATACTTGAAACAGTTCTTTCAGGATTTGCAACCGCTTGTCTTTTTGCAACATGACCAACAAGTCTTTCTCCGTCTTTATTAAATGCAACTACTGAAGGAGTAGTTCTGTTTCCTTCTGCATTTGCTATAACAACAGGCTCATTACCTTCCATGACAGCTACACATGAGTTTGTTGTTCCTAAGTCTATACCTATTATTTTTCCCATTTTAATTTATCTCCTTATTTTATTTTTTTTATCAATATTAAAATTATTTTTGTTTTTTTTGTTTAGTGACTCATTTTAGCACTTATTTTGACACAACTACTTGTGCATGTCTTAAAACTATATCACCTATCATATATCCGCTTATGCATTCTTGTATAATTTCTCCAGATGGTTTATCTGAATCTATACTTGCAAGCACATTATGATAATTTGCATCATATGGCTTACCTAAGCATTGCATTTTAACAACCCCAACACTTTTTAATGCTTCAGCAAACTTTTCACTAACTAAAACTAATCCAGCTTTAGTTTGTTCATCTTTTACCATCTCTATAGCTTTATCTATAGCATCAGCACAAGGCAAAATTGAAAGAATTACGCTTTTTTTACCATCTTCGTATGATTGAGCTACTAAGTTAGCATTTCTCTTTTTATAGTTCTCAAAATCTGCTTGAACTGATTGTGCTATACTAAGATATTTTTGTGCCAAATCTTCACTACTTTCATTACAACAGCCAGCACATGATGAACAATCGCCACCACAATCCTCGCAGTTTGTTTCATCTCCAGCAGTTACATCATCAGCCAAACCGCATTCTATATCATCTTTAACAAATTCTTCTTCAGTTGGCCAAGATTCTTGCTCTTTCTTTTTGCTCATTTTTACCTCCTTAATTATACAAATTGCATAATTATTTTTTATCATCTTCTTTTTTATTTTCTATTTTGTATATAGATTGCAATTCATCTACCACATACTTTATTGCACCAGCAACTAAAGCATAATCTAATCGTTGCGGACCTATTACACCTACACTTCCTATTGTTTCCTCTCCTATCTTTATTGGAGCTTTTATCACAGCACAATCTTTTAAATGAGAGTCTTCGTTCTCTTTACCTATACTTACGCTTAATTCATCTTCAGTACAAATAACAGACTTTACTTTTTCTTCATCTTCTAAAAATTCTAATATCTCTTTAGCTTTTTCTACGCTACTATACTCAGGCAAATTTAATAATTTTGTTTTACCATTCTGTACAGGTGCACTAATATCTTTTAGTAAATCTATAACGCTTTCAAAGATTTCTTTATAGGCAGATAACTTATCACTATGTTCATTTACTAAATTTTGAACATTTGTCATCAATTCCTCAATAGTCCTTTTTACAAATCTTTCATTTAATAAGCGTGCACAATTTATACAATCTTCTTCTGTAGTATTTTCACTTATTTGTATGGTATTGTTTATCACTCCACCATTTGTAGATATGAGCATAATAGCACTATAATCTATAAGTGGAATAATCTTTATATCTTCTACTATAAGTCTTTTCAAATCGTTAAGAACCGCAACTGTAGGATAATTTGTAACACGACTTATTGTCTTTGCGACATTTTGCATTATAGAATTAATATTGTTAAACTTTATGCAAAAGTTTTCCTTAATTGTATCTAAATCAGCTTTTTTATAATTCATTTCTTTCATTAAGCCATTTACATAAAATCTATACGCTTTAGAAGTTGGAACTCTACCACCGCTAGTATGCAGTTGTTTCAAGTACCCCATTGCCTCTAATGCGTTTAATTCGTTACGCAAAGTTGCAGTACTTATACCTTGAAGATAATTTTCTTGCACTCCCTTACTTGTTATAGGAACTGCATTTTGTATATAATCTTCTATACTTTTTAAAAGAATTTGTTTTTTCCTTTCACTTAAAAGTTCTTCAGATTCCAAAACACACCTCCTTTTGCACTCTTTATTTAAGTCTGTTAGCACTCTCATTTCTCAAGTGCTAACTATATTATATGCACACAAAAATAAAAAGTCAACAATTTAGGGACAAATTTTTTAAAATTTTTTAAAATTTTTTTATCTACAAAATTTGACAAAAAAAGAAAAAATCAAATAAAAGATATTGCTAGAATTATTTAGTTTGCAAAACGCACAAAATTAGCAATAAAAAATAATAGTTAATATGTACTAATTTTTTTGCGACTAGCGTAATAATAATTATGTATTAAAAATTAATCTAGTTGCATTTTTTTTGTTAAAAGTCTAAATACTTAATTTTTTAAGCTTAAAATTTCTACACGCTAATTAAAAGATAATGTTGACAATTTATCTAAAACATGTTATTTTTTCAGTAAAATTTAAATTATACATAGGAGTTTAAAATGAAAATATATAATTCTCTTTCAAGAGAAATTGAAGAATTTGTACCTTACGATAAAAATTTGGTCAAAATCTATACTTGTGGTCCAACAGTGTATAATTTTGCTCATATTGGCAATTTGCGTTGCTACATCATGGAAGATATATTAGTAAGAACTTTGATGTACAATGGTTATAATGTTAAGCGTGTTATGAATGTAACTGATGTTGGACATTTATCTGATGACTCCGACTATGGCGATGATAAAATGCTTAAAGGAGCGAAAAGAGAACATAAAAGTGTGCTGGAAATAGCAAAGTTTTATAAAGATGCTTTTTTTAACGATTTAAAAAAATTAAACATTCTTAAACCAGATGTAATTGAAAATGCCACTGATTGTATTTCTAATTTTATACATGCAATAGAGATTTTACTTAAAAAAGGTTTTGCTTATCATGCTGGCGGAAATATATATTTTGATACAAGTAAATTGAAAAAATACCATGTTTTCTTTAATTTTAAACAAGAAGATTTGGAAATTGCTGTTAGAGATGAAGTTTCTCAAGATGAATACAAAAGAAATCCTAACGATTTTGTTTTGTGGTTTACAAAATCTAAATTTGACAATCAAGCATTAAAATGGGATAGTCCTTGGGGAGTTGGTTATCCTGGATGGCATATAGAATGTTCTTGTATCGCAATGAAACATTTAGGTGAGCATGTTGATATTCATTGTGGAGGCATAGGTAATACATTCCCACATCACACAAATGAAATTGCTCAAAGTGAAGCTATTTTAGGTCATGAATGGTGTAAATATTGGATGCATGTTTTACATTTACACACTAAAGATGGAAAAATGAGTAAATCTAAAGGAGAATTTCTCACTCTAGATGTATTAACGAATAAAGGAATAAATCCTTGCGAATATAGATTTTTTTGCCTACAATCTCATTATCGCAAACAACTTGTTTTTTCTGATGAAATTGTTCAAAATGCAGCACATTCTTATAAAAAACTAAAAAATAGAATTCTTCAATTAAAAGATGATGAAGAAGTCAATAAATTAGATTTTGAAAGATATAAACAATCTTTTATTGATGCAATAAACGATGATTTAAATACATCTATGGCATTGACAATTTTATTTAATTTGCTTAAAGACCAATCTGTAAACAATTCAACAAAACTTAAATTAATAGAAGATTTTGACAAAGTATTAGCATTAGATTTATTAGCTCCAATTTCTAATTCAAAAGAAGAAATACAAGTTAGTATTTCAAGTGATGAAATTAAAGATTTAATAAAACAGCGTAATATTGCAAAATCTAATAAAGATTATAAACTTGCAGACAGTATTAGAGAGCAATTACTCAATGCAGGCATTAAACTAATAGATACTCCTAACGGAACAATCTATGAAAAACAATAAATTTTTATATAATTAGTATAATGAAAATATATAGGAATATAAATTATAAACTTAGTAAAAACTTATTTAATTTCTCACAAAAAATCCATGGGCAAAAGTGGATTTTTATTATATAGAAAGAAATTGCTATTTAGCAATTTCATAAATTCATTTATTGACATATATACATATATTCTTCATTTATATTAAGATTAAATCTAATATAATTTTAATCTAATCAACTAAAAATCTATTTCTACAATATTTGCAAAATCTTTTTTTTCTACATATAGCTCTTTTTGTTATATTTATACATTTGCACCTGTACATATGTGGACATCTGCCACAAAAATGATAACAATTTCTATCTCTTTTATTTCCGCATCTACAACAACAGAAATATATATTATATACTCGCCTTATTACTGGATTATTTATCACTGTTCTAACATAAAAGCCTACATCAAAGCCAGCTGAAGGTATAGAAAAAATTTGCTTAGTTATTTCATCTGGAGTGATTGAAAAATTTTGATTATTAATGTTTAAAGTTACAGCATTATCTATAACTGCAGAAATATCTTGCGTTTGCTAATTTGCTTAAACCTAATGTCTTTCCTATAAATCTTATTCCACCTCTCTCTATAGTGGAAAATCTTTGTATAAAAGCCATTTTGTATCCCTCTTTGTATAGTATCTATACACTTCAAGGTATGCTTAACATTTTAAAAATGTGCTTTTTATAAATTTACTAAGAATAATTTATAAAATTAAGTCAAAAATATAATATAAAACAAAAAGGAGCAAGATATGGAATTAAAAAATAGTAAAACATTTCAAAATTTGGCACGGGCTTACGCAAATGAATGCCAATGTAGAACTAGATATGAATTTATTGAATATGGAGCAAGATACAATGGTTACAAAAATATTGCAGATATTATTGACGAGATTGTATACCACGAATTTAATCATGCAAGAATGTTTTATACTTATCTACAAAAATATGAAAAAAAACAGATAGATAATATAAATATTGAAGCAGGTTATCCTTTTAAAGAAAAATGGGATTTAATGGACAATCTAAGACTTGCAAGTGAAGATGAAGCAAATGATGCAAGAGCATATGCCGAGTTTGCAAAAACTGCACGAGAAGAAGGTTTTGAAGATATAGCCGTTCTCTTTGAAAGAACACAAGAAGTGGAAAACTATCATAAGAAAATATTTTTAGAATTATATACTCAAATGAAAGAAGGTACACTATACAAGAAAGCTAAACCAGTTGTGTGGATATGTGCTGATTGTGGATATATGGCAAAAGACAATGAACCTTGGGACAAATGCCCACTTTGCGAAGCTGAAAGAGGGTCTGTAAAACTAATCTTAGAAACAAAATCATTAAATTAAAAAAAGACGCTAGCGTCTTTTTTTATTATCATAAAACAAAATACAAAATTAAAGCAACCGAAAAAATAATCATAAAAAAATGGTGCAACCGAGAAGATTTGAACTTCCGACCTACCGCTTAGGAGGCGGTCGCTCTATCCAGCTGAGCTACGGCTGCATGTATGCCTTGCAAAAACTAAAGCAAGGTTTACTATATAATTATACTATAGATAAGATAAAATATCAAGTACTAAAAAGCATTTGATAAAATATTTTTGAAAACTTTTACATTTCTTGAAATATAAAATTATTTTAGTTTTTAGTATAAAATTAAAATAAAAATCACTTTTATAGCATAAAATTAAACTTTAACTATTATTTTAAAAAGTTTAAAATATCATTATAAACTAATTCTTTATTATTCTCATTAAGTATTTCATGACGCATTTGCGGATAACTAATTTTTGATATATCTACAAACCCCATTTTATTTAATAGCATTATTGAATACTGTATTCCCTTACTCCCACCTACACAAGGGTCATCTTCTCCATTTAATAGAAGAAATGTTAAATCTTTATTAACATTAATTACAGAATTTGATTTTTTAATATTTATTACAAGGTGATACAAATCGTTGAAAGCTGAGCAAGTAAATACAAAACCACAATATTTGTCTTGATGATATTTTTCTATAATATGATAATCAGAGCAAAGCCAATCTACAGGAGTTTTTGCCTTTTTAAATTTTTTATTAAATCTTCCTACAGATAATAATTCTAATAACTTTGATTTATATTTTGGACCATGAAAAGCTTTTATAATATTAGATAAAAAAATTCCAATGTATGCGTTTTTATCATAATTCGGATACCCAATTAGTACAACTTTATTATACATTAAAGAATACTTTTGAAGCATATTCCTTGCTATAAGCGTCCCCATAGAATGCGCCAACAAGTATATAGGTATATTTTGATAATTAACAGCTATCCACTCTCTTATCTTTATCTCATCACTTACGAGCAACTTATAACCATCTTTATCTTTAAAATAGCCTAGAGTTTCCGCACAAGGTCCATGACCTCGTAAATCTGATGTAACAACTATAAAACCATTGTTTTGCAAAAACATTGCAAATTCTTCATATCTACCTTGATGTTCTTCCATTCCATGAATTATTTGCACTATTCCTACAGGATTAGAACACTCATAAACATTAACACTTAAAGGATAATTATCTTCAGCATTTATTATAATTTTTTTCATTTTTACTACCTTTTACTTTTATTCAATAAAAAACTAACGAGCAACATACAATTTCATCTAATTTGACTAAACTTATTTTTATGTTACAATATTATTGTTATATTAATATCGGAGAAAAGCAAATGAATTTGTTAAATATACGCAATATTTTTAGAAAAAACGAGCAAACTGAAAAAGTTGAAAAACAAGTGTATTATCTACGACAAAGAAATGCAAGGTATAGAGCATAAATGTTTAAAAGAAAAAGAAAAAGATGAATAGAAATATTCATCTTTTAAATTAAAATTAAAGCTATAGCAAAAACTAAAACAAGGCTACCTTTAAAATCTAACTTCTTTTCTCTTATGAATTTGATACATTCAATTATTAATGCAGAAACAACTAATGCTGTAACAATAAGACTTAACCATAATCCTAATGATGAAACACCACACACAACAAAAAATCTAGATAAAAATGTTATAATTAATGCTATAATTGATAAGCCAACGCTTAAATAATCACAAAACATACTTTTTATTATTGCTTTGCTTTCATTACTTGTTTGATTACTTTTTTCTTTATTAATATTTTTTTCTTCTAAAATAATTTCTTCATCTTCCATGTACATACCCTCACTTTGTATATTATTTTAAATCTATAACCAAGCATCTTTTTGGTTCTTCACCTACGCTATATGTTTTTACATAACTATCGTTTTGTAATGCACTATGCACGATTTTACGCTCATAAGCAGTCATAGGTTCTAATTTTATGCTTTGCTTTGTTTTAGCAACTTTTACAGCCATTCTTCTAGCTAATTTTATTAAAGATTGTTGTCTTTCTTCTTTAAAGTTACCAACATTTATATATATGCGGGGACAATTTTTATTTGTTCTACTTGCCACAATATTTGCAAGATATTGAAGTGAATTTAAACCTTCACCCCTATACCCTATTACACTATTCGCATTATCTCCTGACAATGTTATTTCTATATCATCTTTATTTTCTTTCACATCTGCTTTTACAACGCAATTTTGCAAAGCGCAAACACTTTTTACAAAACTTACTACTGATTTAGCCACCGGAGAAATTTCTTCTGTTTCTTCATTTTCTATATTTTCTTGTTCATTTTCATTTTTTTGTAACTCTTCATCTTCTTTTTCAAGATTATTTGCTTGCAATTTTTCTTCTAATTCTTGTATATTTTTTTCTCTATTTTTTAATTGTTGCTCTATTTCAGCATCAACAATAAGCAAGACTTTTGCCTTTTTAAAAAGGCCACCTTTTTCTAATATTTTTATTTCTACATCATCTTTTGAAACTCTCAATTCTGCTAAACCATTTTGTATAGCTTGCTCTATATTCTTACCTGTACTTTCAACTTTCATCATATACTAATCCACCTTTATCTTAGATTGATTATTCTTCTACTTTTGTTATTTTTTTGATTCTATAATCTACATTAATGTTGTCTGTATTACTATTATTACTATTATCATTATTAGAATTTTTATTAGTCATTTTTTTCAAAATTGCATTATATACTGGAGTTGCTGCCAATGTGAATAAAGAGTTTGTAAGAATATAAAGTGAGAATGCAGCACTATAAAATAATGTTATCATTACCATGATTGCAGGCAAAATCCATTTCATCACATTTACCATGCTTCCACCAGCCATAGGTTGTCCCGCATCTTTTCTCCTGCCTTTTGCTCCTGCCATGCTAATATGAAATGACAAAAATGATACAACACCGCACAAAATAATAAGTATATAGTATCCGTTCCAAGTCCCTTGCTTTTCAGCTATAACCTTAGCCATTACTTTATTATAATACTCTTCTGTTAAAGCCTTTTCGCCCTCAAAAGTATATGGACTCTGTGATACTGACTTTGCAATAGATACAAACTCACTATAAGTAGACACAACACCAACAGATGTATCTGGTTTCATAAGGTTATCTATCCATAACCAAGAGTCAGTAACTTCACCTGAGTTATACAAGTTTAAAACTTCTTCTTGAGCTTGTTCTTCAGTCTTTCCATCTGCTATAGCTTGTTGATATGCATTATCTAGCGAAATAAAAGTATTTACAGTTTTTACATTTGAAATCCCTATCATTGATGAAAATAGAGTTAAAAATACAACCAAAGTAACTATTAAATTTAACGCCATAACAAAACAAGTACTACCAAGTTTCATTTCTCCGCTTTTCATAAATTCCATTTGCTTTTCTTGCAACTTAGCACGCATTTTTTCTGGATTATTTGCGTATTTTTCTCTTATTCTATTTAATTCAGGTTGCAATTTTGATTGAACTTCAGCTTGTTTTACACTAGCCCTTCTTTGAAAAAAATCTAAAGGAATAAGAATAATTTTTATAAGTAGCGTAAACACAATAATTGTCCAGCCATAATTCATTATAAAGCTATCAAAAAAGCCTATAAGTGAACCCCAAACTCCGGTATCCCATTTTATTATTTCATTTGCTAAAAGATTTGCTATATTAGCCATTTAAATTCTCCTTTTATATCTTCAGGAACTCTATCAAGTCCCCCTTTATGTCCTGGCGAACAGCGCCATATTCTTTTTATTCCAAGCCATGACCCTTTTACTACACCAAACCTTTGTATTGCCTGCAATGTATATGTAGAGCAAGTAGGTTGATATATACAACAATTTGGTAAAAGTGGAGATATGCAAAACTTATAAAAATAAATCAGCAAAATTGCTAACAATTTTAAGGGAAATAAAACAATTTTAATTATCCAATTAAATATTTTTTTTATCATTTGCAAGTAGTCCGCCTTTCTTTAAAAGGGTATGAAACTCTTTTTTTAGTTCTAAGTAAGACAAATCACATATCCCTTCTTTTGCAACAACAATATAATTGTTAGACGAGTTAATACTACTCAACATTTCTTCAACTATAGAGCGTAGTCGTCTTTTAATTAAATTTCTTTTCACTGCTTTACCTATTTTATTTGTAACAACAAATCCATATCTATTAGGTCTATACTTTGTAGGTAAATAAATTATATACATATGATTAGAATTTAATTTATTGCCTTTTTTATACATGTATTGGAAATATCTATTTTTTGTAAGTCTTCTTTTTTTCTCTAGCATTTTTATCCTCTTTATGTATGTACTTTAGAGAGTAGCACAAGTATATTATATAAGAAAAAAGAAAATAGAGCAAATAAATACATAAAAAATACTTGTACTAGTACAAAATTTAAGATAAAAAAGAATAAAATAATGTAAAATTGAATATATAAAACAAAAAAAAACCACACAATGTGCGGTTTTTACTATGCAGAAAGTTTAGCTCTACCTCTTGCTCTGCGTCTTTTTAATACATTTCTACCAGACTTAGTTTTCATTCTTTGACGAAAGCCATGAACTTTACTTCTTTGTCTTTTCTTAGGTTGATAAGTTCTTTTCATGTAAGCGCTTCTCCTTTATTCTTTATTACTAATTAATACAGGTAGTAGTATACATGATTTATACAAAAATGTCAAGTAATTTAAAATATATAATTAAAACAAAAAGTTATACTCGTTTTTGAATTATTTGTGATATGTTTTCCCACTTAAAATAGTTGCAGACCTATATATTTGCTCTAATAAAATTATCCTCATTAATTGATGCGGAAATGTTAATTTTGAAAAGCTAATTTTTTCATTCACGCTTTGCAAAACCTGTTCGCTTAAACCATCACTTCCACCGATAATAAATGTTAGTTGATTATTTTCATTAAAAATACTATCTATATGATGTGCAAAATTGACACTATCTTCTTGCTTCGCATCTATGCAAAGAGCTATAGAAAAACCTTTCAAATTTTTTAATAAGTTTTTACCCTCATTTACTTTTTTTATCTCAATTTGAGATAAATTTGGCTTATCTACAACTGTATACTCACTAACTTCGCAAATATCCATTTCAAAGTATTTACTAAGCCTTTTCATATATTCATTTTGAGCATCTTTTAAATATTTTTCTTTTAAATCTCCAACACACAATATTCTTATTTTTTTCATTTTCTTATACTTGCTTGTGCTCCTGCTAATTTTGCTATAGCAACTCTATATGGACTGCAAGAAACATAATTTAATCCTAGTTCCTGACAAAGCTTTACACTATTAGGCTCTCCTCCATGTTCTCCACATATACCTATTTTAAGGTCCTTATTAACGCTTCTACCTTTTTCTATGGCTACCTTCATTAAAGCACCTACACCTTTAATGTCTATAGTTTCAAAAGGGTCTTGTTCCATTAATCCGTTTTCAAGATATGTTTTTAAAAATTTTGTACTATCGTCTCTACTAAGCCCATAAGACATTTGAGTCAAATCATTTGTACCAAATGAGAAAAATTCCATTTCTTCAGCTATCTCATCTGCAACCAAACATGCTCTAGGAACTTCAATCATTGTTCCTATCTTGTAATCAATTTCTTTACCATATTTTTGCAATACTTCATTTGCTTCTGTTTGTATAATATTTTTTACAAACTTACATTCTCTTTTGCCTGTAATAAGCGGAATCATTATTTCTACATTAGGTTTTACTCCATACTTTTCTTCTGCCTCTATTCTCGCTTCTAATATCGCTCTAGTTTGCATTTTTGCAATGCTAGGATAAGCAACCGCTAACCTACAACCTCTAAAACCAAGCATAGGATTAAACTCTTTTAATCCATTCATTATTTCATTCAATTTTTCTAGTGTTAAACCATTAACACTTTTTACTAGTTCTTCTTTTTCTAGTTCAGTTTTTGGTAGAAATTCATGTAAAGGTGGGTCTAAAAGTCTTATAGTTACAGGCATATCACCTACTTCTTTGTATATATTTACAAAATCTCTTTTTTGCATAGGCAGTATTTTTTTAAGTGCCCTTTCCCTACTTATCTCATTGTCAGCAACAATCATTTCTCTTATTGCTTTTATTCTACTTTCTTCAAAAAACATATGCTCAGTACGACAAAGTCCTACACCATCAGCACCAAAGATTTTTGCAGTATGTACATCTTTTTGAGTATCTGCATTAGCCATTACTTTAATAGTTGAATATTTATCACACCAAGAAAGTACTGTTTTAAAGTTATCACTCACTATATCCTTTCTTATATTTAACTTTTCTTTATATACCTTTCCTGTAGTTGCATCTATAGAAACTATATCCCCTTCTCTAAGTGTAAAATCTCCTATATCTACTGTTTTCTTCTTTTCATCTATTTCTATACTTGAACAGCCAGTAATACAAGGAATACCCATTCCTCTTGCAACAACTGCAGCATGCGATGTTTTACCTCCTCTAACCGTAACAACACCATTAGATGCGTGCATACCTTCTATATCATCAGCGCTTGTTTCAAACCTTATAAGTATAGAATCTTTTCCATTTTCTTTATTATCTAAAATTTTTTGATTTGTTAAAGCAATGACACCTGTTGCACAACCTGGTGAGGCAGGAGTTCCTACAGCTATAGGAGCATATTTTTCTAGTTCTTTAGGGTCAAAAGTCGGATGTAAAGCATTTTCAAGATGACTAGGTAAAATCATCATTAATGCTTGTTTTTCATTTACAATTTTTTCTTTTACCATATCTGTTGCTATCTGTAAACTTGCAACTCCTGTTCTTTTGCCATTTCTAGTTTGCAATATGTATAATTTCCCATTTTCAACAGTAAACTCCATGTCTTGCATATCTTTAAATCTTCTTTCAAGCAAACGGCAAACATCAACAAATTGCTTAAAAATTACAGGATTTTGCTCTTTCAACTCGCTTATAGGCATAGGAGTTCTAATTCCTGCTACCAAATCTTCACCCTGTGCATTTGGCAAATAGTCTCCATATATTTCTTTAGCACCAGTGTTAGGATTTCTTGTAAAAGCAACACCTGTCCCGCTTGTTTCTCCCATGTTTCCAAAAACCATAGTTTGAATGTTTACTGCTGTACCCCAATCAGAAGGAATATTATTTATTTTTCTATATACAACTGCTCTAGGATTTTGCCAACTTCTAAAAACTGCACAAACTGCATTAATCAATTGAACATGTGCAGAAGTTGGAAATTCCTCACCTATTCTTTTCTTATACAATGTTTTAAAATCTGCAATAAGTTCTTGCAAATCTTCACTTGTAAATTCACTATCTTTTTCTATCTTAACTGCTTTTTTCTTTTTATCAATTAACTTTTCAAATTCAGAGTTGTCTATTCCCATTACAACTTCACCGTACATTTGTACAAATTTTCTGTAAGAATCGTAAGCAAATCTTCTATTATTTGTTTTATTTGCTAAAGTCTCTACAGATATATCATTTAATCCCAAGTTAAGTATTGTATCCATCATTCCAGGCATAGAAACTCTAGCGCCACTTCTAACAGATAGTAGTAAAGGATTTCTATCATCACCAAACTTCTTACCTGTCTTTTTCTCTAATTTAGCTATACTATTATATATTTGATTTTTTATTTTATCATCTAATTCACCATTTTGTTTATTGTACTCTAAACAAGCAGTAGTTGTAACTATAAAACCATAAGGAACAGGTAGACCCATTTTTGTCATTTCACACAAGTTAGCACCTTTGCCACCTAAAAGTTCTCTCATTTTAGCATTGCCTTCATTAAACATGTATACATATTTTGTCTTAAACATTTAACCACCTACCGAACTATATTAATATCAATAATTATTTTATTCAATATTACAAAAAATAGCAAATATTTTACTTTAAATAAATTGATAATTTATAATAATTTTTAATAGAAGATTTTAATTTTAAATTATTTAATAAAATTAAAATTAAATTTAATTTTTATGATAAAAAATATTAAAAACTAAATATTTACAAACAATTTTAAATAAAAAGCAAATTCAATATTAAATAAAAAAACAAGCCTAAGCTTGTTTTTTCAAAATTTATTTTATAATCTTAGTAACAACGCCTGAACCTACAGTCATTCCGCCTTCACGGATAGCGAATCTAAGTCCTTCTTCTATAGCTATATCAGAGATAAGAGCGATAGACATCTTAACATTGTCACCAGGCATAACCATTTCTATGCCAGCTGGCAAAGTAATAGTTCCTGTAATATCTGTGGTTCTGAAATAGAATTGAGGTCTATAACCACTAAAGAATGGTTTACTTCTTCCACCTTCGTCCTTAGTAAGAACGTAAACTTCAGCTTCAAATTCGCTATGAGGTGAAACTGAACCTGGTTTAGCAAGAACATGTCCTCTTTCTACTTGATCTCTATTTACACCTCTTAAAAGTGCACCAATATTATGTCCAGCTTGAGCTTCATCTAGAAGTTTACGGAACATTTCTACACCAGTAACTGTAGTATTAAGTTTACTACCGAAACCAACGATATCTACAACATCACCTACGTGTAATACACCTCTTTCTACTCTACCAGTAGCAACTGTACCACGACCAGAGATTGTAAATACTTCTTCTACAGGCATTAAGAATGGTTTATCTGTAGCTCTTGTAGGAGTAGGGATATACTTATCAACAGCATCCATAAGTTCTTGTATACAAGCACAAGCAGGATCATCGTACTTACCAGCTTCACAAGCTTGTAGAGCCTTAACAGCAGAACCTTTGATAATTGGAGTATTGTCACCATCAAATCCGTACTTATTCAATAAGTCTCTAATATCCATTTCAACGATATCAGCAAGTTCTGGATCAGCAATATCCATCTTGTTCATAAATACTACAATGTAAGGTACATTAACTTGTCTAGCAAGCAATACATGTTCCTTAGATTGAGGCATAACACCGTCATCACCAGCAACAACAAGGATTGCTCCGTCCATTTGAGCTGCACCAGTAATCATATTCTTAACATAATCTTTGTGTCCTGGACAGTCAACGTGTGCATAGTGTCTATTCTTAGTTTGATATTCAATGTGTGAAGTATTGATTGTAATACCCTTAGCTCTTTCTTCTGGGTCATTGTATACTTCGTTTACACTTTTTGCAGTGTTTCCAGCAACTGTACCACTTAAATATGAAGCGATAGCTGCAGTTAAAGTAGTTTTACCATGGTCAACGTGACCTATAGTACCAATGTTTACATGCTCTAAGTTTGAATCAAATTTTTCCTTAGCCATTTGTAAAATCTCCTTATAAATATATTTGATTATTTTTATTTTTGTAATAATTTTACTACATATTGTATTTTACCATAATCATTCAAATATTGCAAATGATTTTAGTAATTTTTCTTTTTGAGTAGACTATTATTTTAGTCTTTCTTTTGCTATAGCATCAGCTACGAACTTAGGAACTTCAGCATAGTTCTTAGGGAACATAGAGAAGTCTCCTCTACCTTGAGTTGCACTTCTTAAATCTGTAATATAACCAAACATTTCAGCAAGCGGTACAACTGCTCTTATAACTATAGTATTACCTACAGCATCATTACCAACAGGCAATCCTCTTCTTTGACTTATGCTACTCATAACAGCACCAACATAATCATTTTCATTTGGTATCTCTATTTCAGCATCCATTATAGGTTCAAGAAGTACAGGATTTGCTCTCTTCATACCATCTTTGAAAGCCATTGAACCAGCAATCTTAAATGCCATTTCTGAAGAGTCTACATCATGGTAACTACCATCAATAACTGTAACTTTGAAGTCAACAGTTTCGTATCCGGCAACTACACCAGATTTCATAGCTTCTCTTATACCCTTATCTATTGCAGGGATGTATTCTTTAGGTATGCTTCCACCTACAGTCTTATCTTCAAATACATATCCAGCACCTTCTTCTAGTGGTTCTAACTCAATAATACAATGTCCGTATTGACCTCTACCACCAGATTGTTTAATGTACTTACCTTCTGATGTAACCTTACTTCTTATAGTTTCCTTATAAGCGATTTGAGGTTTACCAACATTAACTTCTACATTAAATTCTCTTCTTAAACGGTCTACAATAATATCAAGGTGCAATTCACCCATACCAGCAATTATTGTTTGTCCAGTTTCGCTATCTGTTTCAGTCTTAAATGTTGGGTCTTCCTTCGCAAGCTTTATAAGAGCCATAACCATTTTTTCTTGCATTTGCTTTGTTTTTGGTTCTATAGCAAGTTTAATAACAGGGTCAGGGAATTCCATACCAGATAGAATTATTGGATGCTTTTCATCACACAAAGTATCTGCAGTAACAGTATCCTTAAGTCCCACAATTGCACAAATGTCGCCAGCACAAACATCGGTTATTTCAGTTCTACTATTTGCGTGCATTTGAATAAGTCTACCTACTCTTTCCTTCTTGTCTTTAGTAGAATTGTATACATAACTTCCAGCTTGTAAAGTACCAGAATACACACGACAAAATGCAAGTTGTCCAACAAAAGGGTCAGTCATTATTTTAAATGCTAAAGCGCTAAATGGAGCATCATCTTTAGTTTCTCTTATCTCTGTTTCACCAGTTTTAGGGTTGATTCCATCAACATGAGCAATATCAACAGGTGATGGCAAGTAATCAACTATAGCATCTAACAATTTTTGAACTCCTTTATTCTTAAAGGCAGTACCACAGCAAACAGGATTGATTTTATTTTCAATCGTAGCTTTTCTTATAGCTTTTTTAAGCTCTTCCTTAGTTATCTCCTCACCAGCAAAGAATTTTTCTAAAAGAGCATCATCTGTTTCAGCAACAGTTTCTACTAATTTATCTCTATATTCCTTTGCTTTATCTAACATATCTGCAGGAATATCTACAACTTCAAAATCTTGTCCTAAATCATCTTTATATATAGTAGCGTTCATTTCTATAAGGTCAATAATACCCGTAAATGTTTCTGACGCACCAATAGGAAGTTGTATAGGCAATGGATTACAGTCAACTAAACGCTCTTTCATCATTTTTACAACTCTGTAAAAATCTGCATCATCTCTATCCATTTTATTTACGAAAGCCATACGAGGAACTTTGTATTTATTTGCTTGACGCCAAACTTTTTCAGATTGAGTTTGAACACCACCTCTAGCACAAAGAACAGTTACTGCACCATCTAGTACTTTAAGGCTTCTTTGAACTTCAACTGTAAAGTCTACATGTCCTGGAGTATCAATGACATTTATTCTATGTCCTTTCCATTGACAAGTTGTACAAGCAGATGTAATAGTTATACCTCTTTCCTTTTCTTGAGCCATCCAGTCCATTGTAGCTCCGCCATCGTGAGTTTCACCAATCTTATGATTTACACCAGTGTAGAAAAGGATTCTTTCTGTAGTTGTTGTTTTACCAGCATCTATGTGTGCCATAATACCTATATTTCTGTATTTTTCTAAGGGACACAATCTAGGCATAATTTTTTCTCCTTTTTGATTGCATAAAATGCAAAAATTTTAATCTTTGAAAAGCACAAATTACCATCTGTAATGAGCAAAAGCTTTGTTTGATTCTGCCATTTTGTGTTTTTCGTTCTTTTTCTTAACTGCGCCACCAGCATTGTTATATGCGTCTACTAGTTCGCTTGCTAATCTTTCTACCATTGTTCTTTCGCCTGTTCTATTTCTAGCAGCATCAACTATCCAACGAATAGCTAGTGTTTGTCTTCTTGCAGGTCTAATTTCAACTGGTACTTGATAGTTAGCACCACCCAATCTTCTTGCCTTAGTTTCAAGTAGTGGGCTAGCATTTTCTAAAGCTTGATTCCACATATCCATTGGAGAGCAACCCAACTTACTACTTGCTATATCAAAAGCTTCATAAACTATGTTTTCAGCAAGAGTCTTCTTACCGTCCCACATAACTTGGTTAATTAGTTTTGTTATAACTTTTGAACCATACTTTGCATCAGGTAAAACATCTCTAACAATAGCACGATTTCTTCTTGACATGTGTTTTCCTCCTTATCTTATTTCTTTACCACAAAAATGTGATTCTATATTTATTTTTAAAATTAGCAATACCTAAAGTACCACTCACCCATAAATAAAGGATTACATATTTTTTCACCCAAAAACATATCCTTTATTTAGATTTCTTTGCTCCGTACTTAGAACGAGATTGCTTTCTCTTGCTCACACCAGCAGCATCTAAAGTACCACGAATGATGTGATAACGAACACCTGGCAAATCTCTAACTCTACCGCCACGGATAAGAACAACACTGTGTTCTTGTAAGTTATGACCTTCACCTGGTATATAGGCAGTACACTCTTGCTTATTTGAAGTTCTTACTCTTGCAATCTTACGAAGTGCTGAGTTAGGCTTCTTTGGAGATGTAGTAGAAACAGATAAGCAAACAGCTCTTAGTTGAGAGTTACCATCAAGAATAGGAGATTTGCTTTTTCTTTCCTTATCCTTTCTGCCCTTTCTAACTATTTGGTTCATAGTAGGCATAACGCTTTTCCTCCTTATAATATTTTTGGATGAATTTCAGTAAAGAAACTCATATGTACATTTTTAAACCCCAATCAAACTTCTGCGTAGACCAAGTCTAAAACATACAAAAGATAAGTGAAAAATGGAGTACAAAAAAATAATGCTACGCACTTTTCAAATATCATAGAGAAATAATAGCAAAAATTATTTTAAAAGTCAATATAATTATTGATTTATTTTTACATTTTTATATAAAATATTAAAATTTATTTTTTACTTTAAATGGACAGGCAAAATTCGACAAAATAGCGCATACAAATAAAAGACTAAAAGTGAGGTGCTATTTTGATAATTGAAAATTTTGTTACCTTTATGAATAAAATAATGCTTTTTAGTGGTTACATAAATAGAGTTAGTTCTTTTCCAAAACCTCTTAGCATTGAAGAAGAAAGACAATTACTTAAAGCCTTCCATAAAGGAGATATGAAAGCAAAAGAAAAACTTATAAGTCATAATCTAAGACTTGTTGCCCACATTGTAAAAAAATACAATGGTAGCGGAGAAGCGGAAGACCTTATAAGCGTAGGAAGTATAGGACTTATAAAAGCAATAAACACCTTTAACTTAGAAAAAAATACCCAATTAAGTACATATGCCGCAAGATGTATAGAAAATGAAATTCTTATGCTACTAAGAATGAATAAAAAACACACTCAAAATCTTAGCTTAAACGACTGTCTAGGAAGTGATAAAGATGGTAATGAAATAGTTTTAGAAGATATAATACAACAAGAAGATAATGAAATGGAAAACTTAGAAAAACAATCACTTTATGAAAAAATGTACGAACTATTAAAAAAAACATTATCTGAAAGAGAATATGAAATAATTGTAATGCGTTATGGTCTTTTTGGCACTAAACCACTTACGCAAATACAAATAGCAAAAAAATTAGGTATATCTCGTTCATACATATCGAGAATTGAAAGCAAAGCGATAAAAGAATTACAAAAAAAGAAAAAAGAACTAGAATAAAAAATGGCATTCGCCATTTTTTATTATCTTGAAAAATTATTTATTTCTTTTACTGCGTTTATTTTTGATAACTCGCTTTTAACTTCATTTATTCTGCTAGAATTTTCAATAATGTTATACTCATACAAATTTTTTAGATTATCAAGATATTGAACTCTAAGTTTAAATTCTTTCATAATCATATTTTTATCTTTTTCAGTTTTTGCAAATCTTAATCTTTTTGCTAATGTATTATTATAATTTGCAAGCATTAATTCGTATACATCTTCATTAAAATATTTGAAATCCATTACATAATCAGGATTAACCCAATCTAAAAAATCTCTAAATCTTTTTTCTTGTCTAAAATCTACGCTATCTTTAATTAATTTATTTACACTATCCTTAGTTAAAGAACATAAATTTTTATTCATAACTACTTCTACACATTTGTTTTCTTGCATTAAATCTTTAACTTTTTCAATAACTGCTTTTTCATCATCTTTATCTATGCTTAGATTTTTTCTATAATCCAAGATTTCATTTAACACCTCAATTACTTCTTTTTCATTTAAAACATTTTTTTCTATCATAGTCAATATCTCCTTGTTTTACGATAATATTATTATATAATATTTTAAGTAAAAAGTCAATATCCAATTTTTACAAAAATAGAAACTAAAATTTCTTAGTTTCTAATATTTTTGCACCACCTAAACAAATATCTCCATCATATAATACTGCATACTGACCAGGAGTTACAGCTCTTTGAGGCTCTATAAAATATATGCTAACCCTATCATCATCTTCTATATGAACTCTAACTTTTTGGTCGGGTTGCCTATACCTAAACTTCGCATTACATTCAAAATCAGTATTTGGTCTGCCACTTATCCAATTAAATGGCTCAGTTATGCACATATTTGTATATAATAAATCATCTTCACCTTGATGTACATACAATATATTTTTTTTAACATCTTTACTTACAACAAACCAAGGTTCGCCATTTCCACCAGCGTATCCACCTATATTTAAGCCTTTCCTTTGTCCTAGAGTGTAATAGATGACGCCACTATGCTTACCTACGACTTTGCCGTCAAGCGTGCAGATATCTCCTTCTTGCGCAGGGATATAAGATTGTAAAAAATTTTTAAAATTTCTTTCACCTATAAAACACACTCCCGTGCTATCTTTTTTATTCGCAGTAATAAGTCCTACATTTTTCGCAAGTTGTCTTAAATCAGGTTTTAAAAACTCGCCCACAGGAAACATAGTTCTACTTAATTGCTTTTGATTTAATTGATTTAAAAAGTAAGTTTGGTCCTTATTATCATCAAGTGCTTTTTTCAAATAATATACACCATTTTTTTCTTCCACCCTAGCATAATGTCCTGTAGCAATGTAATCTGCACCCATTGCAAGGGCATAATCTAAAAATGGTCCAAATTTTATTTCTCTATTACACAAAACATCCGGATTAGGAGTTCTTCCTAATTTATATTCTTGTAAAAACTCGCTAAAAACCCTATCCAAATACTCTTTAGCAAAGTTTACACTATAATATGGAATACCTATAGTTTCGCAAACTCTTTTCACATCTGTATAATCTTGTTCAGCAGTACAAACCCCATCTTCGTCGCTTTCTTCCCAGTTATGCATAAAAAGTCCTATAACATTATATCCTTGCTTCTTTAAAAGATAAGCCGTTACAGAACTATCTACTCCGCCACTCATGCCAACAACCACTGTTTTTTGCATACTAATAACCTCTAATTTTTTCATTTATAACTTTTTCATAATCTTCTTTTGTTAAACTTGCTGGATATCTGTATTTTCTAAACATTAATCCTATTAAATCTGAAAACCAAATAAGTACAGCAAAAACAAAAAAAGTAAAAATAGGATTTGTAAAATAATATAACACAGCGTTTCCATTACCGCCTAAAAATGTAACCAATTCAAAAACCGCAAATGAAAACACTGCTAAAAGCCCAGTTATAAGACCATAATAACCTTTTTTAAAATTACCTACATAAATATTGTGTGCTCCAAACCAACCTAAAAACGCAAATAACAACCAAAATTTCTTTTTACTTATATCCTTAGGCATTGTACATACATAAAGCACATTTTTGTATTTTTTTTCTTTAAGTTCGTTCTTTGCTTGTGCATTGGAAAGATTTTGTATTTTTTCAAAAACTAGTCCACAATGTGGACATTTTGGAGTTTCTATATACATACTTCCCTTACATCTTGGACACTTTTTCTTTTTGTATAAATCTTTTCCCATATTTAATCCTTTTACATTGCTCTCCACATATTTGCTTCTTCATCTTTATAATCACATACTTCAATTTGCATATATATCTTTATAATTTTATCAAACCATGTGCCATTTACAATAGACGGCGAAAAAACTATATGAATAAATCTATTTATTGTTAAAATATCTTTATCTACGCAAAGCATATTATCTTCTTCATTTTTACTGCCTGTAAAATAAAAATATTTTCCTTGTTTTTGCCAACTGCTATCTGTTGAATATATGTAATCTTTAAGTATTAAATCAATATCACTTTGCAAATCTGTATCTATTTCATTTGCTTTATTTTCACTAATTTTATAGACTTCGCCTCTAAAACTACATCTCACATATACACCGCTTGCAATTTCTTCATTTGTTTCTTCATCATACATAGGCAAGCAGTCTACATTAATGTTCATTTTAGCCTTTAAGTCTATTTTTTCACCAATCTTTATTTGTTTAAGTTCTATAAAAGCATCATTATCTTCTACTCTAGTGCCTTCATCGTTTAAGTAAATTTCAAACTCACCAAAATTATTTTTTTTATCCGCTTTTATGCTATCTACAATAAAAGCAATTCCTATACCTAAACCAATGACAATAGCAATAGAAGTAAAAATTATTAGAACTTTTAAAAATGAACTTCCTCTATTATTTGCCCAATACTTATTTTTCATTTGTTCCCTTTCGTTTAAAATACTTAAAACTTATCTACTTTACTCATGTGCATAATTAAATCTACTAACTTGCAACTATATCCCCATTCATTATCATACCATGCAAAAAGTTTGCAAAATGTCTCATCCAGCATCATACCAGCTTTTGCATCAAAAATACAAGTATGACTATCACCTATAAAATCTGAAGAAACTACAAGTTCGTCTGTATAGTCTACTATCCCACTCATATCTTTCTTTACTCTATTTTGCACAGCTTTGCATATTTCTTCATAAGTAGTCGGTGTTTTTAATATGGCATCTAATATTACAAGGCTTACATTTGGCGTTGGTACTCTAACACTAACTCCTGTAAGTTTACCTTTTAAATGAGGCAAAACTTCTCCTACCGCTTTTGCAGCACCTGTACTGCTAGGTATCATATTCATAGCTCCAGCCCTTCCACCACGCCAATCTTTTTTACTAGAGCCATCTACTATAGGTTGTGTAGCAGTATATGAATGCACAGTAGTCATTAATCCCCTTTCTATTCCAAAAGCATCATCTACAATTTTTGCAAGTGGTGCCAAACAATTTGTTGTACAACTTGCATTTGAAACTACATTCATACTAGAATTATATTCTTTTTCATTAACACCCATTACAAAAGTAGGTACACCATCTTTGCCAGGTGCAGATATTATTACTTTTTTTGCACCGCTTTCTATATGTTTTAAAGCATCTTCTTTTTTTGTAAACTTTCCGCTACATTCGGCAATATAATCAGCTTTATACTTTCTCCAATCTATATCTCCTACATTCATAAAACTTGTAAACGCTATCTTCATATCGTTTACTATAAGATATCCATTTTTACATTCAACTTTACCATTAAATGTACCATGTATACTATCATATTTAAACATATAAACGGCATATTCAGGCGTAACAAACGGGTCATTTATCGCTACAACTTCTACATTTTTCATTTCGCTAACTCTTCTTAGTATTAATCTACCTATACGACCAAATCCATTTATACCTATTTTTACAGTTTTCATTATGCACCTCACAAATATAACCTAATTATAACTTATTTTTCACAATATATACGCTTAAGCATCTTCTTCATTTATAAAATTTTGTATTTTAGACTCTATTGTACCTTTTTTATCTTTTTTAGTGGACTTTTTCTTTTTAGTTGTTTTTTTACTATAATCTTCTTCTTTTATATCAGTACTTTCATTGTTTGTTAAACTTTTATCTGTAGCAAAATTTTCATTTGCTTCCTCATCTTTGTTTTCTTCTTTACTTTGTTCAAAAGTAATTTTTTGACCTTTATATTTAAGTACAGCTTCTATTTTTTCTCGCTTGGCAAATGGTTTATAATAAATTATTTTATTTCTTGCTATGCTGTAGTTTATACCTAAAATGCCTATTACTCCAAAAATAATAATTCCAACTATAAGCCATGTAAAAAGATTAAAATTAGGTTTTAATATCGCTAAGCATATTATGCACCATAAACTTAGAAATAATGATGTTGCACTAACTAAAAAACTTGTCCAATTTTCTACATAGTGTTTAGCTTTTTTCATTTTTTCTGGTGGAGTAACTATGCAGTCTTGTACATTTACTAAAAAATCTGTCTCTCGTATTATTGCACTAGTACTAGGATTTTTCTCCATAAAATGATATACTTTTGAATCAAAAATGCAAAGATTTCTTATATATTTGTTATTTTTAGTATCTGCGAATAACCTAACAATTCTATTATGAAAATTTTTAATTATTTTATAAGGTGCAACAAATATGCCGTCATATTCTTTTTTACATCTTACAAAATTCATTCCATAAAATGATGCAATATGAAGCATTTGATGAATAGTTTCTTCCATTTCCAAATATCTCGCATCGCATACAAAATATCTATCAGCGTTGCAAAATGATAACGCTTTATAAATACACTCATTTTCTGTATGTAATTTTTTAAACATATAAAAATGCACATTTGAAGAAGTATTGGTATAAACCTTTTCTATATCATCTTTTTTCTCATAAGGAATTTTACTAATATATGCGAACTCTACATCAAAGTCATGCTCTTTAGCAATGTTTGTTAGTTTCTCAAAATCTATATTTGTTACATTCCCATATTTTTCAAATTTGCATATGACCCAATATAATTTCATAAATTTTCCTTTTACCTATTCTCTATAAATATCTGTAGGTGTGTTTGAAACAACATCTCCACCAGTTTGATTAAATGTTGCCCCACTTACTACATATACTCCTCCACCACTACCAGTAGCAGTATTTTTTGTTACTATTCCCTCACTCATTGTTACTGTTCCACGAGCAATGTATACTCCTGCTCCATTCTCTGCAGTATTGTTATATATATTTACATTTGATATAGTTACTTTGCCATTTTCAATGTATAATCCACCACCATCTGTTACTGCACTATTACCATATATTGAACCTCCACTAATGGTACACGTAGCTGGTGAACCATATATCATTATACCAGCGCTTCTTCCGCTAGTTGTACTATTGTTATATACACTTCCTCCAGTCATTACTAGTTCACCACCATTAATTGTTAGTCCTGCTTCTTCTTTTCCTGTATTACTATATAGCTTTGCTGTTCCAGATAATTCTAATCTACTAATATTATTCGCATTAGATTGTCTACCATAATAAGCTCCGCCATAATCTGCCTTATTATGATGTATGCTTCCTGCAGATATAATTGTTTTTGTAGTTGTTTTTGCAGAACTTGTACCTGTTGTTCTATCATTATATGTATACACTCCTCCGCCTCTTACCGCGTAGTTGTACCTTATCTCAGGCTCTTTTGTTGCTCCGCTTTCTTTATATATCTTTAATGTTCCTGAACCAAAATTTGCAACACCTCCACCTGATAATCTTATATTATTTCCACCATAGTTGTATGCAATTATAGGTTGAGAACTTCCGCTTGAATATATATTTAGTGTACCATAGCTTGCTATTCCACCTCCTCCAACTGCTGAGTTAGATTTAGCAGAAGATGTCGCAAAAGTTGTCTTGCTACTATCTCCTATTACTCCGCCTTTCATTTCAAATGTGGCACCGCTATCTATACATACACCACCACCATGTTGTGTAGCAGTATTTCCAGAAATTGTACCACCTGTCATATTTGTTGTGCCTGAATATACA
>CASFBJ010000018.1 GCA_949292875.1 uncultured Christensenella sp.
AGTTGTAAAAAACTTCATAATGTATTATAATACAGAAAGATTACAAGAAAAAATACAAGAACTTGCTCCAAGTGAATTTAGGAGACAAACTCTTGCATCGTTCTCTTTTTAATACTGGTCCGTTTTAACCCTACGGGTTAGTCCGCTATAATCTTTTTATTTTGTAAATAACTAATAAAACTGTAGTTTTTATCATATACCCAAAATTGCATTTTTGTAATTTCATCAAAAACACATAATTTCATTATTCTTTTGTACTATCTACACTACAACCGCAAGCAATAACCCCAGGACCTATATGCACAGCTATACTTAATGACAAATCATCAACTATTTCAACCTTTTGTCCTATTTCACTTTCTAATTGCTTAACAAACTTTTCACATTCTTCTTTATCTTTTGTAAATGCAACAAAAACTGTAACTTTTTTATCCGCAAACCTTGTTTCTAAGTCCTTTTTTAAAGCAGATATAATTTTTACTCTTGTTGCATTTACAGAAAAACATTTTGCAAAAGAATCTAATTTTCCTTGTTGTATTTGTAATACAGGTTTTATGCTAAGCATTGTACCTAATAATGCAGCTGCAGGAGTTAGCCTTCCACCTTTTTTAAGATAAGCAAGTGTAGGTATAGAGATGTATATAGAAGTAAGTTCCTTTGTGTCTTCCAAATATTTCACTATTTCTTCTGCTTCTTTACCCTGCTTTGCCATATGTAAAGCTTCTTTTACAGACAATTTTAAAGAACAAGCTATTCTTTTATTATCTACTACATATACTTTTCCCTCATAGTCTTGTGCAAGTGCTTTAGCAGTATCATAAGTACTGCTTAATGCGCTAGACATAGGAATGTGAATAATGCAATCAAAATCTTTAAGCACATTGTCCCATATCTCTTGTATATCTCCTACAGATGGCTGTGCAGTTTTAATGTCTGAACCACCAATCTGTTTTTCATAAAACTCATCATAAGAAATATTTACATTTTCAAAATACTCTTCTCCATCTATCACCATTGGCATAGGAACAACAAAAAGTCCTTGCTCTTTATCATCTTTTTGTATACCAGAATTACTATCTGTAACTATCGCTATTTTTTTCATAAAGTATCACCTTTTTAAAAATTTTAATTCATTCTAACACAAGAAAAATTAAAAGTCAAAAACTATACATATTCATTTTTAAAAACTAATATATTGTTACAAAAAGCATATTTCTTTCACACAATATATTAAGCAAATTTGATTTACTTTCACATATAGCAGTAATTATTAATATGATTAAATTTATAACTTCAAACTTTAAAATTTTTCGCTAGTATTCAATCTTAAAATAATTTAGCCAGACTTTATATTTGTCTTGACAAGATAAGCAAGTATCAATTAAAAATCTTTTATCATTGTTCCATTCTTTAAGTCCACGATAGTAAAAAAATTTGTGCTCTTCATCAATAATGAAAGGAATAATATTATTTGCTAAGCATTCTTTAAACATTAAAAGTCTACCTACACGACCATTTCCATCTTGAAAAGGATGAATGCTTTCAAAGTTTTTATGAAATTCTACAATTTGCTTAAAAGACTTATGTTTAATTTTATTATAAGTAGATAATAAATTTTTCATTTCTTCTTTTACATTTTCTGGTTGACATGTTTCTTCTCCGCCGACTTCATTTGGAAACTTTTTATAATCTCCAACTTTAAACCATTCTTTTCTACTATCACTCGTTCCATTTTTCAAAATGAAATGCAATTCTTTAATCATAGATTCGGTAAGAAGTTTTGTTGCATTGTCTATTACATAATCAACACATTTAAAGTGATTTGCTGTTTCAATAACATCATCAACATTGATTCTACCTTGTTCTACGCCAATAGTATTTGTTTCAAAGATATACCGTGTTTGTTCATGAGTTAGTGTACTACCCTCTATATGATTTGAATTATATGTTAGTTCAATTTGTGTTTTATGATAAATGCCTCCGCTTAATTTAATGCTTTTTTGTTCTTTTAATATATTTAGTAATTTGTTATTACTTAATGATTTTTTAACTTCTTTTTCAGGTTTAACTGCTTCTGCAGGTATATTCCAAGTTTTACCTGTTAAAAAAGCACCAGGTATTCTACCTTGAGCACAATAATTTCTAACCATTCTATCAGACAAATTCCACTTTTTAGCAATTTCAGCAACAGACACAAATTTCATATATAAACCTCTCATTTCATTTTTTAATATTATATTCCACTATCGGAAATTTGTCAATTATTTATGCAATATTTATTTCCGATAACGGAAATTAACGGAAATGTAAAAAATTTTATTCAATAAAAAAGATACCTTATCAAATCAATGATAACATATCTTTTTTTACTTAAATATTTAACTAATATAAAAGTTCTAGACTAAGTTCTTATATTCTTTATTAATCGAGGTTCCTATCTTTTATCTTTTGTTGTATTTCTTCTATAACACTTTGTAAAGATATGCTACCTACATCTCCTACAACTCTTTTTCTTAAAGATACTAAACCCTCTTGCATTTCTTTTTCGCCAACAATAAGTATATAAGGAATTTTTTGTCCTTGATTTTCTCTAATCTTTTTGCCTATTGTTTCGTTTCTTTCATCTACTATAACTCTTATTCCGTTTTGTGAAAGTGTATTTTTTACTTCTTTTGCATAGTCAAGACACTTATCGCTAATAGGTAAGACTGCCACTTGTATAGGAGCAAGCCAAGTTGGAAAAGCTCCTGCAAAATGCTCAGTTAGTACTCCTATTATTCTTTCTAATGAACCATATAGTGCCCTATGAAGCATAAAAGGTTCTTTCTTTTCACCGTTTTCATCTATATAATGAACTTCAAATCTTTTTGGTAGTTGCATATCTAACTGCACTGTACCGCATTGCCACTCTCTACCTAAGGCGTCTGTAACTTTAAAGTCTATCTTAGGGCCATAAAAAGCACCATCACCTTCATTTATGCTGTACTCCTTGCCAGAATTTTGCAAACATTTTTCAAGTATTGCTTCTGCTTTTCTCCATGTTGCCTCATCTCCTATATGGTCTTCAGGCATTGTAGATAATTTAAAGACATAAGGAAGCCCAAATATTTTGTATATTTCATCTATCATTTGTATTATTTCGCTAATTTGTTCTTCTAGTTGTTCTTCTCTAAGAAAGATGTGAGCATCATCTTGAGTAAAACACCTAACTCTAAAAAGTCCGCTTAATGTACCGCTACTTTCAAATCTATGCACTTTTCCTAATTCTGCAACTTTAAGTGGCAAATCTTTATAAGAATGTATATTTTCATTAAAATACAACATTCCCCCAGGACAACTCATAGGCTTTATAGCATAGTCTTCATCTTCAATCTTTAGCGTATACATACCTTGCTCATAGTGTTCCCAATGTCCGCTTACTTCCCATAACTTTCTATTCATTATTTGCGGAGTTTCTATCTCTATATAACCTCTTGCATTTTGTTTTTCGCGCCATAACTTAATAAGTTCATTTTTAAGAACCATTCCTTTAGGCGTATAAAATGGCATTCCAGGAGCATAAGGAGAAAAGAAAAATAAATCAAGTTCTTTTCCTAGTTTTCTATTATCTCTCTTTTTTGCTTCTTCTACAAAATTTTCATATGCTTTTAAATCTTTACTATTTTCAAAACCTAAGACATACACTCTTTGTAACATTTTGTTTTTTTCGCTACCACGCCAATAAGCACCTGCAACTTTATCTATTTTGTATGCAAAGTTAGTTAAATATTTTGCATTTTGCACATGAGGGCCACGGCATAAGTCTACAAAATCATTTCCAAGGTAATATAATGATATAACTTCATCATCACTAAGTTCATCTATTATCTCTAGTTTGTATTTATTATCAGCAAAAAGTTCTTTTGCGTGCTTCTTGCTTACTTCTTTTCTTACAAAATCTTCTTGTCTTTTTATTATCTCTTTCATTTTGCTTTCTATTAGTGCAAAATCGTCTGGAGTAATAGACTTATCAAAATCTATATCATAATAAAATCCATTTTCTATACTAGGCCCGATAGTAAGTTTTAGCTTTTTTCCATACAATTCTTGTAAAGCCTTTGCAAGAATGTGTGCCATACTATGTCTATACATATCTAATTGCTCTTTTTCCATATTTTATCCACTCCTTTTTGTTTTTATTTTAATTTATTGTATATTTTTAAAATTAGTTCGTGTTAATGAAAAAGTCCCTATATAGCATATAATATATGATATATAAGGACGAGTTAACCCGCGGTTCCACCTTATTTGCTAAAAAGCCACTCTTTTAAAGCGTATACATTACGCTAGATGCATAGTGATGAAGTAGTTTCATTCATATACTCCTTAGGTGATTCCCAGCACCACACCCTCTCTTAGAATTACATATAAGAACTACTTGTCTTCATATAATACCATGATAATTAAATACTAACACTAATATATACTTTTGTCAATGTTTTTATGTAATTAGTTTTATAAATACTCATAATTATATAAAAAATTTTGACATAATATTATGCTTTGCATTCAACTTAAAATCTAAAAATAAAAAGGAAGATTTTATATCTATCTTCCTACTTATTTTTCTTTAGCACTTATATTAAAACTATTTTATTATAATTATTCTATTTCTAATACTTCTACAAAAGTTATTTTGCCGTCATTATTTTGTTTTTTATAATACTTCATTTCATTAGTATTTGCATCAAATATAACTGTGTCATATTTTTCATTTTCTTTTTCTTCACCAAGATAATAAGTATGAGTTTTATCTTTAAGAAGTGAGGCATACACACTATCATCATTAGAAAGTTTTGAAATGAATAATTCCATATACTCGCCACCTGCTGTACTCACACCGCTTTCATAGTTAGTATTCCAAGCAGAAAGGCATTGTTCATCACCTTTTATTTTACCTTCTTCAGTTTCTCCAAAGTACAAATATGTACTAGAACCTGCGTAGCCACTCATGTATATATCTGGATTAAAGAATAGTATAAGTTCTGCCGCTATAGAACTTTCTATATCTTTAATTCCTAAAGATTTCAATTGCTCTTGCTTTACACTAGAAAGACCAGTAGGTGTTGCAGGGTGTCCCTTATAATAATACATATATTCATCACCATAATACGCCATTGTAAACTTAGCATAATTTACAAAATCTGCTTCACTTGCTACTCTAGTCCCTAAAAACATCATTACTTTTTTACCTGCTTTTTCAGCATCGGCAAACATATCACTACTTAGATTATATAAAGATTTTAATGTTGTTTTTTCATTTTCATTCAAGTCTTTTAAACTATTACCTATATTTTTCTCTATTACATAACTTTTTGCGTCAAGTAAAAATTCTGGAGTAGATTTTAGCGTACCATCAAATCTTGTCAATATCCAATCTATATTTTCATTTTCCTTTGCAGAAACATATGCATAAGTTCTAAAATCTGAAGTATTTACAGCAAAATCTGTCGTACTAAAGTAATAATCACCCTTTTCCTTAACTTGATTTTCTAAAGTTAACAAATTTTCTACCATTTGATTGTATTTTTCATTAGGATTTTCATTTGCAAAAACTTTATTAAACTCAGCATAAGATGCAGTACCATCAGACAAAAGTTTTACACTATAATTTTGAACATTTTGACCAATAAGCATTTTCATATACAAATAGTTATTGAAATCGTTTAAGTAAAGATTTATTTTACTTTTACCTTCATTCATTTCATTCAATTCTTTTATATACTCGCTTGTCTTTTCAACCATTACATTGTAGTTGTCATGAGTTAATATCTCATCTATAGTTGCATTTGGCATAGCATGTACATTATTAGGCAAATTATTCCAGTTCCAAGACCCGCTTCTTGCTAGCCATACATATGTAGGCACATCATGAGATACAATTTCATCATCTGCATTTGCAAGCATCATTGAAAATAGTGTTACAGGCATAGAACCAGTTAAAGGTGCTATATTGTATTCATCTGCAAAAACATCTACATTTTCACTAATCACTTTATTACCAGCTTTAGTTTGGACATTTGCCTTTAATTCAAATTGACCATAAAAAGGCATACTTATGTTAAATATATTAGATGTAACATTATTCATATTTTGAGACAAAACTGTTTTTCCATTATGTAAAACATCAAATCTTACATTCGTTAAAACTTCCTCAGTATCTAGTTTAACACTTATTAAAGTATCTTGCTTTTGTTCAACTAGAGCCTCTACTTCTATTTCTTTATCATTGCATGCCATAAATGATATGCTAGAAAGTAGTAAAAGCAACGCAAAAACCACTCCTAGAGATATATTTCTTATTTTTTCCATGAAAATCCTCCTTTTATTTTAATTTTTATCATTTTTTAAAATTAATTGTTTTTAGGATAAGCAACTAATTCATCTATTTTTTTAGCATCTGTATGCGGTATAGGTTTCCATTTCACTTTGCTAAAAAGACAAACATATGCTATAGGAATGTAACTATATATAAATAGCGGGAAAGCAAATGCAAATCTTATACTTTTTAATAATGTTGTCCTGCATCTTTTTCTTTCTCTAATAAGAATAAGGCTTCCATATAACACAAGAAGAAAATAGAATACAGCAAGTAAAATAGCACATCCTACTAAATGTGAAATGAAAGTTTGAGTACTTATGCTTAAACTGTATATCAAATCATAAATCGTATAAAAAGCACCCCAACTAAATAGTACTACAGTAAAAGGAAACAACATAAGCATCATTTCATAATTCGCAAAACAGTGTTTACTAAAAAATGTTTTTATTAATGATGGAAAATATTTAGAAAAGCATTGATAAAAACCTTTTTGCCATCTCATTCTTTGGTTCCAACTATCTTTAAACTTTGTTGGTTGCTCATCATAAAAAATTGCATCATCACAGTAAGTACATACATTGCCTTTTACTATGTTACTTGTACTAAATTCTATATCTTCAGTTAATGTTGTATATTTCCAGCCATTTTCAAAAGTTAAAATATCTGCACTTACCATAAACCCTGTACCAGATATAAAAGTAGACGAATTTAGCATTGCTCTTGGCGTATGTATAAACCTACACTCTCGTAAAAAACTCATTGAAGTTGTTGCACTTATCCAGTTAGTATCAAAATTTTTTGAGTTTCTATAACTTGTACTTATTTTGTAACCCGCATCATAAACCTTATTCATTTCTTTTACATAATTTACATCTAATAGATTATCTGCATCAAATACTAAAAATGCTTCTGGTTTATAATCAGGTAAAGTTTTATGTATGTTTTCCAAAAGAAAATCTAATGCGTATCCTTTGCCAACTTTAGTATTATCAAATCTTTCAAAAACAAAAGTCTCCGCCCCCAACTCTTTACCTGCATCTTTTGCTACAGTAAATGTATTATCAGTGCAATTATCTGCCACTATAAAAATTTTTATTTTATCTTGATTATAACTTTGATTTTTTATGCTAGATATTAAATTACCTATCACCTTTTCTTCATTTCTTCCCGCAATCAAAACAGCAAACGAATGCTCATTATCAGTTTTAGGAAATCTTTTTTTATAAAAAAGTCCAAACACGCCTAAAATGATTTTGTACACGAAAAGAAAAGATATAAAACAGGCAATAGCAATATTTAGTATTGTTAAAACTTCGTACATACATTTATCCTTTCATTTGTAATTAAAATTTAGCATATTACTACATTTCTTTCAAAAAAAACAAGTCCATTTTTTTTCAAATTTTGTTCAAATAATGTGATATTTTATATATTTTTGTATGTATAATAAAAAAAAATGCGATAATTCGCATTTTAACAAGCATCAAAATATTCTTTATACTTTTCCACGCCCAAACTACCTAATGTAACCTTCTTACCAAATTCTACGCCAGGTTGATTATAGGCATCTACATTGTATAGCTCACCTAAATATGCTATTTCATACATTGCACACATAAATAGCATTCCTAAGTAATATTCATCTACTTTTTCTATCTCTATTTCTATATTAGGTATACCACTTTTCATAAGTCCACAGCGTGTAGAATACCTTTCTGTATTTAAAAGATTTCCAAACTCTACTCCACGCAAATGTGAAAGTTCTGGCATATTAAAGCAATCACTATCGCACTTAAGAGTTTGTTCAAAATCTTTCACCTTAACAAAAACTATGAGTTTATCTATAGGACCTTCCATATATAATTGAAGTTGGCTATGCTGGTCTGTTGCACCAAGTGCAGAAACAGGAGTTAAACCGCACCTAACTTCATTGCCTTGTCTATCGTATTTCTTACCTATACTTTCAGCAAGTAGTTGCGCATACCAATAAGAATATTCTTTAAGTTTTGATGAATATGGCATTGTAACAACCATATTTACACCTTTTTTATTGAGTACATATTCTAATATTGCCTTTTTATATGCTACATTTGACTCTGGCTTACTTTCACAAACTTTTTGCATATCGTATGCACCTTTAAGTAATGAACGAATATCTACATTCAACATACAAGCAGGTAACAAACCTACAGGGCTTAAAACCGAAAATCTTCCACCTACTTCTGAAGGCACATAAAAGGCCTTAAAGCCATACAATGACTTTAAACTAGAAAGCAAACCTTTTTCCTTATCCGTTGTAAAAACTACATGCTCCTTAGCATTTTCTTTGCCTACCGCTTGTTCAATCAAGTTGTATATAGTTAAAAAATGCATCATAGATTCTGTAGTTGTTCCGCTTTTTGAAACCACATTTATAAGAGTTGACTTTAAATCCACTATAGACAATACATCATTTATTTCACAAGGATCAGTATTGTCTAAAACAAAAAATTTAGGAGCTTTTCTTTTCTCTCTTGTTTGCTCATTATATACACTAGAACACATTGCATTATATATAACTTTTGCACCTAGTGCACTACCGCCAACACCAAGAACTATAAAGTATTCAAACTTTTCTCTCGCATATTTGCAGTATTCTTCTATATCTTTTACAACTTCTTCTTGATGAGTAGTAAGGCATTTCCAACCTAACATATTTGAACATTTACCATCTATTATTGTTTGTATTATGGCTTTTTGTTTTTCTAGTTCGCTATTAAAAATATCATATATATCCAATCCAGACTTTGTATTTACATAATCTAGATTTAACTTCAAAATATCATTCATAAAATCATTCCTTGTAGTAGTACATTTTTATTATACATAGCTTTTAACATCTTTTCAACTTTTTTTCATTCTTTATATAATTTTTGAAATATATTTGAAATATTAACAAAATTTTTTTTGACTTAACACCATATTCATTGTATAATTTTATTATACTATTTCATACTATGTCATAAATTATCAAATTGTATCATATCTAATAGTATGAAATGTTTTAAAACAAATAAGATATGGATTTTATGCTCTCTATTTCTATTAATATGCGTACTAGTTTGCGGTATAACCTTATCTACAAAAGAAGTAAATACTCCGCTTAAAAAATATTGTGTTGTAATAGACGCTGGTCACGGCGGTATAGACGGAGGCGTTGTTGGTTATAGCGGAAAAACAAATGAAAGAGATATTAATCTTATCATAACAAAAAAACTAGGTTCACTTTTTAATGCTATGGGCTTTAAAGTTGTGTATACGAGAGTAAATGAGAATGGGCTTTATGATAGTAATGCAACAAATAAAAAAGCAGATGACATGAAAAAGCGTATCCAAATTATTAATAACGCTAATGCAGATTTAGTTATAAGCATACATCAAAATGGATACACTTTACCTAGTCAAAGAGGCATAACTGCTTTCTATAAAAGCGGTCAAGATGCAAGTAAAAATCTTGCTGATACATTGCAAAATAGGTTTAAAGAAAATATAGAATATGCACGAAGCGAAGCTCTAATAGGAGATTATTACATACTTAACGAATGCAAAAGTATGTGCGTGTTAGTAGAATGTGGCTTCCTAACTAATCCAGAAGAAGAAATACTGTTACAAGATGAAAAATATCAACAAGAAATATGCTTTGAAATCTTTTCAGGTTGCATTCAATATCTTGTATCAAAAGGAGATATATGTATAGAAAATTAGAAAATACCAAAACTTTAAAAATTATAGTTTTTTCATTTGTTCTACTTATATTAAGTATATCTTTTACTGGTTGTGCAAGTGTAAACTATAGAGAATATAATATAGATGACACATTCTACGCTATAGAAGTAATAGTTACGCTTGATGAAGAAGCAGGAAAATATGAAATAACAAAAGAAACAATACAAAATCATATAAGCGCAGTAATGCAAGAAAAAATGATGAATATATCTAATAGATATACCGCAAACCTACAATACATGAAACAAAATGCAATAATTGATGAAGAGGCTTATACACTACTATCTTCTAACGAAGCTTTTAGCGTTTCAGGGAAATGGCTAGGAAGCACATACAATTTTGCACTTATAGTGAATGCTGTAAGCAATGAAAATTATTATTTCTCAACATCTCAAATTCTCAATATCTACACTTATGCAAGCCTTATTGCACCTGAAAATCCAGACGATACAGATAGCAACATCACTTTAAAAAAACAACTTTTTACACAAATTATTGAACAAGTAACTACATCTCCTTTTTCAAGTGAGTCTTGTAAAGAATTGGAAAATCTATTTTTAGAAAATCTAAAATACGCTGAAGATGGATATACATTAAACGATGTTACCTATATGTATGAGTATGTTACAAACTTAAAAAGATTGCATAGTGATGCAATAGTATCTTATCAAGATGGAATATATTTGCATTCATGGAATATAGAAAAAGACGCAAGCGGGCAAGTGATAAACGACCAAATAACATTTTATAGAGTATATACAAATCCTACAAGTTGGTACATCTTAGGCATATGTATTAGTTTAGTAAGTTTGGGTATAATTACATTGATTAGTTATTATAGTTATAAGAGAAAAGTCAATAATATAAACACTAAGTCATAAAATACTCATGTAACTATTAAAAAGCATTTTAAAACATTTGACAAAAATATATATGTTTGTTAATATTTTTAAGTGTAATATATTTTAGGAGAACTACTATATGAAAAAAAGAATTATACCTATCATTGCATTATCTCTAATAGGAATTTTGGCTATAACTACAATCATTTTTGCTGTTTGCACAAAGAATTATGTTCCTAATTTTAAAGACTTTGATTCTGTATCTATAGGCGGGAAAAATGTAAGTAGTGGCATTGTATATTATTCAAATACAGAAAATGAAGAAGCTTTTAACAAGTTAAATGAATTGCTTAAAAATTCTTTTAATGAATCTGCTTTAAATTCTTTATTTAATGGAAGATTAGGATATAACCCAGAAATAGTTAAAAATACAAACACTATTTCAAATATAAATGATTTGGAAAAATATATTGTATACGAATATGAAAATAAAACAGAGTTACCTACAATAACATATAATAAAAAAGAAATCTCATATGATAGAGTACTTCTCAAAGTAGAAGAATTAGAAAATACACAAATTAATCTTGTGAAAGTATATCTTCTTGAAGAAGAAGCAAATGCTTGCTCTTATTATTTTGAAACATATGCAAATTTCTATCATGTTTTTGACTATGTAAAAGAATTGTTAGGTGAAAAATCAACAGAAGATAATGAATAATGTAATTGCTTATAAAACCATGATTATAAATTGATTAAAAAAAAGAATTTTATCTATAACCCGTAGGGTTAAAACGGACCAGTATTAAAAAGAGAACGATGCAAGAGTTTGTCTCCTAAATTCACTTGGAGCAAGTTCTTGTATTTTTTCTTGTAATCTTTCTGTATTATAATACATTATGAAGTTTTTTACAAC
>CASFBJ010000019.1 GCA_949292875.1 uncultured Christensenella sp.
AGTTGTAAAAAACTTCATAATGTATTATAATACAGAAAGATTACAAGAAAAAATACAAGAACTTGCTCCAAGTGAATTTAGGAGACAAACTCTTGCATCGTTCTCTTTTTAATACTGGTCCGTTTTAACCCTACGGGTTAATATATATCATTCTTTTTTCTATTTGCAATTTTTTATTTAAGAGCTATTTTTCAATATATAAATTATATGTTCAATATGTTTTGTGTTTTAATATAATCAATAGTTTTAGAGTATATTTTAATTATTGTTTGCAAATCTGTAAACGCAAACTTTACATAAAATATTGTAATATAGATGTAAAGGAGTTTTGTTTTTATTATTTACAAAGGTAAGTCTTTTTTATCAAATCTAAATATACCTATGATAAAGCAAATAATACCAATGCCTAATAATATACCAAACTTCCATAAATAATCTAATGTTCCACCCAAAATTGAAACTGTATCAAAGAATGTTATAATAGATAAATAGTTAAATACATCCATTGAAGATATTCTCATTGCAGAAGGTACTACTTCAGAGCCGAATAAGCCTAAGATAGTACAAACAAGCATAAATATAGATAAACCGCCACCTATAGAAAGAGAATGTTTTGTCCTATTAAATAGGGCAGAGCACATAAAACAAAATCCAGCAAAAGCAAAAATAGTTAAGAATGCTCCTGCGTTAAATAGTAGTATTTCTGCAAAATTTATTGCGTAAGAATTTCCTCCTACAATCCAAACAGATAATACACTAACGGCAGTAACAATTGCAAACATAGAAAATATCGCAAATATTAGATAAGTCATTTGAGTGCAAGTAACAGTTCTTCGTTTAGTAGGGGTAGAAAGCACATAAGCCATTGAACCTGAATCTACTTGTCCTGCAAGTAAACCATTTGCCACCATTATAACAAATACTAAAGGTAAGAGTAAACCTGCTATTCTATAAAATATAGAGCCTATTATAAGTCCGTACATATCCATTTCACCGAGTTCTGTAAGTGCCTCAGCAACTTTTTCAGGTAATTGGTCAGAAATGCTTTTAGTGGCTTCAATTCTTGCATCTTTGTTTGTATAACCTTCATTAAGCCAAAGTCTGTAGGTACTTATTGCAGTATTTGAAATAACCTTAATAGTAACTGCTACTTTATTTGCCTCTTCTTCTGTTTTTCCATCATTTTTTTGTTCTTTTAATACATTTTCATATAAATAGTTGTTTACATATTGTTGTGCTTCTATTTCATCATTTTTTGCTGGAGTGTCTGACTCTATTATTTTAGTAGCAAAATTAACAGCTTCTTGAGCTTTTGTTTGAGCATCTTCTAAGGTATCACCTTTTTGTAAAGAATCAAAAAGACCATTTTCGTAAACGTAATCATAATAGCCTTGAATGAACAATTCTTTACCTGTCAATGTATTATTATTGTCGTGTGCAAGTAATATTTTTACAAGTAAATTTTGCATCATTGATGCATCTGAACCTGCTGGCAACATTGATTGGTATTTTTCTATAAAAGATTGACTAATTTCACTTGCTATTGTTATTTTGCTTTCAATGCTCATGTCTTGTGTTACTTGAGTATCGTATGGATTAATTAACTCCGGTGTAATTATGTTTGAATAAACAAATGCATTTGTTAATGTTTCTGCAGAGCTATTGAATTGGGCTGTACCTAAGTACAAATCATACAATTCAGTTGCATTTTCTTTTAATTCTGATTCTTGGTCCGCTTGTACAAATATGTCTTTTAGTGAGTCTCTTATATCGTTTATAGCAAGGTTGCCTAAAACTATAATTACTATAGCAATCATTACGCTTGTAGCAATAGTAACAGATGCCCACTTTATCCAATTTGCTTTTGCTGATTGTTTAAATAAAGCTTTACTAAACATTTTTTTCTCCTTTTTCAAAATTTTCTTTTAGTATGTTTTTAAAGTGTTTTTCCAAATTGTTTTTTATCTCTGAAATGAACTTTACTTCGTATCTACTTAAGCTCGCAAAAAGTTTTTTTGTTTGACTATTTTCAATTCTAATAGTTACTTGATTGTATTGCTTTTGGTCTCTGATTATTTCATAACTAAGGCGTTTAAATTTTTTATAATCTTCCGCATTTGTGAACTCTATTTTGAAAGTTTGAATATTAGAAGATTGTAATGTATGTATGTCTGCAATGTCAACTATATGTCCGTTAAAAATTAGAGCAACTCTGTCGCAACAGTATTCAAGTTCATCAAACATTTGACTGCTCATAAGTATAGTTTTGCCTTTCTTTTTTTCATCCATAATGAGTTCCAAAAATGTTTCTCTCATTAATGGGTCTAATCCAGTGGTAGGTTCATCTAGTATGAGAATAGGTTTATCACTCATAAGAGCTGCAACTATTGCAGTCTTTTGCTTCATTCCTTTACTCATTCTTTTAAGGTTAGCAGTTGGGTCTAATTGCAGTTTTTGAATAAGATAGTCTGCAAAATTCATGTCTTTTAGGTTTAGTAACTCTGCTTGACTTTGTAAAAATTCTACTCCAGAGTTCAAGTCTGGGAAAGCTATTTCTCCTGGTATGTATGAAATGTATTTTTTAAGTTCTGGAGCATAATGCCAAGCATCTTTACCTAATATTTGTACACTACCTTTTTGAGCTTTCAAAAATCCCATTAAGTGTCTTATTATAGTTGTTTTGCCACTTCCATTTGTCCCAACAAAACCAAAAACTTCGCTTTTTTTTATATCAAAAGATATATCAAACACACCACGCTTTAGTCCATAATCTTTTGTTAAGTTTTTTACTTGTATTATTTTTTCTTCTTCCACAATGCACCTCCAAAGTTCTTTTCTTCTTTATAAAATTGCATAAAATAGTCTTCTAAAGTAAATTTTATTTCTTCTATTTTCTTTATTTTTAAACCTTTGATTGATGCTATTAATTTATTTATGTCTTTATCATTTATTGCAATTTCTACACAAAGTATATCATCTCTCTTTTCTAATATTTCAAGTATAGTTGTTTTTTTGTTTTTTGAATAGAAAGGATAAGCCTTTAAAAAACTATCGTAACTTGCTTTATCGTCAAAGTATATGGAAAAACTTTTGTTTGAATTGTGTTTTATATCATTTGCTTCAAAAATAGAAACTATTTTTCCATCTTTTATGATTGCAATGCGGTCGCATGTTTCTTGAACTTCATTAAACATGTGAGAAGAAAGTAGTATAGTTTTGCCTTTTGTTTTTTCTTCTTTTATAAATTCTATAAAATTTTCTTGCATTACAGGGTCAAGTCCGCTTGTGGGTTCATCAAGAATTAAAACATCAGGGTCAGCCATAAATGCAGTAACTATTGCAAGCTTTCTTTTATCTCCTAAACTCATAAGTTTTGTTTCAGGAGTAGGGTCTAAATCAAATTTTTCAAGCAAATAGTTTAGCATTTCATTATTTTGCACACCTCTTAATTTTGACATCATTTGTATAAATTCTGTACCAGTTAGTCCTTCAGGTAATGCAATTTCTCCTGGCAAGTAACCGACATTTGCCAAAATTTTGTAATAATTTTTAAACGATTCAAGTCCAAAAACATTTGTAGAGCCCGATTGAGGTTTGCAAAAGCCCATTATGTGCCTTATGGTAGTTGATTTTCCAGCACCATTGGGTCCAAGAAATCCAAAAACTTCTCCTTTTTTCACATTAAAAGATACATCAAAAACGCCTCTTCCGTGTCCAAAGTCTTGAGTTAAATTTTTAACTTCTATTATATCCATTACGCTTTTCCTCCTTTGGCTTCAAACTTAAACTACTTAAACTATATATAGTTTATACTTTTATGTAAAATATAGCAAACATTTAGTGAAAAAAATTTTTAACATACTTAATACTACGGAAAAAAGAAAGGATTTCACCTTTCTTTTGTGTTAATTAGTTAAGCAAGAATGTATACTTTCTTTTATAATCTCATCTAAAAGTGATTTGAAATTATATCCTTTTGTAGCCCATAGATAAAAGGCTAGAGAACCGGGTATTGCGTTTATTTCGTTCAAATATATATTGCCTTCATAATATATAAAATCGCATCTTATTATTCCTGTACATTTAAAATCAATATAAGCTTTTTCAGTAGTTTGTTTTATTAGGCTTTCTAACTCGTTATCTATTTTTGCAGGAAATTCTCTAGATAATGATTGCATTCCTTTAGAACCACTTTTATCAAACTTGCAACCTTGTTTAGAACCATATTTGTCTGCAAATGATAGTATCTCATCGTGGTGAATAGGTTTTTCAATATCACTTACTAAAATTTTGTTTCCTATACGCATAGCGCTACAATTGTATTCTAAAACATTTTCTATTCCTTTTTCAACTATTGCAGTGTCTGTAAAATTAAAAACTAATTTTATCGCTTTTTGTAATTCATTATCATTTTTTACAAGTGTTACACCTATACTGCTACCCATGTTACAAGGTTTTACAATAAGGGGATATGAATGATTATCTATAAAAGACTTTAAGCTTGTGTTTAAGTTTTTGTCTTTTTTCTGAATTGCAATGTATGGTAACACATTGTATCCGTTTGCTTGCAATATAAGTTTTGTTATTTGTTTGTCTAAAGTTATAGCAGAGCTAAGAACATTTGATGAAGTGTAAGGTATATGCATTGCTTCAAGTATTCCACTAATGCTTCCATTTTCGCCTTTTCCGCCATGTAATGCCAAAACCGCAACATGAATTTTAATTTTAGTTTTTAACAAGTTTTTAAAATAAAAATAATTTTCGCCACTGCAAATTGTTAAAAGTTTCTTATTTTTACTATTTATATCATTTTTGTCATGAAAGTTTTTTATGTGCCACCATTTATCATTTCCATCTATATATATAGGGTAAATGTTATACTTACTTTTATCTAAAGCCTTTATTATTTGAGAGCCTGTAATTACAGAGATATCATGTTCTAAACTATCTCCACCAAAAAAAACCGCAACATTAATTTTATTCATAAAAAACACAAAGCCTCCTTACTTTGTGTTTATATGATAGTTATTTTAATTTTGTTCATTATTATGTGTAATTATCTGGTAAATCATTTTCAAATAGAATACAAGCATTTTCTTCTACACATTCATTTAATTTAAGTCTTGCGTCTGCAAGATTGATTGCTTCTATTATTTGAGTCTTACTTTCTTCATTTGATTTTATGCCTTCTATAATCTCTTTTGCGTTTGCTTGATTGACAACAATGCAAATATCACAAATTTTTGAGATTGCTAACCCAAAGTCTTTATTGCATTGTTTTTCTTCTAAACCTAGTTCTACAAGACCTGGAGTTACTATAATCTTCTTACCTTCAAATAATGATAAAACTTCTAAAGCTGACTTGTATCCTTGTACGCTACTATTATAACTGTCATCAAGAATAGTATACTTACCAGCATTTTTAAGTTCAAGTCTATGAGCAACTGGTTCTAATTCTTTTATGCTTTCTATTATACTTTGTATAGGTACATTTAATTTTAATGCTATAGAAGTAGCGAGTAGTATGTTTTGAATATTGTGTTTTCCAATTAGGCTAGTTTCGCAAGCGTAAGATTTATTATCGTATACTAATGTGAATGTTGTGCCTTGTGTAGTTACTTTTATATCTTTAGCGTAGATATCTGTTTTTTCTTTTGTTGACACTAGTACTTTTTCGCATTTACAATTTTCGTAAAATTCTTTACAAGTTTCGTTGTCGCCGTTAAACGACATATAACCTTCTTCATTTTTTTGAATAGATTTAACTAATTCAAATTTTGTATTTTTAATATTGTTTATTGAATAAAATGTTCTTAAGTGCTGGTTACTCACACCTGTAATTATGCCTATTTTTGGTTCAATCATATTACATAAGAAACTTATATCTCCGCAAGCGTTTGCACCCATTTCTGCTATAAGAACTTCATGATATGGCTCAAGATATTTGTCTACTACTTTACATAGTCCCATAGGGGTGTTGAAACTGTGCGGACTCATACATACATTATATTTTGAAGATAGAATAGAATTTAAAATATATTTTGTGCTTGTTTTTCCATAACTTCCTGTTATACCTATTTTAATTAAGTAAGGGTATTTTTTTAACTTTCTTTTCGCTTTATTTATATGTCTAAGTTTATTTAATTCTTCAAAAGGGTATATCAAAATGTGAGCTAATGGAACTAAAAATATAAGCAAAATAGGAGATAGTGTAATAATGTTAATGTACAAAATATTAGGTAATATAGTGCTTAGTTCTATTAGACCAAAGGTTGTGAATGCGCAAACTATAAATAAAGTAGTTATAAGTCTATTCATTCTATAAGTGCTTCTTAGCGGTGTTTTCTTTTTTGCACTAAAAAGATTTGATATAAATATAATGGTTAAGATAACATATAAAATTAAGCCACTATATGCTATATAGTTAGAATAGCGTATAAAACAGGCGTTTATAACTATAGCACAGGCGAAAGATAAGAATGCTAAAAATACAATTCTACTTAAATATTTTGCTTTTGTGTCTTTTGCCCATTCTATGTAGCCAACTAATTTGTAGTCGCTTAGTTGTAGTATTTGTAAAAATTTATAGCCTACTAAACAAAGCAATGTAGCATTTATAATTGATAAAACAATATATAGTATTAAATCTAACATTTTTTACTCCTCAATTAAAAATATTTTTATTGCATTACAAAAAGATTTGCTAAAAGATAAAAAAGCGAAATGGTCGCCAAATGTATATACATACAAAGATGAATTTTTAATATATTTTTTCATTGTATATGCGTTTTTAAGAGGCGTTTGTTCATCATATTTTCCCCAAAGTAATAGAGTATCATTTTTAATTTGTTTCAGTAATTTCTTTTGGTCGGTGTTTACTACATTAGAAAAGGTTTTTTTCATTACAGGCGAAAGAACAGCATAGTCTTTTGAGCCTTTGCTTTCAAGTTTTTTTGAAGGATATAGATGCAATTTTGCGAGAAGTTTTTTAATTTTAAATAGGTGTATGCTAAGTTTAATTTTTATATTTTGATTTTTAATTCCTGCGCCACCCGTTATGACTAATTTCTGTACTTTAGTATCTTGCAAGCAAAGATTTATTGCAACTCTACAACCAAAACTATGACATACAATATGATAAGATTGAACATCGCATTTTTTTAGTATTTCAAGTATGCAATCTGTATAATCTTGTAAAGTCCATGGACTTGTAAGTTCTCCGCTTTCACCAAAAGGAGGAAAATCTACGCATATACAAGTGAAGTTGTTTTTTAATGCTTCACTAGCATTTTTCCATACACTGCTAGTACATGCCCAGCCATGCAAAAATAAGCAATAAGTTTCTCCATTTCCTATAATTTTATAGGCTACTTTTGTGTTTTTATACAATACAAAATTTTTCATAATAATATATATGAGTTATTTTATTTGAAAGTTTATAAAAGTTTAACATATATTTTTGCATCTTCACCTTGACCATAATAATTTTTTCTAACATTTATACAAGTGAAGCCTTCAAGTTCGTATAATTTTATAGCAACAGTGTTTGCACTATTTACTTCCAAATAAATCTTTTCCTTTTTATTTTCTATACAGTACTCTATAATGAAATCTAACATGCTTTTTGCATAGCCTTGTTTTCGGTATTTTTTTCTTACTCCAAGTCGCAAGATTTCACATTCATCTTCCAAATCTAGTATGCTTAAATATCCAATGTATTCATCATCTTCTTTTTTTGCAATTATATACAAACTTCTTTTTTCAAAGTCGTTTTCCACCATGTCTTTAGTCCATGCTTTATCTGCAAAACATTCTTTTTCCATTTCTATTATTGCTGGTATGTCATTTTTTTTTGCGAAAGAAATCCACATTTATTTTTTCTCCTTTTTCAGTAACTCTTTTTCAGCTTGACTTAGTTTAAGATAAAGTGGATTTGTTTCGTTTATATCATTAAAAGCATTTCTATTTATTCTATCTTGTACATAATTTACTAAATCTTTTGTTTGAAAAATATTGTCAAAGAATACTACATTTTCTAATCTTTTACATAAATCATTTTCTAAAATGTATTTTTTAGTTATAGTTCCATTTTCACAGTCTGCTACATAATAATCATCTTTACTTGCTTGTATACAAATATTTTTTGCATGCTTATTCGCAAAAGCAATAGGCTCAAAACTATTGAATGATATAATCTTTAAATTTGGGTTTCCGCAGTAAATGCCTTTAGTTAATGCAACGCCTATTCTTATTCCAGTAAATGAGCCGGGACCTACATTTACACAAATTATATCTAAGTCATTTACGCTTACTTTTGCTTTTTCTAATAACTCATCAATGTGTAGTAGTGATGTTTCACTGTGTTTTGAACTGCTATCTGTTGTGCAGTCGTAAATGGTGTCATCTTTTACAACAATGTAGTTAGCGTTGTCAAATGCGGTATTTATAATTAAAATATTCATTTATCTATTCCTTTATAATAATTTTGCGTGTGTTATCATCTATTTTTAATATGTCAATAAACATACATTTTTTGTTTTCAAAAAGAGAAGGCGTTTTTTGGTACCATTCTATAGCACATATACCATCTTTATTACCTATATATTGTTCAAAACCTAATTCTTTTAACTCTTGTTCATCTTCTAAGCGGTACATATCAAAATGATATAGGTTTAATTTTGTGCCTTCGTGTACATTTAATATTGTAAATGTAGGGCTTGTTATGATATTTTGTATATTAAGACCTTGCGCTAAACCTTTGGTAAAAGCAGTTTTTCCAGCGCCTAAATCTCCATCTAACAACACAATTTCACCGCCAGTAAAGGTAAGTGAAAGTTTTTTTGCTATATTTATAGTATCGTCTATATTTTTTGAAATGTATTCCATACTTTTCTCCTAATGAAAAAAATTATATCATAAATCTCCCAAATATACAAGAAAATAAGTATATATTAGATTAGTTATTCAAAATTTTGTCTATTATTACTAGGGAGAGATTTGTTATGTACAGAAATATAGTAAAATATGTAGATAGAACTTTTGAAATCTTTGTAATCTTTTTATTTGTTTTTTTATGGGCAAAATATGCTTTGCGTTCTTTATGGCTTTCGCTTATAATTAGTGTAGTTTTAACTCTTGTTTTAAGTATAGCTATTTTAAATATACAAAATAGCAAATTGAATAAAAAACTTCTTACAAAAAAGCAGTTGCAAGATGTGGAAAAGATGCAACTATTTTTTGAATATAGTAGTGCAAAACATATATTAGATACATTTGTTAAAGAATGTAAGGCTAATGTGATAAAAGACAATATGATAGAGTATGAAAAAGCATTATACTTTGTCTTCACAAATAAAATGCAGATAGATAAACAAGATTTTTTAGAAATAATAAAGCATGATATAAATATTAAAAGTTCACAAATAAACATTATATGTGGAAAAGTTAGCAATGAAGTTCTTGATATTGCAAGTAAAGTAAAAAACAAATCAATAGTTTTTGTAGATGCAAAAAAAATGGTAGTTGATTTTAAGTTTAATGTAGATAACTTTAAAGCAGATGTAGAACTAAAAGAAGATAAAAAATTTTCTTTTGTTGAATTTTTAAAGCTTTTTTTAAGACCAGAGAATGCAAAAGGCTATCTTATTTGTGCAATAGTTTTAATGTTTTCTACTTTAATAATAAGACAAAAAATATATTATTATATCTTTATATCTGTGCTTTTATTACTATCATTGCTTTGTAAAATATATCCTAAAATATATATGTCAAAAAAATGAATTTCAAATAAAAAATAATTGCATTTTTTATCATTTTGTAATATAATACTTAGAGTATGGAAAAGGAGTAAAGCAAGTTTGCTTGAGTATAGTTATGGAAAATAGTAAAACTAAAAAAGCAATAGTAGCGCAAACAGTTATAGCATTTGTTTTGTGCTTGATTTTGTTAGTCTTAATAATTTTTCAATTTTCTAGCATTATACAATTAAGACAAGAACAAGCAACACTTGACAGGCAACTTCAAGATTTAGTTAATAACAATTCTGAATACAGTGACCAATTAGACTATTATTTAAGCGATGACTACCTTGAAGACATAGCACATGAGCACAATAAGTACAAACCCGGAGTAGATTATTATGGTTAAAGATTATGAGTACATAATCTTTTTTTTTATTGCATTCTTGACAAAGAGTGCAATATATTGCATAATTCAAATAGTGTAAGATTAGATTAAAGGATAAGATGTAATATGCAAAAGGAAAAATGTGATGGATTTTTGATTTGCAAAAATGATGATGGTTCATGTATTTGCTATAAAAAATCAAACCATAATAGATTTCATATATATTTTGCTATTGATAACGAATATGAGGGTGTATCTGGACTTGCTCATTTCGTAGAGCATTTAATTCCTTTATCTTTAGAAAATGATAAAGATAGTGGAGATATAGATTTATCAGGGATAAGTGCTTCTACTGGGGCAAATAATATTGTCTTTAAATATGAATTAAATGGTGAATTAAACGAAGAAGAAGATTTCTTAGATGAAGAAGATGATGATGAAGATGAAAGACAGTGCGTGTATGAAGATAATGAAGAAGATGAGTTAATTGTAAGTACACAAGAAAAACTAAAAAATGCTTTAAATATTTTCTCTAAAAATTTGTATGTCCAAAATTATTCGCAAGAACAATTTGAAATAGAAAAGAAAGTTATAGATAAGGAAAATTTGTATTATTATACAAAACCTATAGAAAATAATGTAGATTCTTTTAAAAAATATATAAATAATATAAGTAAAGAGTGTAAAGTTGGAATTTTACAAAATATGGGAAACTTTAATAGTTTGAAAGATGTTACAATGGAGCAAGTAGCAGATTATAATAAAAAGTTTTTTATTAAGGAAAATCTAGTTTTTGTTTTAGAAAGTCCTTTTGAGTTTGAATACTTTGAAAATATAATAAAAAAGTCATTTATAGATAAACTTATATCTAATAAAGATGCTAAAGTAAAGTTTGACAAGGTTAAAGTATTAAATAATCCAAAATACTACTTTTTTAATGAAAGATTAGATTATGCGGTAAAAGTATGCCCAATTATTAGTAATAATGTGAATAATTTAAATGTAAGCGAATTGATTATAGCATTTGATATGATAAATCATTTTAGTTCAAATAGTAATGGTTCATTAGAAAATATTACTAGTGCATTGAGAAGAAAAGGAATAATTTACTCAGTAGAAGAATGTGAACTTTTTGATAACGGTAGTAATGTATTTTATATTTATCAATATACAACGAATTCTTACGATTTAAAAGAAAGTTTGATAACGGTGGCGGAATTTGTTAAAGAAGCAATAGAGTATTACCAAGATAATGAAAATATAGAAAACTATAAAAATACTATAGAAGATTTAATGTATGCAGAAGGTAAATACTTATATAATGTTACAATTGATGATGCTTTTGACATGGTTAAAGATAATCAAAATTATATTTCTATGCAAGAAAAAGAAAATGCACTTAGATATTGCTATAATTTACCAAACCAAGAGATAAAAGAAATATTAAAAAAATTTCAATCAACTTTAAACTTGTCTTTTATACTTACAGGAGATATAAAATTAGAAGATTTGCCACAATTGCAATATTTGCAAAATATAGTAAAAGGTTATCCAAGAAGTATAGCTATGGAAAACAAAAGTCTAAAAGATGACAAAAACTTTAGAAATAAGATTTATGGACTTGAATGTTGTGCAGAAGGTAAGTTAAGTGATATAATAGAAAAAGATTATTTAAAATAAGATGTATGAATAATATAATAATTAAGGATATAAAAGTATATCCTTTTTTATTTTTAAAAATCTTTTGTTTTAATAAAATAAAGTTTTAAATTGTTGGATATTTTCTTGTATTTGTAGCATAAAATATATATGTAAATATAAAGAAAATGCAATTATTTACAAACGCCCGGACAGGTTGCAATAAATGAAGTTAAAAATAATGAAAAAATAGTAATTTTTTTAAGAAAAAGTGTTGACATTATCTCTTTACTATGCTACTATAAACACGCTAACTAATGTTAGCACGAACCTTTACAATTTAATATTAGTGTAAGATTTGTGCGAAACAAATCAATTCCAAATTATGTCAGTAATTA
>CASFBJ010000020.1 GCA_949292875.1 uncultured Christensenella sp.
CATGGACTGGAGGCACAAGCGGAACACCAAATGCTGGCGAGTTTGAGATGTCTAATGGTAAGATTTACGGTAATAATGCTTCATATGGTGGAGGTATTCATGTAAGTAGTTCAGTAAAAGAAACAACTGTTGCTAGAGGAACATTTACTATGACTGGTGGTGTTATAGGTGATAGTGCAAAAACTTCTACAGCTACGACTTCTGCATTCTCAAATAAAGCAACTGGTAATGGCGGAGGTATAGATAGCAATGGAGGAATAATATCAATTAGTGGAAGCGCTATTATTGCATATAATTATACTGCTGCTGCAGGTGGTGGTATATATGCTAACAATGCTAATAATGGCGGTGGAATAAATATTAATGGTTCAAATGTTAGTATAAGATATAATCTTGCAGGCACACATGGCGGAGGTGTATACTCTTCTACAACATTAACAATGTCTGCAGGAACAATAAGTAACAATAAGTCAAGTAATAATGGTGGAGGAATTTTCTTTAATTTAAAATCATTCACCATGACAGGCGGAACGATAACAGCTAATAATGGAGTTAATGGTGCAGGTATATATTTTGCTAATGCAACAACAAGTGCTAGTATTACTAAAGGAACAATAAGTAATAATACATCAACAAATAATGGCGGTGGTATTTATATAGATGGTAAATCTTTAACTATGTCAGGAGGAACAATAAGTGGAAATACTGCGACTGTAGATGGAGGCGGTATTTATGTAAATAGAGATTCTATATTCACTATGACTGGTGGTGTAATAGGAGATAGTAGTAAAACTTCTACAGCTACAAGTTCATCATATTCTAATAAGGCGCCATCAGGTGCAGGTATTTATAATAGAGAAGAAACTGGAATTATTAACATTAAAGGCGGAATAATAGCATACAATTACTCAACAGCTAATGGTGCAGGCATTTGGAATAAAGGAACTTTAAATTTTAGCTCAGGAGAAATAAAGTATAATTACACATCATCAACTGACTTAGGTGGTGGAGGTATATATAACAGAGGACTACTAAATATGACTGGAGGAACTGTATCATATAATAAAGCAGATAAAAATGGTGGAGGTATAATGAACTGGGCAGGAGATAATAGTAGTACTGCATATATAACTGGTGATTCTACTATTACAAACAATACTTCTGGTGCAGATGGTGGAGGCTTCATGGCACATACTAATTCACGTGTATTTGTACAAGGCGGAGATATAGTTTTAAAAGATACATCTTTTAGTAGCTATACTAGAACAATGTCAGGTAATATGAGCATTTCAAGTAATAGATTAGTGATTAATTCTACAGGTGGTTGGGAACAAATTTACAAAAAAATAAATCTAGTTGCTGGTTACACATATTATTTCTCATTTATTGGTTGGTGGGACGGTACTTACGATGCAGGTCATGCAGATTTTAATCTAATAAATTATGGTGATGGTTCACTAGGTAGCGGACAATCTCCTGAAGATGAACATGGTAGAGCTGTAGGTAGTGGCGTTGGTATTACTGCGAGCCAAATAAGGACAAATGGAAGTAGAGTTTCTGCGTGTTTCTCATATAAATGCACATCAACAGGTAATAGGCTTTTGAATTTCAATTTTGGATATATGAGCGATGGTATAAGTTATGGATTTAACTTATATAATGTACTTGTAACAAGGACTTTGACAAGTAACCCAGAAAATGTAAATATAAAAAATAATACTGCAAAAGATGGCGCTGGTTTCTATAATTGGAAGAGCACAGTTTCTGTATCTGGTGCTAATATAACTAATAACAAAGCAACTTCTGGTGGAGGAGCTTTCCGAAATGCTGCTGGAGATGTTTCTGCGGTTTGTTTATCATTAGACAATACCGTAAATATTAGTGGAAATACTGGAAGGTATGATTATTTACTATGGCGAAAAGTCATGTCATCGAGTCAAGATATAAATGTTACAGATATAATTTATTTAGATGAGGAGATGGAAGATAGTTCGGGTAATTCATACGAACCTTCAGTTAGTGATGTAAGTTATAGAGGTAAAGTAAATTCAAATGAATCAGGATACTATAGTTTAACATTGAAATTTAACAGATATTGTGTTTATTACAGTGATACTTATGTAAATATGAAAATAACAGGATATGTAACGGCAAGTAATAATCAAACGAGAAATGCTGGTGCTCAAAATGCTGGTAGTTCATATAATTATTCAATAAGTAGGAGCCATCCTGGTGGAAACTGGGCGTCAGAATGGAGTTATTATGAAATAAGCGTAGTATATTCATTTTCTGGTCAAAATCAAGCGGGTTATTCTCTTCATAGCGCAAATCAAAAATTCGAGTGGAATGGATTCTTTTAAAAAATGATTAATATTTAAACTAAAAAAGTTAGGGGAAATGAAACCCTAACTTTTTTGTTTATGTATATGAAAATGATAGTTTTATGTATAAGATACAATATAGTATTTTTTTAATGGAAAAAATATTTAATAGTAGTTTTTCTAGTTAGAACAGAAAAACTTGCAAAAAAATAGTAGTTTTTTTAGTTCAAATTGAAAAACTTTTATAAAACAACAATTTTTAATTTTTGTTAATTTTAAAGCGAATTATGTGTTTTTTGTAATTTTAGATTATTCTATGGCTTTATGGCGTTAAAGTGTTGGTGATTTTTTTAGTTAGTTTGTTATTTTATTAAAATTACTTTTTGATAATCTTTCTAATAAATGCTACTTATATATGTAGATATTTGATATATATTAGAAAACAAATTGCAAATAGTATAATGTTTATATTGTTATAATGAAAAAATGTACATATGTGAAAGGGATATATATAAGTTGATTTTATTTGTTATTATGGGTATAATAAGGACAAGGAGATAGAGATGGCAGAAAAGAATGTGAAAAAGATTGTATTAAATCTCATATTTATTACGCTAGGTTGTGCGATTGTTGGTTTTGCATACAATATATTTAATGCAGAAAATGGAATAGTCTTGCCTGGACTTAGTGGACTTTGTATAATCATATCTAATTATATAGAGTTGTGGTTTAATGTATATATTCCTTTTACGGTTTTTTATGTACTTATAAATATAGTATTACTTGCTTTTAGTTACAAGTATATGGGGAAATCTTTTGTTTTGTATACTATATATGGTATACTTTGCTATACGCTTTTTATGGAAATAGGGGTATATGTACAAGGCATAGGGGTACCTACAAATGATTTATTACTATGTGCTATATTTGGCGGAATACTAATTGGTTTTGGTGTTGGCGTAGTTATTAGGCGAGGAGGTGCTACAGGTGGTTCTGACATACTTGCTTGTTTAATAAATGCAAAATCTACAAATATAAGTATAGGTACAGTAAACATAATAATTAATGCAATAGTTATAGGTTTAATAATGATAAGTGAGGGTATGTCATTAGCGCTATATGGACTTATAAATATTTGCCTTGCTGGTTTTGTTACTGATTATGTAATACAAGGTTCTATGGGGGTAAATGCTTATTATATAATAAGTAATAGAAATAAAGAGATTTCACAGGCTATAATAGGTAAAATGAATAAAAGCGTTACAGCATTTCATTCTAAAAGTTTAAGTACTGATGAAGAGGTTGATGTACTTTGTGTTGTATTGCATACAAGCGAGATTAATATGCTTAAAAATATTATATATGATATAGATAGCGGGGCTTTTGTATATGCTACCAGAATAAGTGAAGCAATGAATAAAGGATTTTCTAAGCTTGAAGATGGTGCAGATATAATAACAAAGATAAAGCGAAAGAGAAAAAGAATGCTAGAGAAGAAAAGGCAAAAGAGATTAGAAAAAGAGAAAAAGAAAACTGAAATAGCAAGTGAAGAAAAAGAGAATGGAAATAGTAGAAGTGAAAAAGAGGGCGTAAACAAAAAATAGATTGTAAAATATAATTTATAATTTTAAAAATAATTGCAATATTTGGGTAAATATATTATTCACAATAAGAGAAAAATCTTCATATTTAATATAAGTAAAATATGGAGGTTTATATGACTGTAGATGAAATAAATGCAAAGATTTTGGCGCTAGGAAAAGATAAAAGAGTAGATGTTTTTCGTGTGGGAAAAAGTCTTTTTGGTAGAGATGTTTTGGGTGTACATATAGGTAGTTATACAGGCAATCAAATAATGCTTACAGGTGCTATACACGCAAGAGAGTATGTAACAAGTTTGTTGCTTATAAAATTAGTTCAGTATACGGTGGATAAAAGTTTTGATGGCGGTTTTTATTTTGTGCCACTTGTAAACCCTGATGGAGTTGCTTTAGTTCTAGAGGGTATAGAGTCTGTTCCTTGTGCTAATTTTAAGGAATACATAAAGAGCATTAATGGTGGAAGTGAAGATTTTTCGCAGTGGAAAGCAAATGGCGAAGCGGTAGACTTAAATGTGAACTTTGATGCTTTGTGGGGGCAAGGAGTGCAGAATGTGAAATGTCCTGCTCCTGGAAATTTTATAGGTTTTTACCCTGAGAGTGAAAGAGAAGTGAAAAATCTTATAACCTTTTCACAAAGAAATATGCCGGCAATGACAATAGATTATCACACTAAGGGTGAAGTGATATATTATGGCTTTGAGACACAAACGCCGTCAGAACTTGCTACAAACTTAAAGATAGCAAATAATATAGCGGAGTATACAGGCTATACTGTGATAAGAAGTGAAGGAAGTGTTGGCGGTTTCCAAGATTACAGCATAAGTTCATTGAAAATTCCATCTGTTACGATAGAAGTAGGAAGATCAAGTCTTGAGCATCCTATAGATGAAGTGTATCTTCAAGAAATATTTGAAAGGAATAAAGATGTACCATTAATTGCATTAAATAGTGTAAATGCAATTAAAAGTGCAGGAAGAGTAAGTGGGAAAAGATTATGGAAAGGTTTATGTATGAGGCGATAAAAGAAGCGAAAAAAGCAGAAAAAGAAAACGAAGTGCCTATAGGTTGTGTTGTGGTATTGCATGGTAAAATTATAGGCAGAGGGCATAATACAAGACAAAAAGATAAGAAGGCAACATCTCATGCAGAGATAAAAGCGATAGAAAAAGCGTGTAAAAAATTGGGAGATTGGCGACTTGAAGAAGCGGAACTTTATGTAACTTTGGAACCTTGCGTAATGTGTGCTGGCGCGTGCTTTAATAGTCGCATAAAAAAGGTAGTTTATGGTGCAAGAGATGAAAAAAGTGGCGCATTTGGAGGATTTATAGATTTATCTAATGAAAATATAGTAAACCATAAACTAGAAGTAGTTCATGGAATATGTGAAAAAGAATGTAGTGAAATTTTGACAAGATTTTTTGAAAATAGAAGAAAAAAATAACATTATATAGAAGAAAACAAAGCAAAAGCGTTTTGTTTTCTTTTTTTTATAAAATATATTTGATTATTTTTTCTTTATTTTATATACTTTATATATAAAAAAATGTAAGGTGAGATTATGAGAAAAGTTTGTGTAGTTGGTTGTGGAAATGTAGGAATTGCATATGTGCATGAATTAATGCTTAAGGGTGATTTTGTGGAAAGCATATGTTTGATAGATGTTGATAAGGACAAAGTAGAAGGTGAAGTTTTAGATTTATCAAACACAATGGCATTTAACGATAATCTAATAGATATACAATCTGGAGAGTATAAAGATTGTTTTGATGCAGATGTAGTAGTGATAACAGCAGGAAGAAATCAACAATCTAGTGAAGAAAGTAGGTTAGATATGCTTAAAGATAATGCAAAAATAGTAAGTTGCATTATAAAAGAGATAGAAGCAAGCGGGTTTAAAGGTGTGTATATAATTGCTACAAATCCCGTAGACTTAGTTACACTACTTAGTTTGAAAGAATGTAAGATTAGTGCAAATAGAATATTTGGAACAGGTACAACTTTAGATACTGCAAGATTAAAATGTGTTTTAGGTAAAAAACTTTGCATTAATCCAAAATCCATAAATGCATATGTACTAGGAGAACATGGGGATAGTGAATTTGTGGCTTGGAGCAAGGCTGATATAAGCGGGGTAGATATAAAAAGCAAACTTTCGCTAGACGATAAAAAGAATATAGAAAAGCAGGTAAGAGATATGGCATATGAAATAATAGAAAAGAAAGGGTATACAAATTTTGGTGTTTCGTCATGTCTTTTTGCGCTTACTAAAGCAATCTTATGTGATGAAGGACTTGTATATACAGTATCTGTATATGATGAAGATGAAGATATGTGCTATAGTATGCCTGCTATAGTAAATGCTTGTGGTATAGGAGCAAAACTTAAAATACAGTTAGATGATTTTGAAGTTAAGCAACTTAAAAAATCAGTAAAATGCTTAAAAAAATGTTTAAAATAGTATTTTAATGTTATAATATTGTATTTAATTTTAAAAATATATCAAAAACTAAAATAATATAAATTTTTCAATAAAATAAATATTTGTCTATAGATAGTTGACAAAGGCAAATGTGTGGTATATAATAAGTTTTAGGAGACGAAAAAAATGAAAAAGTTTTTATGGTGGCAACAAATATAATAATTAAATATTTCACTAAGCAATGCTTAGTACTTTTTGGTGCCTAAAATAAAGATTTTTGGTTTTAAATAATGGCGACAAAAAGTCGCCTTTTTTGTTATAAGATATTTTTAAGTGATAAAGGAGATTATAAAATGGAAAAAGATATAATATTAACTGGCGATAGACCAACAGGAAATTTGCATATAGGTCATTATGTTGGTTCGTTAAAAAGTAGAGTAGAAATGCAAAATAGCGGAAAGTATGAAATGTTTATACTTATTGCTGATGTGCAGGCATTGACTGATAATTTTGATAATGTAGAAAAGGTAAAGAAAAACATACTAGAAGTAGCCTTAGATTATCTTGCTGTAGGACTTGAGATAGATAAAGTGCATTTTGTTTTGCAGTCATATTTGCCAAGTATTTTTGAACTTCCTATGTATTATGCTAATCTTGTTACTCAAAGTAGATTAGAGAGAAATCCTACTGTTAAAAATGAACTTAAGAGTAAAAATTTTGGTAAAAGTGTACCTGTTGGTTTTGTGAACTATCCTATTAGTCAAGCAGCGGACATTACAGCTTTTATGGCGAAGTATGTCCCTGTTGGCGTGGACCAGTTGCCTATGATTGAACAAACTAGAGAGATAGTGCAAAGTTTCAATAGAATTTATGGCGAGACTTTAGTAATGCCAGAGGTTATACTTCCTAAAAATGAAGCCTGTTATAGACTTGTTGGAACTGACGGAAATGCTAAAATGAGTAAGTCTTTAGATAATTGTATATATCTAAAAGATAGCGAAAAAGAGATAGAAAGAAAAGTAATGAGTATGTACACAGACCCTAATCATATAAATGTAAATGATAAAGGAAGCACAAAAAATAATCCTGTATTTATCTATCTTGAAGCTTTTAGCAAAGATGAAGATTTTGCTAAGTATTGTCCTGAGTATAAAAATCTTGATGAGATGAAAGCGCATTATGAAAGAGGTGGACTTGGTGATGTGAAAGTAAAAAGATTTTTAAATAATGTATTGCAAGATCTGATTAGACCTATGAGAGAGAGAAGAAAGCATTATGAAGAAAATATTGAAGAAGTTATAGATGCTTTGGAAAAAGGCACAAAATATGCTATAGATGTTACTAATAAGACATTGCAAAAAGTTAGAAAAGCAATAGGTGTAGATTTTTTTGATAGGGTAAAGAAAAAAAACTAAATAAAAACATCTTTAATTTTATATTTTTGACTAAGTAAAAAGGAACTTTACTATATTTGTAGAGTTCCTTTTGTGTTTGATTGTTAGTTTAAAAAAGTTTTTACTAAATAATTTTTATAAATATTTTTTACAATACTGCAATAAAATTTGGCTATTATTTTGTATTTTTTCTTGAATGCAAGCAATAAGGCATTGGTCTAAAATATATGATATTTTCTTTTTGTCAAGATTGTCAAAATGCTTTATTAACATATTTGCGTTTATTTTTAAATCTTTTGTTTTTAGTGGAATATTTTTTTCTTGCATATTTTTAATTTGTAGTTTAATCATTTGTAGTTTATCGTATAATTTAAAATCATAAGAAAATATCTCTATAAATTTATCAATATATTGATTATTTAAGAAAATGAAAAATTGTACATCTTTATCTTCTTTAAGGTATGAGTATGCAGAAAAAAGTTTTGTAAAATATTTTTTATCTGCACTTTTAAAGTTAAAGCCATTATTACCTAAAAGACATTCTATAATTTCTTTGATAGACAAGTTTTTCTGATTCCTTATTTGACTAAAAATATCTAATAAAAAACATTCAAAAATATGCTCATCTTTACATGATTTAGACAAAGAAAAATCTTGTAAAGAATATGAAATTCTTTTTAGTTCAGGCGCAAAAATGTAGTTTAGTGTTTTAGTTTGTAATAAAAGGTTCATAGAACTATCAAAATTAAGTTTGTTTACTTTTAGTTGCTGTACTATATATTGAAGTTCTTCTAATTTTCTATTTGCAGATAGCTTTTGCAATTTAACAGCATATTTGCAGGCTTGCGAAAATGTATGCTCTTCTATAGTGAAGTTTAAAAGACTTGCAAATCTTATCATTCTTAAAATACGTAAACTATCTTTTGACATGGTTTGTTCTGCTGGTAAAACTGATTTAATTATTTTTTCTTCTATATCCTTTTTACCATTGCAAAAATCGTACAAAGTTTTTGAACATATGTCGTAATATAAAGCATTGCAAGTAAAATCTCTACGCTTGTAGTCTTCCTTTATGCTATCTGTGAAAATAACTTCATTTGGAACTCTATCTCCATTTTGCAAATATATTTCTTTTCTTAAAGTAGCGTATTCGTACACATTATCATCTATTTGTATAATTGCAGTTTCTAGTTTTGCATTTTTTATTTTTACTATGTAATGAGTATTTGCAAGTATTTCTATTAGTCTGTCTATGCGAATATTTGAACATATGTCGTAGTCGTGAATAGAAAAATGGAGTAGGTGGTTTCTAACTGCGCCACCTACTATATATAACTTACCATAAGGTCTTAGAAACTCAGCTAATAATGATAGATTTTTTGGAACTTTCATTATTTTTCTTCTTCCTCATCATCTGGTACATATTTTCTATTTTTAAATTTCTTTTTCTTCTTTATTATCTCATCTATATCTCTAGTAAGTCTTACACATTCACTATATTTGCTTTTATATGTTCTATTTATTCTTTTGCAATATTTTTCAAGTTTTTCAATGAAGTCTGCCATGTCATTTTCTTGACTATCTTCTGCGCTACTTACTTTAACATAAGTTACATAGTTTTTTCTACCGTTAGCCATATTTATATATGTAGTATCTTCTATAGTTACCCAACACTTAAAGCCAGAAAAATTTACTATTTTGTAACTCTCGTTTTTTATTTGAAATTGGTATGTAGGTATAACTCTTTTAAACATATCATCAGCATCAAAATCTAAAGGTTGACTAAAAAAAGTACGCAAACTATCTCTTAAAAAAGGGATAAAGTCAAATATGCTTTGTTTGTCGGTAAATGGTGTAGTGTGTTTGTAAGTTTGAAGCAATCTAATATATTTTACATTTTTTGCTTTATCTAAGTTTCTTTCTAGTGTAAGTTCGCCTTTTCCATTTATAACATCTGTATTTAAAAGAATATCTACGCTTCCTAAGTTATTTGTAGGAGTGTCATAGTAAGTAACTATTCTTTTGCTCATTTCTGCTTTACTTATCTCATAAGCACTAAAAAGTTTTATTTTACCTATTACTTCTTCTGCTGGGTGCTTAGTTACATATATTTCATAAAAATAATCTTTTCCATAATCATCAAGCATAAAATAGAACCTCACTTACATTTTATCTTTTTTAATGTACATTAAAATTTTTAAAAAAGCAATTTTTTATTTTGTTTACTTAAAATTTCATAATAATCTAGTTTGGTTTTGTTTATTTTCTATATAAAAATATGTTTTTGGTTGATTGAGTTTAACAAACGGGTGAGAAAAGTCTTTTGTCATTGATTTTATAAGTAAATCTTTTTTAGATAAAGTGCTTAATAGATAATGAAGAACAAATACTATAGCTCCTCCAAAATTACAAAACAAATCCATAATAGTATCTTGTAAAGAAACGACATAATCACCATTAATTGTTTCTACAGGTACTCCTTGCATTGTTTGATTAAAAAAATTGTCTAAAATATATTCAAAAAGTTCCCATACAGCACCAAACATTAGTGAGACAGAAAAAACTATGAGCATAACAAAGGCAGGCTTTAGTTCATAGACATTTGATAATTTGCAAACCAAAAATAGTCCTATAATGCAACCAACATAACCAAAAATAGAGTGTACAATCTTATCGTATCCTAAAAATGTGTAGTAAACGCTTAATAATGAACCTACAAAGCAAGCTATAGTTACATGGAATATATAGACGCATAAAATCGCATTTGAAAACTTTCTTCTAAAGATTAGTTCCAATATAAAAGGTGCTAAAAATAGTGCGCATGAAGATAGAGCGGACATAGTTCTATTGTATGGGTCATTTTTAGTTATGAAAAAGTAGAGTAGTATAGCAATAGAAGCTATAGCTAGTAGTAGAGATATGACTAAGATAATAATTCTAAGAGTGTCTATTTTCTTTTTTTCAATATTTGATTGTTGCATATATTTTCCTTTTAAATAATTATAGAATTTTCATTTTCAAACGCATCATTTAGAAAATGTGAAAGCATACTATATCTTTTTTCTACATGATTGTTTTTAATCATTGCGAACATATGATTCTTTTTACCAACAAGCACAACTATTTGTTTTGCTCTGGTAACTGCTGTGTACAATAGGTTTCTTGTAAGTATTAAAGGAGTGCCCGCCACCATTGGCATAACAACTACATCAAATTCGCAACCTTGACTTTTGTGTACAGTTATTGCATAGGATAGAGTTAACTGATTTAAGTCGGATTTTAGGTAAATGCATTGTCTGCCATCTTCAAATTCAACTAATATTTCACCGTTTTCTCTGTTTATGGAAATTATGCTACCTATATCACCGTTAAATACGCCGTTACCGCTTTCAATTCTATAGTCATCTATATATTTTTTCCATTCCATATTGTAGTTATTCGCTGTTTGCATTATTTTATCGCCTTCTCGGTAAATAGTCTTATTGCTTTCAATCTCATTTTTGTACATTTTTGTAGGATTTATCCTATCTTGAAGCATTCTATTTAGGTTTTCTATACCGCATAATCCTGATTTCATAGGCGCTAAAACTTGTATTTTAGATGAATCTATTCCAAAATGATTTGGTATACGATTTGTTACCAGTGATACTATGTCGTTTGCTATATCTTGTGGTTCTTCTTTAACATCAAAGAAGAAGTCTAGACAGCCATTGTCTAGAATGGGTGCTTTTCCAGAATTTATTAAGTGTGCATTTGTTATTATTAGACTATTTCCTTTTTGCCTATATATATAACTTAACTCTGCTCTAGGAATGTATTTGCAACTGAGCATATCTGCAAGTACATTGCCGGCTCCTACACTAGGTAATTGGTCTTTATCACCAACAAGTATTAGCATAGTGCCAGACTTGCAGGCTTTTAGTAAATTGTTCATCAGTATGACATCAATCATTGAAACTTCATCTACAATAATGCAATCGTAAGGAAATTTGTTATTTTCATTATAGAAAAATGTTTGTATACCATTTTCAAAAGTTACTTCTAATGCACGATGTATAGTACTTGCTTGTTCTCCAGTGCTTTCACTTAGTCTTTTTGCAGCTCTACCCGTAGGTGCGAGTAATTTTACTTTGTATTTTAGATTAGATAAGAGTTGCAAAATACATTTTATAATAGTAGTTTTTCCTGTGCCTGGTCCACCAGTAATTATGCTTATACCACTATTTATAGCAAGCTCTACAGCTTTGCGCTGGTCCTCATGTAAAGTAATATTGTTCATTTGTTCAAAAAGGTCTATTTCATCATCTAGACATACTCTTTCTCTGGAGAAAGTTTGTTCAATATTGCATATGGATTTAGCAATATTTCTTTCCATGTAATAATATTTTGCAAGCATTACAACTTCTTGTTCATCTTGCTCAAAAATCCTTACTATATTATCCATTTGTAACATTTGAAGGTTTGCATTTAGTTTGTTATAATATTCTTCAAAGTCTATATCAAGTAGGCGAGATACTTGATTTAAATAAGCATTTTTTGGTGAGTATGTGTTTCCGTCTTTATCTACAATTTGTTTCAATGTGTGGATAAGTCCTGCTCGTATTCTAAAATCGCTATCTATATCTATACCTATATTTTTCGCTATTTTATCTGCAGTAAGAAATCCTATTCCATCTACATCTTCTATAAGTTTGTAAGGATTTTTTGAAACAATATCTATAGTTTTATTTTTATACATGGAATAAATCTTCATACCCATATTTATGGTTATGTCATAATTTTGTAAAAAGATTATAGCGTTTTGCATATCTTTTATTTTGCTGTAAGCCTCAAAAATTTCAAGTGCTTTTTTTTGAGAAATTCCTGGGACTTTTGTTAGTTTTGTATAATTAAATTCTATTATTTCTAATGTATCTTCTCCAAATGTTTGAACTATTTTTTGTGCGGTTATTGGTCCAACACCTTTTATTAATCCACTACTAAGATATCTTTCTATTCCTTGCAAAGAATTTTGTTTTAAAATCTCTACCTTTTCGCACACAAATTGCTTTCCGTATCTTTTGTTGGTTTGATAATCTCCTGTAAGCCTTACTCTTTCTCCTTCTGCAATCATAGGAAAACGGCCGACTGCCATTATTGGTAAGTCGTTTGTATCAAAAAGCCCAACTACGGTATATCCATTTTCTTCATTTCTAAAAACTATAGTGTCTATTGTTCCTACTATTTCCATATGAAAATGATAACATTTTAATTAATAAAAAGCAAATGAATGAGATAGAATAGAAATGTTTTTTCGTTGACAAAAAGCTGTATATGTTTTATAATATTTTAAAGTAAAAGGAGATAACAATGTTAGATGTTAAAAAAATGCTTGCAAATTTGCAAGATTACAAGACAAGATTGAAAAATAAAAAATTTGATTTAGATGAAAAGTATTTTTTGCAGTTGACAAGCGAAATAGATAAGACTAAAAAACTTTGTGAGAAATTGCAAGCTGAAAGAAACGCTGGTTCTGCAAATATTGGAAAGCTTATGAGAAGTGGTGCTAGTCAAGAAGAAGTACAAACTCTAAAAGATAAAATGACAGAACTTAGTGATGAAGTTAAGAAACAAGAAAATATTGTTAAGGCTAAAGAAGAAGAACTTAAGAACTATATGATGTATATGCCAAACATATATGATGACACTACGCCTCTTGGAAAAGATGATAATGACAATGTTGTCGTGTCATATTATGGCGAAAAGCCTAAGTTTGATTTTACACCTAAAGAACATTATGAACTTGGGGAAAAAATGGGAATACTAGACTTTGAAAGGGGAGCAAAACTTTCAGGTGCTAGGTTTACAGTAATGAGTGGAGCGGCTACGCTTTTAGAAATGGCTATAAAAAATTTTTTACTTGAAACAGCAATGGAAAATGGTTTTACACCTGTGAGTGTTCCTTATATGGTTAATAGAAACATAGCAGAGGGTACAGGACAGTTACCTAAGTTTGAAGAAGATATGTTTAAAACTATAAATGAAGGTAAAGAATTGTTTTTAATTCCAACTGCAGAAGTGCCTGTTACAAATCTTTTTAATGGAGAAATCTTGAAGGAAGAAGATTTGCCTATTAATTATTGTTCTCTTACTCCATGCTACAGAGTAGAAGTAGGTAGTGCAGGTAGAGATGTAAAGGGTATCTTTAGACAACATCAATTTGAAAAAGTTGAAATGGTAAAGTTTTGTGCAAGTGATAAATCTTGGGAAGAATTTGAAAAACTTACAGCAAGTGCAAGGAGAGTACTAGACAAATTAGGTTTGCATTATAGAGAAGTAACATTATGTACGGGAGATTTGGGTTTTGGTGCTTGTCATTGCCACGATATGGAAGTATGGCTTCCTGGTCAAAATAAATACAGAGAAATATCTAGTTGCAGTAATTATTGGGATTTTCAAGCAAGAAGGGCAAATATAAGATATACAAATGCGAAAACTAAAAAGAACGAATTTGTGCATACTTTAAATGGCTCTGCTATGCCTGTTGGAAGAACTATGATTGCAATAATGGAAAATTATCAACAAAAAGATGGAAGTATTTTAATACCAGAAGCACTTAAAAAGTGGTTGCCATATAATAAAATAGATGCTCAAGGAAAACTTGTAAAATAGACATTTTTTAAATCTTTTTTGGGAGATTTTTATGGGTGTTATTAGATATGGTTTTGTTCAAAATAAAGTTTTGAATGTAGATTTTTGGCAAGGCATAGAGTATGAAGCTTTAGATGAAGTTAAAAAGATTTTAAAATTTAACTCAGTAGAAGATTTTAAATATTATTTTAATTATGTCCTTAACTCTAAGCCTTATATTGCTAAGAAAGTATTTTTGATATTTGATGCTTATTATATGAAAAAAGGTTTACTAAAAGATGGATATTATATAAAATTTTTTAGAACTAATAGATATAATATAATAAGAAAAAGTTTAAAAAGATACGAAAAAAACAAAAAGCAAAACTTAATAAAATATAAAATTTTGCAAAATAAAAAGACTAAAATGAATAAAATTCATAGATATAAAGAAGAGCAAAAATAAAAACAAGGGAATGGTGTTCCCTTGTTTTTACTTTATTATGTAGTTTGCTCATTTTTATCAGTTTCGGTATCTAATGCTTCTGTAATTTTTATATCATCTATTTTATTTTCATTATTATTAGTTGTTATGCTCGTATTATTGCTATCATTAGAGATTTGTTCTTTATTATCTTCTACTTTTTCTGTTTCATTATTTTTTGAATTAGTTTCTACTACTTTTGGTTTACTTTTAACCAATACAAAATCAATGATTAGTGCAATAACAAATAATGCACAAGTTACATAAAGTACAGTATTGAAACCTAATCCAGCATTTATTATGCCTGCAGACATTTGATTTCCAGAAAGTCCGGCAAATGCCCATGCAGATAGTGCTATACCATGAATTTGGCTAATATTTTTCATACCAAAATTATCGGAAAGTAGAGTAGGAAGATTACTAAAACCGCCACCATATCCTGCATTTATTACACATACCATAGCGATAACTAATATGGCTAGAACAATGTTTGTAGAACTTGTAGCGTTTGTTACTGCTACAATAAATGTAAATGCTATAGATAATATAAATATAATTTTGTATATTGTGTTTCTATTTTTTAGGTAATCGCCCCAAGTAGAGAATGCTATTCTTCCTCCAGCATTAAATGCAGCAGATAGTGAACTAAGTACGCTTGCTATTCCAACTAAGCCTACTGCTGTAAATAGTGCTTTTTCTTGTGCAATAATTGCTAGTCCGCAAGTAATATTTATGTAGAAAATTATCCATATACCTAAAAATACAGGATTTTTAAATATTGAAAATTTTGCAAAGAAATCTTTTACTGGATGCTTGGATTTAGGTTTTATTTCTTCTACCCAGTCATCTGGTTTCTTTATAAGTAAATAACCTATAAACATTAGGACGAAATAAACTGCTGCCAATATAAAGAACATCATATATATACCGCTTTCACCGAAAGCATCTATTAGTGCTTGCATCAAAGGAGAACCTATAATTTTAGCCGCTCCAAATCCGGCAACTGCAAGACCTGTCGCAAGACCTTTATGGTTTTTGAACCAAAGCATAAGAGTTTTTACGGGAGATAAGTATCCGATTCCAAGACCTATACCCATTATTACACCATAACTAATTAATATTCCTGCAAAAAACTTAAGATATATAAAAAGCCCTGTTCCTGCCATACCTAATGCAAAAAGAATAGCTGATAGTAGAGAAGAATGCTTTACATTTCTTTCAACGAAATTTCCAGCAAATGCTGCACTCATTCCTAAAAAGAATATTGCTAGACTAAATGCCCATTCAACACCAGAAATGCTATATCCTATATAATTTGCTATATCCATTTTAAAAGTTGACCAGCAGTAAACTGTACCTATACTGCAGTGTATGAGCAATGCGGGTATTGCCGCTCTTAACCATTTATTGTTAAGCTTACTTTTAGTTTGCATAACTACTCCTTAAGTTAAAATTGAAGTTTGTACAAATGCACACACAAAAAAGATTATAGCACTTAAATGTATGAAGCACAACATTTATTTGTAAAATTTGTAAATTTGTTTAAAAAATTTTTTGAATAATTTTTTTTCCATAGTGCAAACTATATTTAGGAGGTAAAAAAGTATGGAAAAATGGAAACCAGGCGAGCAAGTACCAAAAACTGGTAATTATGCTTGTTATGACAAAAATGGTAGATGCGGTGGCTCTACTTATCTTGAACAAGGTAAAAGATTTCCAGCAACTCAACATTCTGGAAGTTACTATGTACAAGAAGACTAAATAATCAAAAGATATGTAAAGAAAAAAGAACTTATCAACATGAAGTAACTACTTAAGTTTTATAACTTTTGAATTACTTAACAATAATGATAAGTTCTTTTTTTATTATTTATTATTTGGTTTTTTTAAAAAGTTCTATAAGTTCTTCTTTTGTAGGTATATCTTTTTCATCTACTTTTCCTACAATGCAAAGGTTTGTATTGCCTGTAAATAACATTTTCTCTTTTATATCTTTATTAAATTCGTTGTACTCTAAAGAGTCTATTATTTGACCAAACTCTTTTTGACTTAAAAATATTTCATTAAACAAATAGTCGCTTAAATAAGCTTTTGCTTCATTTGGTGATTCTATCCATTTATCTTGACCATATTTTATGTTTTGTATAATGTCATCAAATTTTTCTCTAGGTAATCCGTTTTCGTACAAATTGTGTAATACATTTGAATAACAATGTATACATTCTTTTATGTTTTTAGAATATGTTTCAAAGAAAAAGTTTTTTATGTTTACATCTCTAATTCTGCTATTGTTTACATAAAACGAATAGACCAATCCTTTTTCTTCTCTTAAATTATTCCATAACTCACCATGAAAAGAGTTTAGATATGTATTTAAAATTCTATTATACAGCACTTCTTTGAGGTTGTATTTGTCTACATTAAAATTATAACCTAGTATAACATTACATCTTTCCACATCTTTGTTTATAATCTTTATATCAGATAGTCCAGATGGTGTTAAAGAAATTTCATTTATTTTGTTTTCAGGTATTGATGGTATACTTGAAAAATATTTTTTAACTAGTTTCTTAACTTGTCTTAAAGGTACATTTCCAGCAAAAGAAATAATAAAATTTTCTTTACAAAGTAGTCTTTTATATCTCTTATCTATATCATTATTTGTATAACTTAACACATTTTCTCGTTTTCCTAAAACTGTGTTTTTTGCAAAAGGATAATCTAAAAACATTGTTAAAATATTATCATAAGCAACGCTTTCATTTTCTCCTTCATATCGTACTATTTCTTGCTCTATAACCTTACTCTCTGTTTTTACTTTTTCTTCATTAAAAACACTATTTAAAACAATATCAGAAAAAATTTCAAAACCTTTTTCTAAAAGTTTTGTTGAAGCAGAGCAGTATAAACTCATTTTTTCAAAAGATGTAAAAGCGTTATAGTTTGGAAAATACTTTTGAATTTCTTGAGCCATTTCTTCAGCATTTTTGTTTTTTGTTTGTTTGCCAAGCATATGTTCTAAAAAATGTGTTATTCCACAATTTTCATCATTTTCACTTATTGCTCCTGTAGTAAAACATGGTAACATACAAAAAGCATTATTTGTCGTTATTTTTTTATAAATAAGTTTAATTCCATCAATGTCATATAATTTTGCTTTTTTCATAAATTTTCCTTTTATTTTGTATTATCATTCAAATTTTTATTTTCTATCTGCTTCCCTTTGTATCCGCATAGTATTAGTATACCAAAAATGCCCATTCCAAAAATTATTAATTTATTATTTAAAAAACTAAAATCCATTTCCATATAACTATTTAGCATAGTGTTTTGAAAATTGTCTTTTGTTACAGTATAAAAAATAAGATTTGCTACATTATTTAATTTGTCATTATAATTTGGATAGTAGTGAAGTAGAGTAGAAAGGTTATCATCTTTTGTATGAGAGATATTTTCATATTTTTCGCTTTCTTTATAACCTGCATTAATGCTATTTAAGTTTCCGCTAAAAAATGAAATGGTTTTTATTCCTTCTCTTATAAAAGCAGTGTTATCACTTTGAAGTCCAATATGAGTGTATGCACTTCCTTCAAAAGATGATAATATATTTAGTTTTGAATAATAAGGCATACTAGAAATATTGTATCTGTCAAAGTTAAAAATTTTAGTAAAACTATTTGCACTATCTCCTGCGTAGTAATAAGTATATTCGCCACAACCAATGTTGTCAAGATTAATTGCAAGTAATATATCTTTTTTTGACTCAGTAGTATAGGAGTTGATAAATGTTTCGCTACCACTTAGACCTATTTCTTCGGCTCCGTAAAAGATATATATTATATTAAATGGCAAATTAGTCTCATTGAATTGTTTTATTAGCGACATAAGGCAAACAACACCTGTTGCGTTGTCAAGAGCTCCAATACTATAAGTTTGATATCCGTTTAAGAAATAAGAATTGTCATAGTGTGCTCCAATTATTATACAATCATTTGTTTCTATACTTGCTTTTTTAACGCCTATTACATTTTGACTCTCTTTATCTATGCCTAAGCGAAATTTGTCAATATAACTATTCATTTCACCATAAAAACTTAAATCAAAACTTTTCATATAATCACTTAAATACACGCTTGTACGACTTTCGCCATTACTACCAGCAGATTTATCTATGTCAGTTTTGGAAAGATATATACTTAGTGCGTCGGGTTTGACAATTATGTCGTTTGATTCAGACATAGAGTCTGCATAAACATAAAAATTTGAAAAAGTGCCATATATAATAAATGTTATAAGGAGAAAGCAAATAACACTAATTATACTTACTAATGCTGATTTTTTCATAATTACTCCTGTCTTATTTTAAAAAATATTCTAAATTTGAAATTAAAATTTAACATTGTTGTTTAAAATTACAATATTAACCATATTACTAATATAATACTAACAATGCTAATATTGTAGATTTTTACAAAATTAAGATACTTTATTTTGTCTTTTGTTATTTCGTTATACATATTGTATTCTAAAGATATATTCATACCTGCACATATAAAAAAACTAAGTAGTCCAAGGATTAGGTAAAGATATGGAGATATGAGCATGCTTACAAAGTGAGTAATGGCTAGAGTTAAAATTTCAATAGCGAAAACTAGATTGAATATAACGAAATATTGTGGAATATTTATAGGTGCTGTTACTAGTTTCAAAGGTAATAGTATTAAACTTTCAACTACAATAAAAACACCTAATCCTATACCAAATATAGCTAAAATTGTTAAACCTACGCTATGGATTTGAAGGAAGTTTATGTATACAAAAGTAAGACATGAACAAGCTATGTACAAAAATATAGGAAATAATATTTTAGTAACATTTGTAGGTAAAATTGTCTTTAATTTTTCAACTAATTTCAACATTTTTGTTTGACATTCTCCTATGATAAAGTATAGAATAAAAATAGATACAATTCTTGCTCTAGATTTGCAAATGTAGTTTTTGTTTGAGTATCTATTTTTTCCAGCATTGCAAGACTTTGCATAATTTTATTTGCTCCAATTGCTTTAGCTTGCTGTTTTGCTATAGAGATGGAATAAGGTTTTACTCCTAAAATATCTGCAATTTGTTCATTTGTAGCATTTTTGCTCGCCATAGATAAAAATAGTCGTCTAAAGTAATTGTATAAATAAGATATTACACCTTTTGCATTGTCTGCATTGATTAATGACTTAAGTAATTTTGTGGCGGTTGTAGCATCTTTTTTAGCAATGGCATCGGATAATTGAAATATGCTATATTCTATATTTGTTTTACTTGAAATTTTATCTATATGTTCAATAGTTATAATTTTTTCGTTTGATGTGAGTGCTATAAGTTTGTTTAGTTCACTATAAGCAGAAGTTATAGAACCTTGTACATTTTCTATGAGTTTATTAAGAGCTTGAGTTTGTATTTGAAAACCTTTTTTGTTTAAGTCAGCTACTATTTTACTTGAAAGCATATTTGTAGGTATGCTATCGCAATTGACACATACTATTTTTTTACTTTCTACTAATTTTGTAGATGTAAATACAAGGCAAGTAGATGTATTTGCATTTTCAAGATATTCTTCAATTTGTTTTATGCTAGAATTATTTTTGTCATCAAAAGAATAATCTTTTACAATTACAAGGCGCATATTTGAGCAAAAAGGTAATGTTTGACAGAGTACAAATATTTCATCTAAAGGAGTTGTGTCATCAATGTAGGAAATGTTCATTTCAGGTAAAGTTACATTACATGCTTGAAGAAGGTTATTTAAAGCATTTTCAATTAGATATAATTCTTTTCCGCATATTATGTAAACAGGCTCTATTTTATTATGTAATGACTTTTTAAATTCTACAAATTGCATATTTCACTCCTTTTAGAGTTAGTATAGCATTATTTTTAATTTATGTAAAGAAAATGTTTGTATGTAATAATGAAAAAATTTTTGAGAGGTGCTTATGAAAGCTGTTATAGTTGCGGCAGGTTATGGTACAAGATTTTTACCTATAACAAAAAGTTTGCCAAAAGAAATGATGCCACTTTATGATACTCCTATTTTAGAATATATAGTGAAAGAACTAAGTGATGCAGGTGTTGAAGAAATACTCATTGTTATTTCAAAATGCAAAAAAATGATAAAACAATATTTTACAAGAAATATTCATTTGGAAAAGTTTTTGATTGAAAGAAATAAGATGGACTTAATGGAACAAGTTACTAAGCAACAAAATTATGCAAAGATTTCTTTTGCTTATCAAAAAAAGATTGCTGGTTTTCAAGATGCTATTAATTGTGCAAAAAAATTTGTTGGTAAAGATAATTTCATATTATGTACGGGTGATGATGTTTTTGTAAATGAAAATGGAGATAACTGTGCTTTACAAATGATAAAAGAATATAACAAAACAAAAACTCCATTAATTATTACAAAAACAGTAGATGAAAGCGAATTGGATAAGTATGGAGTTATTAAGTATGCTAAAAATGGAGAAAATAATATAGAAAGCATAGTAGAAAAACCTAAGACTGATTTTCCAAGTAATGATATAGTTGTAGGAAGATATTTTTTACCTGCTAAAATATTTGAATATATAAAACAAAATAATACGGCAAGAATAAATGGAGAACTAAATTTTACAGAATGCTTAAATATGCTTGCTAAGAATGAAGGATTAAACGCTGTTAGATTACAAGGTACAAGTTTTGACACTGGTGATAAAAAAGGATATGCAAAGGCATTTGCTTATTTTACTAAATAGTAGATTAATAGGTAGGGAATAATGAAAAAAAGAAAAAAAATAAGAGAGAAAGATAGATTAAGAGAAAAGAAAAGTAAAGGTTCATTTTCTAAAGGCTTTTTTGGAAAATTTAAGAGTAAAAATGAAAAATATCTTTCCGATGGCAAGGTTTATAAAGGTAAGATGAGTGTACATGCGAAAGGTTTTGGTTTTTGCGTGCTTGATGATTTAGAAATGGAAGATGTTTTTATTGCTCCTTCAAATATAAACGGCGCTTTTAATGGTGATGAAGTTGAAATAGTTATATATAAAACAAGTAAGCTTAAAAGTAGAGAAGGCAAAGTAGTTCGTATATTAAATAGAGCAGTAAGGTTAGTTGTAGGAAATTTTGTTGCTTTAAATGATGGTAGTGGATATGTAGAACCTGATATGAAAAATGTAAATAAAGATATTTACATTTCAAGCGAACATGCTATGAATGCAAAAAATGGGGAAAAAGTTGTAGCAAAACTCATAGATTATGGAAGTGAAACTAGTGAGCCAAAAGGTGAAATTGTTGAAATAATAGGAGATATGAGCAGAAAAGGCGATGATATTATTGCTATTATTAGAAACTATGAATTGTATGAAGAATTTCCTATAGAAGTAAATGAAGCAACAAAAAAAATTCCGCAAGAGGTTAGTGAGCAAGATATAAAAGGAAGAAAAGATTTAAGAAATGTACTTATGTGCACTATTGATGGCGAAGATGCTAGAGATTTTGATGATGCTGTATCTATAAGTAGAACTAAAGATGGCGGATACGAATTAGGCGTTCATATAGCAGATGTTGGGCATTATGTAAAACAAGGTAGTGTTATAGATAAAGAAGCGTATAATAGAGGCACAAGTGTGTATTTCCCAGATATGGTGCTACCTATGCTACCTAGAGAGCTTAGTAATGGTATCTGTTCATTAAATCCAGAAGTAGATAGACTTGCTTTGTCTGTCATTGCTACACTAGATAAAAATGGCGATGTTATAAAACACGAGATATGTGAAAGTGTTATAAATAGTAATGAAAGAATGACATATACAGATGTTTATGCGATTTTACAAGGAAATGAAGATGTTAAAAAGAAATATGCAAATCTTGTTGAAAGTTTTTTGATAATGGACGAGTTGGATACTATACTAGAGCAAAAAAGAAAGAGTAGAGGCGCTTTAGATTTTGACTTGCCAGAAACTTATGTTAAGGTTGATGAACAAGGCAAGACTATTGATATTGCTATGAGGGAAAGAAATAAAGCACATAGAATAATAGAGTCTTTCATGATTCTTGCAAACGAAATAGTTGCAAAAGAATATAATGAACTAGCTATTCCGTTTGTATACAGAGTGCATGAAAAACCTACCTTAGAAAAAATGAATGATTTTTTTACTTTTATTTCTTCATTTGGTATAAATGCAAAAAATGTAGATTTATCAAATGTTAAGCCTAAAGATTTGCAATTTGTAATAGAAGAGTCTAAACAAACTCCTTACAATAAAACTATAAATGAAGTTATGCTAAGAAGTTTGCAAAAAGCAAAATATTTCCAAAAATGCTTAGGGCATTTTGGTCTTGCAAGTAAGTTTTATTGCCATTTTACATCACCTATTAGGCGTTATCCAGATTTGACTATACATCGTATCATAAAAGCTCATTTGCATAATGAATTAAATGAACAAAAACTCTATGAACTTGAAGAATTTGTACTTGATGCAAGTGAAAGAAGCAGTGAAAGAGAAAAACTTGCAGAGAAAGCAGAGCGTGAAGTTGTTGCATATAAGAAGTGTGAATATATGCAAAAGTTTATTGGTGAAGAATTTCAAGGCTATGTTTCAGGCGTAAGTGCTAATGGTGTATTTGTTGCATTGCCAAATACTGTGGAAGGTTTTATAAGCATAGCTAATTTGCCTGATGATGTATACAATGTAGATGAAAAAATGTTTTGTTTGCAAGGTAGCCATTTTAGGTTTGTGATTGGTCAAGAGATAAAAGTAAGACTTATTAATGTAAATCTTGCAGATAGGCATATAGACTTTGAATTTGTGGCATAAATAATACTTTAATTTTAAAAATATAGCATAAATTAAAATTAAATATATTGCAAAATATTCAAAATTAAATGTAAAAGTCTATTGATTTTATATAAAAAATATGGTATAGTCTTAATATGAAAATAGTAAATACAAATAAAAAAGCAAAATTTTTATATTTTCTAGGAGATACTTTTGAAGCTGGTATAGAGTTAAAAGGTAGTGAAGTAAAAAGCATTAGAGATGGTGGAATTTCGCTAGACCAAAGTTATATTACTGTAGATGATAGTCAACAAGTATATATTTTAAATTGTTTTATAAAGTCATACAAAAATACAGGTTCTTTTGTAGAAGACGAAAGAAGAAAAAGAAAACTTTTACTTAATAAGACAGAGATAAGAAAGATATATAAGCATATAAAAATTAAGGGAGGGACAGTAGTTCCAACAAAAGTTTACTTTAATGATAAGGGTTTGGTTAAGGTAGAAATATCACTTGCTAAAGGTAAAAAACTATACGATAAAAATCAGGCTTCAAAAGAAGCTAGCATGGATAGAGAAATGAAAATGTTTCAAAAAGGTATAGAATATTAACTATACCTATTCATGGGGGCGATAATGGTTTCGACGGAGAAGATTAAGGGTGTAGATTGCATGCAGGCAGGGTCGACTGCCTCGAAAGACGACAAAAAAATAAACGCAGAAAATAACACAAACTACTCTTTCGGTAGTGCTGTTAGATTAGCTGCCTAATTTTCGGTAGCGAGTTTAGTAAAATTTTGTCTTATTGGTTTTGCTAGGCTTTAATTAAATAAGGCGTTGTAAAAAAATGTTGCAGTTTTTTACAACTACAAGCAACTAAAGTATTTTTTTCTTTGTTTATGGAGAGAAAAGTAACAAAAATGAAACATAAACTAAGCATGTAGTAATCGCATTTTTACTTTTTCGGACGCGGGTTCAACTCCCGCCGTCTCCACCATTTTTTTAAGGAGAGATGTCAGAGTGGTCTAATGTGCACGCTTGGAAAGCGTGTGTACTGTAAAAGGTACCGCAGGTTCAAATCCTGTTCTCTCCGCCACAATTTTGCTCATCCGTACACAAGAGTATGGAGGGGCATTTTTTACAGCTTTTAAATCATTAGTATTAATAAAGATTTATTTGGAGGTTAGAATGGAAGCATTAGATTTTAGGGATGACATTCAAAAATACAAGAATTTTGGAAATCTTACTCAACCATTTTTGACTAGAGAATTTATTTATAATAAAGTTATGATTGATGTAAATAATAAACATGAGGATTAAGAATAGTATTTATTTTTTATTAAGTTTATGTTATTGGATTCATTATAATGTTAAGGACTCAAAAGAAAAAGCTGTACAAGATTTAAAATTTGTAAGAAGTTCGAAAGAGATTTGGGAAAGCAAAAAAGCAAGTGGGTGTACTGATTTTGCGATTTTATATGCAACTTTTGCTAGAACTTTAGGAATTCCTACAACTATTTTATATACAGCGGAATACGAATGGGTAAAAAGATTAAAAAATGGGGAAGATACCGCTGAACATTTTGAACATAGTTTTTGTGAATCATATTTTTGTGGAAAATGGGTTTTGGTAGATCCGACTTGTAGTTTTATTACAGAAAACTATAATCCTAATAGATTAGAGCTAACTTATAAAGTCGGAGATAAAAATGTTTTTATTCCTTATTATCGCGGAATTGATTTAGAAAAAAATCAAAATGTAAAAATCCATAATAAGAAGATGGATGAATTGTGTAGATTGTTAGAGATATAAATTATCATTGTAACTCTATACTCTTATTTTATTTGTAATTAGGCATTGTGTAAAAATGCAACGCTATATAAAATTGTGATTATAAAATTATAATGAATTTATATTGTCGCAGAACATTTGCTAAAGGTATGGTTGCTATTACAAAAGTGCTTTATGAATTAAATAAAACTAATGATAATTAATTTAAGAGATATAACGATAAGATTTTTTAAAAAAGATTAAGAAAGGCAAGCAAAATTCATAAATAATACAAAAATGTTTTGAAAGCATTAAAGACAAATTTAATTTATTTTTTAGAAAATTATTAACAAAAAGTTCTGTTATTTTTGGTTTTTATATTGACTTTTTTGTAGTTTTACGTTACTCTTATTATAAATATTAATATATTATAAAAATAAGAAATAATAAAATTTTATGTGCGATAAATATTGTTCTTATTCTTAATATTAATAGGTTTATAAATAATTTACTTTAGGAGAATTTTATGGGATTACTTTCAAGAACAACAAAAGGACAAAAGAACAAAAAAGAACGAGATTTTCCAGAAAAAGCTAAATGTTATATTACTGAAAAAGGTCCTTTTGATGGTGAATTTTTTATTAATTATAAAAAATATTGTGGTTATTATGGAACGGATGTGATAGAGCACAATAGAGACTTAACTAATCGAATTTGCGATTATCTTATTGATAATCCAGATGTCGACCCTAAAATCTTTGGTGTGTATATTGTTAATTATGGTAGTGCTTTTGATAACTATAATTTTGCCAAAAATGTTAAAGGGGTAAATATACTTGATCATCAACAGGCGATAGAAGAATGTGAAGCAAATGATTACAATTACAATAAATATGAAATGATTTATAAATTTGCAAGAGATATTCCTGGTGCTGATATAGAAAGTTTAGCAAAAAGCTTTCCAAAACTTTCTGATTTTGAAGGACCAATAAGAGATGTTCCCATTGCTTTACAAATAGCTTATCCAAGGTCTTCTGTTTTAAAATATCAATATTTATTTGCAAGAGATATTCCTGGAATTTATAATGAAACTTTTCAAAATAATATTGTATTATATGGTGATGAATGTTTAAATTATAAATTTGCAAAAGATGTAAAAGGGGCAGATGTTACCGCTCTTGCTCGCCGAATTTATAATAATGGAAATAAGGAACTACTTTATAAATATGCAAGAGATGTTCCTGGTGTTGATGTAAAAGCATATGGCGAATATTTTTTAAATAACAAGGACACAGAATACAATATTTTATTTGCAAAAGATGTAAAGGGTGCTGACATAAATGCACACGCAAATGTAATTATTGAAAACACTGAATTATTAAACAAAAAAGATGGAGTTCCTAACATAAACCCAATCGTAACATTTGCTACAGAAGTTAAAGGTGCAAATGTTGAAATGCTTCAAGATGCTGTAAATAATATTTATAAAAAATATTATCCAACAGAACAAGTTCCAGATTTGGAAACAATTTGTGAAGAATATAAAAAAGAACAAGTCAATCATGTTCAAAACAATATAAATACTGATGTTAAAGAAACAACAGAACAACGAAAAAGTATTATCACTGGAATTAAAAAATGCATTAGGAAAACTAAAGAAAAAGACAATGAATTAACATTAACAAAATAATTAAACAAATTTTATGTGGGATAAAGATTTTTCTTAACAGCAAATTGGCTAATTAGATTTGCCATTATCTTATTGATAACCTAGATGTGAAGCTTAGAAAACTTGATAAGTATGTGATTAGTTATTTTAGCCCGCTAGCAATAGTCCGTATACGAAACACTTTTTCTCCGCCATATATTTTTAATGTAAAATAAAGCTCATATAGTATAAAAATGTAAGATATTATGTTGAATTACCTTTATTAATAGTGCTATGCATAGGAGGGGATATGTTTTATGTTATTTCACAAGTATTAATTTTTTGTGCGTTAGTTATTGATTTAGTTGGTAAATGTCTTAAAAGTAAAAAACAAATATTAACTTGTTCTATTATAGCGGCAATGTTTTATGTGAGTTCATATCTCTTTCTTTTTACATGGTTAGGTGCTATTGCAAATGCTCTTAATTTTATTAGACTGTTATGGTACATATTGTTAGATAATAAACAAAGTCCTTATCGGTATTATCTTATACCTATGATTGTTACTATTGTACTATTTACAGTTAGTTTAGTTATTTTTTGGAAAGGGCCAACAGATTTATTAGTGTTATATATCACAATTATTTATTCGGTAGGTTATTCATTTAAGAATGATTTGATTACTAGAATAACAATAATATTAGCAAGTGTCGGTTGGTTTATATTTGACTTTACGCTTCATGCTTATGTAAATATGTTTTGTGATGTTACCGGACTGGTTATAGCGTTTATTGGTATAATTGTATACAATATACTTCCATATAGGAAAAACAAAAAGCAAAGAGAACTTCAAGATGATAAATTGAACATTAAAAATTCACATTTTGAAAATGCCTTAGATAATTAATTTATTAGATAAATATAATATAAAAATAGGGTAATAGTATGAGTCCTATTTTTTATTTATATTTTTCATTATTGACATTTACTATGATATATGATATTGTTAAAGTAATAATATAAAAGGAGTTTTTTCAATGGAACAAGTAAATGATAAAGTTATGTATAGTGTAAATGTTTTAGCAAATCATAAAACATTAATTAAACAAAGAAAAAAAATTTATGCTATGAATTTTGTGTTGTTGATGATTTGTACGGTTATAATTGGAATTATTGATTTTATTTTGTTAAATTCTCAAAATTCTTCTGCATATTTTGGTTTAATTTTTGTAATTCTAAGTTTTTTATGTGCAATGTATTTTTTGTATATGTTTTTTCATCCTAAAAATAAAGTTGAGGATGCGATAATTGAGTATAAATTTTATGAAAATCATTTTAGTATAAAATATTTGGCAAATATTAAGAAAATGCAATATAGAGAAGTAGATTTTATGTATTTTCCTGTTAAAAATTATCAATATCTTAACTACATTAAAGAAGATAAGGAAAATTATTATATAAAATTATTTGAGACAAGAGTTTTTTTTGTATTTTTAACAGGTGGGACATGTATTATACCTAAAGATGTTTTTCATAATGAAGATGAAATGAAAAGTTTTTCAGACTTTTTAGAGAATAGACTTGGTAGAAAATATAAAAATAAAGAATAATGCATTAGATATGCTATTATCTTTAATTCAAAATAAAACATTTTAAAGTATTACATATAAAACATTTTAAAGTATTACATATAAAACATATTTTAAAAGGTTTATAAAATAAAATTATATCGCACTTGTATATTTTATCTTGAAACTTATATCAAAAAGGAACATTACCATTTTAGTAAAGTTCCTTTTTAGTTTATTATGTTGCTAGTTTAAAAAGGTTTAACTTAGTTTAATTGTGAATTATTTACTTGTTTTTTTCTGCTTTATATTGCTCTATTTCAGAATATGTATCTAATAAACTAAATCTTTTATTAGAATTTGATTTGTATACTGAGTATATATGTTTTAACTTTTCAAGTGCTAAGTTTTGCATTTCTTTATCAAAGAAAGATAAAACATTTTTATTTGTTATTATAGATTTTATTAAGAAATCACTATTATTTTTTAAAGTAGAAGATGCGTATTTTATATTTTCACCACTTTTATCTATTTGCAAAACTTCCAACATAAAGTCGGGATTGTTTTTTAGTTCATAATCAATAAAATCTAGTATATCACAATTTTGTTTTAGTAATGAAAGGGTAAAATCTTTGTCTTGTTTTAAATCTTTACTTGCAAAGAAGAAAGCGCCATTATTATCTTTTGTTGCTAAGGATACAATATTTTTATCACTCTTTAATTTGTCGCTTGCATACTTTAGAAAAAGTCCATTATTTTTTATCATATCTATCATAAAACTATCACTTTCCCTTTGTTCTCGTGGGATATTGTATAGACTAAAATTATTACCTATTTTCATACTTGTCAAAACATCAAAATCACTTTTTATAGTTTTATCTATATATAGCAAGGCATCTGCATTTTGCTTAACTGCTTTTATTGCTAATTCTTTATCTTTCTGTAGTTCCTTACTTGCGTATTGGATGTATACACCATTAATTTCAACTAATTTACTCATAAAAGATTTGCTTGCACAAATATATTCGGCAATGTATGGTATAAACCACTTATGTTCTTTTGCTATTTCAAGAATTAGGTTTTGGTTGTTTATAAGTTTGGTAATTAATGTATTATCTTTGAACACATCTTTAACTGCGTATAGGGCAGAATAAGGATTAGATTTTATTGCGGTATATACAACATCTACATCTTTTTGCAAATCTTCGCTTGCGTATTTTAAGGCTATACCATCTATAGTAACTATTTTTAATACAAAATCTTTATCATTTTTAAGCCTTTTGCTAGCGAAACTTAAGTAGTGTACATTTTGAGATTGTGTAATAGTTAAATATATAATGTCTTCATCATCTTTAAGTTCATCTGAAAGATAACAAATAACATTTGGATTTTGCTTTATTAGATTACTTGCTAAATCTTTATCTGTTTTCCATTTTTCAGTACATGATTGTATTAGAGTAGGATTTTCTTGTGCTAGTTGAGAGTACATAAACTTTTTTTTATCTAAATTTTGTTGAACTAATTTCATGATAAACTCCTTTGATTTTTACATAATTATAGTATACTCTTAAAACACTAAAAAGTCAATATGGATAATTTATCAATATAAAAAGTTAGAAAATGAAATTGTTTATCATGTTGACATGTTTATATAAATGTGATAACATGAAAAGAGAAAAAAGTGGAGAGAAAAAATATGGAAATAATACTTGCAAAAAGAAAAGATTTGAAAAATAGATTTATTGAATTAAAAAAAGAAAGCAAAAAAGATAAAGAGTCTAAAATAAACTTTAATAAATCAAGAGAAAGTAGTGTAGCAATAATAAAAAATAGTAAAAAACTTTATAAAAAATCATCTATAAAAACGGTTTTGAAGTTAGCAACTTTGTCTACTAGTATTGCAATGATTTTTGTGTTTTTACATAATATGGATATACCAAGCATTATTGATCAGATACAATCAAACGCAGAAGCTAAAGTTTTATCTACAGAAAATTTGTCAATAGTGAAAGATAAAGCTGTACAAACTTTAAAAAATTTAACAAATAATGAACTTTTCAAAGACTTATTTATATCTACATTAAGTCTTGGAATTGCATCAAAAATAATATCTATATACAAAAAATCACAGAAAAAGCAAGATATTAAAAAGGTTCAATGTGCTATTTTAGAGAATGAATTAGAAAAAGATGAAATAAATAAGTTGGAAAAACTTGCTAAGAAAAAAGGAGCAAGTATAGGTCTTGCACCTGAGGTGTATGTTGCGAAAAATATGTGCAGAAATGGTAGACTAAGTAATGCTAAGGAATCTTTTCAAGAAGATATATATGATGAAGATGATTCAAATATTGTAAAAGAAAATGTAGAGCAAGAGATGAGTATGTAGGGGGTAATATGTTTTTAAAAAAAGAGAAAAAAAGAAATGAAAATCAAAATGAGTATATTGTTGTTGAAGAATACACAAACTTTGAAGACTATAAAACATCACATATAAGCAAAGATTATAAAGCTTTAAAAAATAATGCCAAAAGTGGTGAAAAAGAAAATGAGCAGTTTGTAAAAGCTGAAAGAGTAGCAAAATTGTATGTAAAACACGATAAAAAATTGAGAAAATGTAAAATCAAGACATTGGGTAAAATTATAGCTTCTGTGGGTGTAATAGTTACAATCGCTGGTGTGGTTATAAGTTCTAAAAACGAAATAATGAATTATTTATTTGATCCTAATTACTCATTAGGAGATATAAAAGCTTATGCAAATTTTTTTGGTGAAAAATTGAAGCAAGCACCTTACGCTAAAGAAGGATTAAGTGCATTCGTTGCTGGACTTGGTGTAATGGCTTTGGGAACTGGATTAAGGGAGAGGAAAAAGAACATAGAAAAGAAAAGGGCAGTTCTTGAGCTGATAGAGACTAAAGCTATAGATGAAGAAAAACCATATAAGTATTTGGTAGAACATGAAAAGTTGAAATAAGTACATAAAAAGAACTTGAAAATGGAATGGAACTTTTAAAAGCATTTCATAACAAGTTCTTTTTTTTCGTTTGTCATACATTTAGTAATAATATAATTTTAATGTGTATACTTATAAGGGTTACAATTCATAAAAATCTTTTCCTTTGCTCGCTTTTTGTGAAGACTTTCTTTTAGGATTTGGTTTAAGTTCTATTATATTGTGTTTTGTTATTGTACTTTGTTCTGCACTTTGTTTTGAATTAGAGTAAGATAACTTTTTATTACGAGCTAAACTCGCCGTTCTTACAGGTTTAAATAGTGCAATAATTAGTAGTAAGACAGGAATGGATATGCAAAGAATTATTGCTAATTGAGATGATGATGGAGGTGTAAAACCTAAACCGCCATCTTCTTTTTTTGTTGTAGACCAGTCATGCGCATCTATTGGGTTTGCGTCTAAACTAAGTCTATATATTTCTTTCATTTGGTCTGTTAGTCCTGCGTACACATATCCTTTAAGTGTACTATTGTTTTTTGTATAACTACAAAAATACCATATATCTCCTCTTTTTGAAACTACTTCTTCGCCTTGAATTTCTCCATAATATATGAAGTTGGTTTCATATAAGTCTAGTTCACAAAGCAGGGAATTTATTCCGTTTGAGCGTGAAGGCTCACTTCTTAGTTCTGCACTTTGACTTGCTAATATTCTAAAATTTATATTAGTTAAAAAAGGGACTGGTGGTGCATTTTGAACGCATTGTATGTCGGCGGACTTTACATAACCTATTTGCTCTAAATATTTTGCCTTATAAAAGCCTTGTTCGTTTTCTTGTTGTAATAATTCTACATAGTATGTTGCAGGTATTTCAAAAATGGGTTTTCCATTTGGAGAATAGTACAGAAATACTCCTTCTTTTTGTATTTGAGCAAACTTATCCATTGAAGATTCTTCTGCATACAAGTTTGAAATGCTACTTTTGTAAGGAAAAATAAATATTAAACTAAAAGCAATAAAATACATTAGAATAAAATATTTTTTCATGCTTTTAATTTAGCACAGTTAAGATTTTTGTGGTTGTAAAAAATGTTTCAATATTATAAAGAATAAAGTAATTATACATAAAAATAGGAGCTATTATGCAAAAAAATGTAAAACTAGAAAGCGTAATATTAAAGCAAAAAATTAATTTGGCAAAAAAAATAAAATTGCATTTAGATAATTGTAAACCAAATGAAAAGTTGCAAAGATACAATAATGGTAAAGTGAAGCATGAAAAACAATTAGCTTTCCATAAGTGTATGAAAAGGAATAGGTGGGTTTTTGGTGGTAATAGAAGCGGAAAGACTGAATGTGGAGCGGTGGAAGCAGTGTGGCTAGCAAGAGGAATACATCCTTATAAAAAAAATAAAAAAGATATTCAGGGTTGGATTGTGTCGTTGACAACACAAGTACAAAGAGATGTAGCGCAATCAAAGTTTTTAAGTTATTTGAATAAGGCTTGGATAGATGATGTAGTTATGCAAACGGGTAAAAAAGTTTGTCCTGAAAATGGTGTTATAGATTATATTGCTATAAAAAATGTTTTTGGTGGTATAAGTAAGATAGGATTCAAAAGTTGTGACCAGGGTAGAGAGAAGTTTCAGGGTGCTAGTCTTGATTTTGTTTGGTTTGATGAAGAACCGCCAAAAGATATATATGATGAATGTAAAATGAGAGTGCTAGATAAGAAAGGTGAGATTTTTGGGACAATGACTCCACTGAAAGGTTTAACATGGGTATATGATACTATATATTTGAATAATAATGCAGATAGCGAAGTTTGGTATGAATTTATGGAGTGGAGTGATAATCCTTACTTAGATAAGGAAGAAGTAGAGCATTTAACTAAATCTATGAGTGAAGAAGAGCTTGAGAGCAGGAGATATGGACATTTTGTAGGTGGCGGTGGATTAGTTTATTCAAATTTTGACGAAGCAATACATGTTATAGAACCTTTTGATATACCATATGATTGGTATGACAATATAAGCATTGACCCTGGATTAAAAAATCCGTTAAGTTGTCATTTTTATGCTTGTGATTATGATGGAAATATATATGTTATAGCAGAACATTATGCGAAAGAAATGGAAATAAAAGACCATGCAAAAGCAATACTAGAAATAGCAGATAATTTGCATTGGCATAGGACATATAATGGCAAACTGTCGGCACTTATAGATAGCGCCGCTAATCAAAGAACGCTTGCAAGCGTAAAAAGTGTAAGCGAACTTTTTTATGATTTTGGCATTTCTGTAAATCCTAATGTAAATAAAGACCTTTTTTCAGGAATAAATAGAGTTAGATACTATTTAAAAGATGCTAATGGTAAAGCAAAGCTTTTTATATTTAAAAACTGTGTAAACCTAATAAGAGAAATAAAAGCTTACACTTGGGGAGATGGAGATGTACCTGTGAAAAAAGATGACCATGCTTTAGATGAACTCAGATATTACATTATGAGTAGACCAGAGAATATAGCAAAACCTCAAGAAAAAACAATAGTACAAAAAGATAAAGAAAAATTATGGAGAAAAAAGTATAAATAAAAAAAGACATAGTAGTATGTCTTTAATTTAAAAATATATAAGTGCGTTATAACTATTTCCAAAAAAAGTATCTATTATTGATTGGAAAACAGGTTCAAAGAAAACTATGATTATGAATATTGCTATGAGAATGTAGTAAGGAATGCGAATAAAGAACGGCAATTTTAAAGCGCATTTTACTGATACTAATATAATTAATACAATTCCAGCGTATTTTGATATGAGCAACATAATATTTATAAATTGTTCATTAGTTGTTATAACAAAAATGTTGTTAATAGCGAGTATAATCATACTTAACATTGCAGTTAAAGCAAAAACATTTGCAATTATATTAACTATTTTACTTAGTAAACTTTTTATCATGTATTTTCTCCTTTATGTTTCGTTAAGATTTAAAACTACATCTTTTTTATAACTTTGAAACTTTGTCAAAATCACATTTTGTAAAGTTTGAATATCTACTTCACAATCAAGTGGAAGTATTATGTCACAATCAATTACAATAAACATAGGTTTTTCTACGACACTAATATGATCTATCTCTATATCTTCGTCAATTTCTTTTAATATATTGTTTATCTTATTTTTAAATAGCACCGTTGCTTTATTGTTTCTATCTATAGCGTCTACATGTAGGGTTATATCAATATTATATTCTTTCTCTATGTCTTCTTCTAATTGATTAACTAGTTCGTTACATTTTATTAAAGGTATATTGCCATCGACTCCAATATGTGCATTTACATATGTAGTTCCTGCACCATATTTGTGAAATTGAACATTGTGTACATCTAATACAAAGTCTTTTTTATATAGATATTGTTTTATTCTTTCTATTTCACTATCTGTTCCTCCAGTGCCGATTAGAGAAGATGAGTAATCTCTAATCATTTGTATTCCAGAATAAATAATAAGTAAACAAACTAGACAACCAAAAATACCATCAAGTATTGCTATGCTTTCGCCCCAAATAAGTAGGCATATAGCAAAACAAAAGATTATAAATGCGGATATGGTATCATTTCTAGTGTCTTTGCAGGCGGTAGTAAGTACAGGACTTTGTGTGTCTTTGGCAAATGATTTAAAAAGTCCAAAAAGAAATAGTTTAAATATAATGGAAGAGGATAATATAATTATGCTTACAATGCCTATATGCATTACACTAGGATTTATGATTTTATCTATACTTGATATTAGCATAATTACGCCTAATATTACTATTATAACAGCCATTATTAGACTTGTAATATATTCAAATCTAGCATATCCGTAAGGGTGTCTTTCATCTGCAGGTTTACTAGAAATCTTAAATCCCATTATAATAAGTATACTACTTAAAAAATCTGTTAGGTTATTTATTGCGTCAGAAATAATAGTTATACTTAGTGTCAATATTCCAATAACTATTTTTAAAGCAAATAAGATAAGGTTTGTAATTAATCCTATAATTCCTGCAACTATTCCATAACTTGTTCTAGTTTCTTGACTTTGCTTATCAGTATAATTTTTAACAAAAGTTTTCTTAATAAAATTGTACATTGCATATCCTCTTAATAGTATACATAACTATATCAAATATAAAAAAGAAAATCAATATATATAACTAATTTTATACTTTTTTCATATATAGTTATATGGAAAATAGTAAGAAAATAAATTTTAGTAAATTAAATTCTATTCATTTCGTTGGAATAGGTGGAATAAGTATGAGTGCTTTAGCTTCATACTGTTTGGATAAAAATAAGATAGTAACAGGTTCAGACTTACATAATTCTAAGAAAATTAAAGAACTAATTTCAAAAGGTGCGAAGATTTGCATAGGTCATAGTAGAGGTAATGTTCCTTACTGTGATTTGCTAGTTTATACAGGTGCTATAAAGTTGTCTAATCCTGAAATTGCTCAAGCAAGATTAAAGGGTATAAAATGCATGGAAAGAAGCGAGTTTTTGGGAGTTGTTAGCAAGGGTTACAATAAAACTGTTGCAGTTGCTGGGACTCACGGAAAAACTACAACCACTGCATTGCTTGCAAAAATACTTATAGATGCTAAAGTTAAACCTACCGTTTTTGTTGGTGGTAATGTCAAGTTTTTAGATGATAATTATTTTTTGGGTGACAAGTTAATGCTTACTGAAGCTTGTGAATATAGGGCGAGTTTTCTATATACAAAAAATTATGTTGGCATTATTTTAAATATAGAAAAGGAACATTTAGATTTTTATCATTCACTAGAAAATGAAATTTTGGCTTTTAAAAAATTTGCAGGTAATAGTGAAAACTTAGTTTGTGATTATGCTTTATTAGAGGTATTTCAAGATAGAAAAAATGTATACACGGTAAGCATTATTGATGAAAGGGCATACATTTTTGCAAAAAATATAATATCACTTAAGACAGGAGGGTACATATTTGATTGTTATAAAAATGGAGAAAAATTTTTAAGGATAACCACAACTTTAATTGGCTATCACAATATTTACAATATCTTAGTAGCAATTTGCACAGCAGATATATTAGGTGTAGATAAAAAAATAATGTCAAAATCTATTTTTGAGTTTTCGGGCGTTGAAAGAAGAATGGAAAATATAGGCAAACTTCAAAATGCAAGTGTATATCTAGACTATGCTCATCATCCTACAGAGATTAGTGCCGTGCTTAAATCTTGTGTGGAGTTTCATTGCGGGAAATCACTAATAATTTTTCAACCTCATACTTATTCAAGGACTGCAACTTTATTTAAAGAGTTTGTCTCACTATTTATAAATGAGAAAAGAGATGTTGTTTTACTACCAACATATCCAGCGAGAGAAAAAAAGAGTGATGGCATAAGTTCGTTAGAGTTATACAAAGAGATAAGAAAGCAAAAAGAAAATGTATATTATAAAACTAAAAAACAACTTTATAGTTTTTTAAAAAATGAATGTAATGAGTACAAATACATATTTTTTATAGGGGCAGGAGATATAGATAAAGTGGCGTTAAAAAGTGTTAAACAAGTATAAAATCATTGTTTTACCTATTATTCAAGTGTTTAATTTTAAAAAATTCATAAAAATTAAAATAAGACACAACTAAAATATCAGTATTGCATACTTTAAAATTTTGTGTTATAATATATAATCAAGTGGATTTTTGCGGAGAGAACATATGAACAAAAAGAATATGAAAGATTGCTTAGATAAAGTGAAAAGATTTTATAATCTAGATTGTATTAAAGATGGAATAGAAGATTTTTTAGAAAACTATGATAAACCTTTTTTGCAGAAAGCATTAACAAATATTGCATATAATTTTGAAGATAAAATTTTTACTTATGAAAATGAAAGATATGTCTATGATATAGAATTTGAACCAGAGAAATTTTATATTCATTTCACAAAAAAAGATAAAAAATATTGTGAACATAAAAATGAATTAATATGTAATTTTTCTTTCTTTGTAGTACAGTACGAGTATGTGCTTAATATTTTTGAAAAAAACAATAGACTAAATTTTGCATCATTTATTGCGTCTCCTTACATATATATAAACCAGTGTTCGCATGAAAATAATGTTAAAAATCTTGTTAGTCAAAGTGGTGAAACAGATATTATGCAATGTAACTTTGATTTTAAAATGAAAAGAATGGAAGCTTTTTATTCTTCTAGCAATTTGGTTAATATTTCTAAGCATGATGTGTATATCGGTAAAGCTGGTAAATGTATAGAACCTATTTTACATGGAAACTCTGTTATATATTCAAATAGTGAATTTTACGAATTAAATACAGAAACAAATCAACCAGAAAGTAGAGATAGGATAGTATCTTTATTTGCAGATTTTCCTTTTGCACGCATTGAATTGTTAAAGGAAAAAACTTCTACTAAATTAATTAAAGATTTTTATCAAGAGGTTGTTTTATACAATTTAGATGGCGATTCAAAGTTTATCAAATATTATGGAGATATTACTAAAAAGAAAAATGAAATGCGCTTTATTCAAAATAAATGTAAAAATTTAAAATATAGTATTAATTTTGATAAAATCAAAGATAGTGAAATATATAAAGCCCAAATGTAAAATTTTGGACTTTTTTTATTATTGTGACTTTTTGCAAATAACAATGATTTGTTTGACAATGATAATAAAAAATATTAAAATTACACATATTAATGTTATATTATATATAATTTAACCGTATTAGTTAAAAATTTGACAGTTAAGTATCGGGTCCTAAATTTTATATAGTAGTAAAATGTCTGTAAAAAGGAGGGTATATGTTGCAAATTAAATCAAACAAACATTTTAATCGCAAGATTTACATATTTGGTATAATTTGTGCTGTATGCCTCATTTTTTTAGGTTCAATAATCACTACTTTAGCGTTGTTTTCTTCAAGTAAAAAAGACTATATAGATATAAACTTTAATGATGAAAATGTAAAAATAGATGCAATTCTTAATCCTGATAGTACAGATGGATATGCTGATGTAACTTTATTAAAATTTTTTAAACCTTCTGTTGAAGTGCCTTATGTAGATTTGTTACAATCAGCGCAAATTACGCTTTCACAATCTTCAAGGTCTGCTTTAAATGCTCGTTTTAGAATAGGGTTTGAATATTATGATGCTCAAAATATAAATAATGAAAAACTACAAACTATTATTAGTTATTTGAACAATAGTGTAGATTTTTCAAGTGTTGTTTCAACTAATCCTTATATTGGTTGTTCATGGGTTTTTAATGTTAGTTCTGGATATTATGAACTAAAAAGTGGAGATTCCTTAGCTGTATTAGATAGCTCTGCAAAAGAAATAACTATTTCTATGGTTGATAGTAGGGTAGTTTTTAGCGGAATAGAAAATCTGAATATTGATAAAAATTTGTTTACAGGAGAGGATAAGAATATTTTTGAAAAAATTTCTCTTGCTGTGCAGTTTGAAATTGTAGATTCAGGTTCTAACTTTTCTATTAATGCGCCAACTTATTCATATGGGAAAGTTGCTATATTTGATACAAATGGTGGAGATAAGATTGAGGCAAAACTTTTAACAGGTGATAATGTTGTCTTACCTAATGCAACTAAAGGTGGTCAAACATTTGATGGTTGGTATGGTGAGGCTGCATACAACACTCTTATAGGCCAAGCTGGACAAACTGTTGCGCAAACTGAAAAAAACAAAACATATTATGCTAGTTTTTCTCCAACAAAATATGTTGTTACTTTAGATCCTAATGGCGGTATACTATATGGTTCAACTTCGTTACATATACTAAACAATGTACTCTTTGGAGAAGATTTTCTATCTTCGCCAGCTATAACATACAAGACAGGATATGAATTTTTAGGATATTTTGATGAAAATAACTTATGCTATATAAACGAAAAAGGCGAAGCTATAAGAAAATGGGATAAAACAGAGAGTGCTACACTAACGGCAAAATATTCTAATCCTTTAGTTTACAATATTGTCTACACAAATATAGAACCAGAAGCGTATTTTGGAGATGAAACCGTTTATGATTATACATTTGGTGATGTAAAAGTTGTGCCTAATCCTATAAAAGGCGGATACGATTTTGATGGTTGGTTAGTAAATGGGAATAGTAACCCTGTTAAAGATTTTACAATTAATGCAACAACAAGTGGTACTATATACCTAGAAGCAAAATTTACGCCAATCAATTATACTGCGACTTTGACTTATGGTGGTACAACTTCTAATTTAACTTATAATATAGAAAGTGGCTTAACATTGCCTACTGTTTCCGCTTCATATGCAGGTTTTCAAGTACAATCAAAAGTAGGTAATTGGGAGCAAGGTGAAAGATATGCGGTAGGTAGTATAGTAACTCAAAGATTTGGAAATGTAACCCTTGTTGCAGTGAATGCAATTGAAGGTATAATCTTTGATGGAAATACGAAAGATGATTTTTATGTAGAACCTATAGGTTTAGGCATTGATACAGATGCAACTGTTATTTTACCTAATGCGTATAGAGATGGATATATTTTCCAGGGTTGGTACTTTGATTCTGCTTGCACACAGGTGTGTGAAAGAGTTTATAAAGTAGATTTAAGTGACTTTGATGAAGAATACAAACTATATGCAAAATGGACTGCTGGAGAAGCAAAATATACAGTAACATTGCATAATGATAACGGTTTAGACCAAACTATAGAATTCACTCAAAATTCTGAAAAAAAAGGTACATTTAATATACCATCTACAATAGTACCTCCAGTAAAAAATGGTTATGTTTTTGCAGGATATTATACTAAAGAAAACAGTGAAGGATTTAAGTTTTATAACAATGCAGGGGCTTCTTTAATCGCAGAGTTTACAAACGCCTATACTACATCTTATGAGTATACCTACGATTTGTATGCTAGTTGGGTCCAAAATCTATACAGTATTACGTTTGATACTAATGGTGGAACTGCAGTTTCTACAATATACTATACTTCAAATACAGAAAGTGTAAATTATCCTACAACAGCAAAATATGGATATACATTTAAAGGTTGGGAAATAGTTAGTCAAGATGGTAATTGGTCTACAACAACTATAGGTGTACAAGATGTAATTAATACTTTAAACTTGTATGGCAATGTTGCGCTTAAGGCGATATTTGAACCAATTGTTTATAATGCTACATTCTATTATCTTGCATTAGATGATACAACAAAGCAATTTACAACTTTAACGCAAGCCGTTACATATACATTAGATGATACAGTCTTGACATTACCTTCAAATTCGTTAACAGGTCACTTATTTAAGGGCTGGGAAGTTACTTCTGGTATGGGTTCATGGAAACTAGGGCAATTATATGATGCAAGCACAACAACAATAAACTTAAACTCTAGTTACTATGGAGATGTAAACTTTACAGCAAGGTATGATGTTACAACTTATACTATAAATTTTGAATATCTACTTAATGGTGTAGTGCAAACAGGTGAAGAGTATGTACAAGCAACAAAACCTATATACTTTACATATCAAAACACATCTGTGACATTAAGAAATTTGTTAGATAATATTGGTTACGAGTTTAATGCTTGGAAACCAAAGGCAAATGCGGGTGCTTGGCAAACTACTGAATCATTTATGTCTGGCGAAGTTGTGTCAATTACAGCGGATAGATTGTATAATGTAACATTAGTTTCTGATATTACTAAATTTTTTGATAGCGGTGATGGCAGCACATCTAATCCATTTATAATAAAGACTTCTGACCAATTGCATAATTTAAGTACTGTAATAAATTCTCCTACACTTTATCAAAAATATAGTTCATTATCATACGAACTAGGTGGAGATATTATGATTGTAGGTGATACGAAAACATCTGTAAGTATTGATGGTACAAACCATAATGGTATATTTGTTTCTATAGGTACTACAAGTTATCCATTTAAAGGAATATTTGATGGTAAGGGATATACTATTTCTAATCTAATTACGGCAACAAGTCAAAAAAGGAGCAGTGGGCTTTTTGGTCTTACAGATGGCGCAACTATTAGAAATGTAAATCTTGAAGGTGCTAAGATTTATTCAAGTAACTCTGGTGCAGGGGCAATTGTTGCTTATGCTATTAATAGAACCTTAATCGAAAATTGTCATAATAATTCAACGACGGGAACTATTTTAAGTATTGCTAATAATGTTGGTGGAATAGTAGGTGAAATGTATAATTCAACAATAAAAAATAGTTCTAATAAGTCTTCTGTAAGTGGTTATAATCAATTAGGCGGAGTAGTTGGCGGTGTCTATGAAAATTCGGTTGTGTACAATGTTGCAAATTATGGTAGCATTTATGCAAATAAGATTGGTAGCAATGCATATGATGTAGGAGGAGTTATCGGTAAGATTGGAGGGTCCGCTTCTACTCAAACTACATGGGGTTCTTGTATTGCTATTAATCTATATAATGCAGGCGCTATTACTACTAAACAAGGTTCAAATTATTCATCTGCTGTAGGTACAATTGTTGGTTATAAAGGATATGCTTCGTATGTTTTTAATGCGTATTCTGATGGTGTTCTCACATATTATGGTACAAATACTGGTCCAGGTGGTGGCATAGGTTCTGGTCGTTATAATGAACAAAATGATACAACTCAGTCAGCAAATGGTTTAAGGAATATATATTACAAAGAAAATACATATATAAGAACAGATGGAACAACAAATACTTATGTAAATGACTCTAATGTAGATGGATACAACTTAAGTGAAAATGCAATAATAGGAAATGGTGTAAATATCATTACAGATTATGCAATATATGGTACAAAAGCATTTGCTTCGCTTGCAACACTATTTAATGCGTGGATATATGATTTAGTAAATATGTCTGGCCTTATGCCACCAAGGCATTATACTATGGGTAGTGATAGTTATGTAGATTACGACTCATTATATGAGTATATACAAGTTTTAGGGTTTAGTAATGATGACTTAAATTATTGGATAAAATCTACAACGCCTACCAAAACTGCATACATAACTCAACCAAAAGATGGCTTAACTTCTATATATTTTAAAATAGTAGATTTGAATGGCGGTAGTTTAAATGGTACATATTCTAGAGTTTATGGCAAAGTTGTGAAATCTGATGGAACTCTTTTATATGAAGATTCTGAAATTATTTATAAAAAAGATTTTACAAGAAGTGGCTACAGATTTGTTGGTTTAAATACTCAACCTGATGGTAAAGGAACTTTTATAAATCCTCAAACAAATACCAATGGCGAATATTATAATATTACAGTTGGAGATGTGGTTGGTGTTGAGAAATATTATGCTGTATGGGAAAGACTTTTTGCAGAAGGTGAAGGTACTAAAGAAAAGCCTTACATGATTTCAAATGGTCAACATTTAGTGAATTTGGCACAACTTGTAAAATCTAATGCAGATAATGGTGCATATGCAACTGCTTATTATCACCAATCTTCAGAAATTCATTTGGAAGATTTTGAAGGCTTTGCTCCAATAGGAACCAGTACATATCCTTTTAAAGGTTATTATTACGGATATAACAAGATTATATATAATGACAAAATTGATTTGGCAAGTACGGATAATGTTGGCTTATTTGGTTATACAAGTGGCGCTACACTTATGTCCATAAAGGTGTATTTCTCAAATGGTATAAAAGGTAAAAATAATGTTGGTGGTATAGTAGGCTATGCTAAAGACACTATAATTATTGATTGTGAAAATCAATCTACAAATATGACAGGAACAAATTATGTAGGTGGGATAGCGGGCTACTTGATTAAGTCTAGTGGAACATCTATGATTATAAATTCTAGGTCATCTGCTAATGTTACAGGAACTAATAATGTTGGCGGTTTAGTTGGCCGTGCAGATAATAGTATAATTGAAAATAATGTTTTACATAGTACAAGGACAATAAAAGGCACAACAAATGTTGGTGGAGTATGTGGATATATGGTGTCTACAAAAATATTGAATATAGTTGTTCATCATATTGTATCATGTACAAATACTGCAGTCTCTGGTAAGTTAGTTGGTGTAATCGGAGGTACTGCCAGTGCAAGCACACTATCTTACTGTTATTATAATAGTGCTGTAAATACACAGTTGCAGAATGTGGGAACGGGTACAGGATTTACTTCAAGCATTGTAGTAGGGTACGCACCGTCTTCACCATATAAATTGAGTAGTAGTCAAACAATAGGAGGGTATACGGCTCAAACCGTGTATCAGGCAATGCATTTATATATAGAACATATTACTCATGCAAGTGCTTCAACTTATATACTTGGCTATTGGACTAATAGTTCGGGAGGCATTACTCCTTATCCAAATACTTATACATCTTATATGGTGGTGGTTACATTTTGTACAAATGCAGATGTTAATTGGTCTGTATTCCCAGTACAAAGTGGATACAGAAATTTTGAACTTGAAGCACCAACAAAACCAACTAGAACAGGTTATACTTTCCTCGGTTGGTATGATGCGAGTGGTAATCAAATAATAAATGCATCAAATGAAATAGTAGGGGGAACTTATTTAGTTTCAAAAAATATGATTTTGTATGCAAAGTGGCAATCTGCGTAAATTAATAATATAATTTAAAAATAAAAGAACTCTATCTTATGAAGTGCAACTAAAGTAGTGTACTTTATAAATAAGATATAGTTCTTTTTTATATGCTTAGATAAGATAAAAAATAAATATATAATGTTATTTTAAAAAATTAGACTTGTCTATAAAAAATATATTTTTATTTTGATTAATATTATAAGTCAAATATAAACAAAAAAAGACCTAATGGTCTTTTTGGCTCCTCAAGTAGGACTTGAACCTACGACCTATCGGTTAACAGCCGAGCGCTCTACCGACTGAGCTATTGAGGAATAGTGTAACTTTTTTGAGATTACAATATAGAGTATATACAATTTATTTCCATTTGTCAATGTTTTTTTGAAAAAAATTATAAATATATTTTATAAATTATATAAAATTTGTATATCATTCTTTTTTGTTTGTTATATTTTTTTTATTGTGATATATTTTTTATGTTAAGGAGTATGAGTAGTGTTTGAAAGTTATGAGCAAAAACAGGAATTTTATGGTAAGATTTTTAATATAGTTCATATTGTACTAATTTGTTTTTTTAGTGTATTTGCTGTTTTTATATTTGCCTATAATATTTTAATTCTTGTATCTCATTTATCTGGAGAAGGAGAAAAGACGCAAGATTTTAATTTTATTGATGGTAACTATCTTGTTGAAGTATCTTCTAATGCTTGGAATGCTTATTATAGTCAATTTTCACTTTTATTTGTTGAAGAAAAAGAAATAAATTATGAAAATGTAATTAAGCATGATGGTAAAAGCGAATATGAGCATGTATATCTTTTTAGAAATGTTTACGAAGATGGTGGAGTAACTTATTCAGTAGGTGCGGTAATTAGTACTACAAAAGAGGCTTGTGTAGTATATGGAGATAAGCATGTAAAATATGAAGATATAATTGGAGAAGTAAGATTTTCTATACCTGTAGTTGCTATATTTGGAGACGCATTTTTCATGTTTATCTATTTATTTCTTTTGATTAGTTATCTTGCTTTTTTGTATATATTTTCAACAACACAAATGGGTTACGATATATTATTTACAAAACATTTGAAAAAAGAATTGAAAAAGAATAATTCTTTTGGCATAAGTGATGAAAAAAATAGAGTTGAAGAAGTTGTAGTAAAAATGGAAACAAGTGAAGAAATAGTTCAAAATGCACTAAACTATATAATTAGTGATTTTGATAATAAAAATATAGATAATATTATAGATGTACAAACTATAAAAAATGCATTATTAGTTTTAGGCGAATGTGACTTTAGTTCAAAAGAAAAAGTTTTTGTTTATTTGGCAAGTATAAATCTTTTAAATGCCTATACTAAAAAACCTTATGCTTTTGAAAGTTTAAAGAAAAAATACTTTTTCAAAAAATATGTAAATGTATTAGTTGATTTTATTGTGAAAAATCCTAATAACGATGTAAAAGCATATTCAGGTGAAGGAGTTGTTATTATAGAATGTATGGGTATGCAATTTAGTTTCCATGGAGTAAAACTAACACAAGATTTATGGAATAAAGAGTGGTCTCAAATAAAGTTGCAACCATATGCAGATTATATATTTCATTTGTTTTATGATAAAGAATTTGCTGGTAATGATTTCAGTAAAGCAAAAAGTAATAGTTCAATAATGAAATATATAAAAAGCATAGAAAAAAGTCTTAAAAACAAAAAAGAGTAAACACATACTTGCATTTACTCTTGTGTGTCATAGAGATTTGACTAAAATCTTCTATAACAATATTATAATATGAAAAAAAATAAAAATTATACTAAAATAAAAAGGTAAAAAATGGAAAAAATATTATTTATAGATGACGAGCAAGAAATATTAGATTTGTTAAAAGATTATTTTAAAAACTTATATGAAGTTTATACTGCAACTACTTTTAATGATGCAATTAATTTAATAGACAGCACGGACTTTGATTGTGTAGTATCTGATGTTAATCTTATTGAGGCAGAAGGTTTTGAAATAGTTTCATATATTAAGCAAAAAAATAAAAATTTACCAGTTTTATTACTTTCTGGTCTAACTCAAGAAGAAATGATATTAAAGGGTTTTGATGTTGGTGCAGATGATTATATTCGTAAACCTTTTAGTTGTGCGGAGCTAAATGCTAGAATAAGTACTAGATTAAATAAAAATAAAAAGAAAAAATACGCTTTTGGCGATTTAGAAATAGATGAAAGTGCTATGCAAGTCAGGTATAAACAAAATATAATACCTCTTACAAGTATGGAATTTGATATACTGCTTTTACTAGTAAAAAATGAAGGAATTACATATAATAAAGAAGAGATATATAACGAAATTTGGAAACAAGAACCTTTAGATCAAATGCATACAGTTCATGTGCATATGTTTACACTAAGGAAAAAGTTGCAAGATTTCACAGGAATAGAGTATATTAAAACTATATGGAAAAAAGGTTATATGTTTTGTTGGGAAAAAGAAAAAAAGGAGTAGTGTATGAGTAGGGAAGTAGTGAATAATTTATCTATAAAGTATGATGGTGATGCATTAAAGGTTGATGGTGAAAATGGCGAAGTTATAATGATAAATGAAGTTAATTTTGTAAAAGAAGAAATAGATAATAAGTATGTTTCAAAAGTTAATTTTGATATAACATTTCATAGTCAAAATGAAGAGTATAAAACTTTTGTAAGTTTTGAATTACAAAGATTTAAAGAATGGCTTTTTAAGTTTTTTTCTATTAGTTGTAAAGGAATGTACAAAGAGAATAGTGTTAATTTTGACGATAAGCATTATATTAAAGCAAAACTTTTAGAAAATGAATTAGTTGAAATAAATGTTTGTGCAAGAGATATACAAACTAGTAAAGATTTTGTCTTTATTATGAATACAACGACAAGTGAAATAAAAGACCTACATGAAATGTTAAAAAGAATATCTAATATGGTTTAAAAAAAGGCAGATGTAATTCTGCCTTTTTGTATGCTACTTAACTTCTTGCGTATTGCCAGCTTTAGTTTTAGTAGCTTTACCTGTTCTACTTCTTAAGTAATAAAGTTTAGCTCTACGCACTTTACCTACACGAACAAGTTCTATACTGCTTATTCTAGGTGAATGGATAGGGAATGTTCTTTCTACGCCTATACCAGCTGAAATTCTACGAACTTTAACTGTTTCTCTAATGCCTTTGTTTTTCTTAGCGATAACAGTACCTTCATAAGCTTGTATTCTTTCTTTTCCACCTTCTATAACCTTGTAATTTACCTTTATGGTATCTCCAATGTTGAAGTTAGGGATATCAGTTCTTAAGCCTTCTTTATCAAGTTGCTCTATAATTGACATCTTAGACTCTTACCTCCTTAAAGTATTCAACCAAAATGTTCATATTTAATGAAAAAAAATAGCGGAACATCCGAAGTCGCTGTAATTATATCATAAGAAAATTTCAAATGCAATAGATTTTTGTATTTTTTATAGATAAAAGTTTACAAATTGAAGTATAATAATATAGATTTTTTTCATTTTTTATGTATTTAATTGTTTTTTAAAATATATTTTTGTATATTATTTTATATATATCTTTAGAGGTGTAAAATGTATTTTTGTAGTAATTGTAAAAAGAAATGTGAAAATAGTATTTGTAATAGTTGTGGTAAAAACTTAGGAAGAGAAGATGAAATTATTTTTTGTTCGCAATGTAATAAAATGTACTATAAACCGAATTATGATTTTAATTGTACAAGATGCGGAACTAAAGTAATTGTTAATCCTGAAATCAAAGCAGAGTTATTTACTCAAAACACAAATCAAAATATGCAGAGTTCAGTACAAAATATCCAAAATAATAACAATAGTAATAGTAATGGTAATTTTGGAATATTGGGAGAGTTTCCAAAAAAACAAAGTATTGAACAAAATGTTTTAGTTAGTAATGAAAATGAGAATAATAAATTACAATATAATTCTCAAAATGATACTCAAAGTGGGCTTCAATATAATAATGTGCAAAACAATAATCTAAACAATGTACAATTATCACAAAGTGCTACTCAAAATGATCTAGTACAAAATTCCTATAATAATAGTCAAATTTCGCAAAATAGTAACTTAAATCCTATACAAAATAACAACAATTTATCTCAAAATGGGGAAAATAATTCACAAGATTTAGCATCGCTTTTTTCACAAAATCAAATACAAGATGATAGTCAAACTAAAATAAATTTTGATGACTTAAGAAATCAAGAAGTTTTACAAACGGAAGATACTAAATCACAAGATGTTGTAGTTGAGTCTGATGGTAAAAAATATGACGAAAATGGTTTTGAAATAGTAGAAGTAGACAAGCAAAAGAAAAAATCAAAGTCAAAGAAAGAAAAAATTAAAAAAGAAAGTTCTGGAGAAACTACTGTAAAGGCAAAGAGTGGTATTGGTTTAAAAATATTTGCTTTGATAGAATTTTTGATTATATTAGGGTGTCTAACTGTTATCACTATATATCTTGTATTGCCTTATACACAAGATACTTTTAAGCGTGCTTGGTTTAATTACATTGATTCCTATAATTCTATAGCAATAGTTGAAGGAGAAAAGACATTAGATAAAGCTGAAATAGATTTTATAAAAAGTAACGATGACGAGACAATGTATATATATAAAGAAAAAGGAAAATCAAACTATATAGTTTTTGAAGTTGAAAAGAATTTTTCAATAGGTAGTTTTATAGATTTTTCAAATGCTCAAGTAGTTGCACTTTTCAATTCTTCAATTGAAGCAGAAGAATATATGAATGCAAAATAGTTATAATGTAAGGATACTTCGGTGTCCTTATTTTTTTATTTTAAAACACTGTTTTAATAAGTATTTAGGCATTTAGAAAAAATAAAAAATTAAATAATATTAAATAAATTAAAGAATATGTAAAAATTTATTATAAATTATACATTGACATTACTTGTAAAGTACATTATAATAATAGAAGTAATGAGTGTAGAGGTGTAAAATGAAAAATATAATTAAGCAAAAAATGTACAGCGATAAAAATAAAGAAAAATTAATACAAAGAAAAACTGTGTTAGAGGAAAAGCTTGAAGATTATAAGTATTTGCTATATTTTTATGAAATGGATATCCGCCAATTATATCAATGCGAGCCTTTTACTAACATAAAAAAGCGTGATAAATATGATAAATGTGTTAAAAAAACTAAACAAAAGATAGAGAAAATAGATTTGGCTTTACAAGAAATGGACCAAGTACAAGGTAAAGAAAAAGAAGAAATTCAAGAAAGAGAAATGTAAAATATATTTATATAGTAAAAAAATTTTATAAAAAATATTACTATGAAGATTGTTCCTAAATGTGAAATAAAAAGGAATAATTTTATAGTAATATTTTTATTTCTTAATAATTTTTTCTTTTTTAAAATTTTATTATATAAACATTTGCAAATTTGTATAGATTAGCATAAATTTGTTTGATTGATATACTAATTTAAAATATGTTGCTTATATCAAACCTTATAATTTGTTCTAAGTTTTCTAAATCTTCTTGAAGTAATAACATATGTACATATGCTTCGCTATTGTTATCTATATCTACATAACTTATTGCTTGATTAAGTTCTTTACCTATTTCTAATAAATCTTTATGGTTGTAGATTAAGCATAATTTTTTTTGTTGTGATTTCCAGTTTTCATATGTTTGATTCAAGTTTTCTAGAATAAGATTTTTCTCATTTTTTTCTTCAATGTTTTTTATTATTTCTTTACTGCTTTCGCTAATGTCTGCAAAAGTATTTGATGTGTATACAATTTCAAATGTGCTTAATGCAAGTGTAAAAAAAGCGAATATACTAATAATAATTATTTTTGCTTTCATTTTTCCTCCTTTATATCGGTCTTTGTTCGCCGTTGCCTAATCTATGTTGTAATATTTGTTTGTCTTTCTGCTTTGTTTGAAAATATATTTTTCCATCTTTGCTGTACTGTAAAACTATTACATCTTTTAGTTTAGTTTCTTGTTCTTGCAAAAAATCAATTATTTCTTTTTCTTCAATATTAAAGACTTTAAGATTTTCAGTAGAAATCTTGCCGTCGCTTATAAGAATATAAGGTAATAGGGCTTCTTTTTTATTAATATTTAAATCTGACCTTGTTAAAGCTGTTTCATTACTAACTGGAATTATGCTTATGTTCCCATTTGTTTCCATAATTGCGTAAAGCACATTATCTAGAGAAAGGTATCCAGCACATCTGCAAGCTTCCATTAAATCTGCTATAGTCATATTTAAGTTTTTTATATTTTCTTCAAGTATACCTTCTGGACCTATAAGTATTACTGCGTGACCATTTACGAAATTTCTTACTTTTAGGCTTTTGCAAGCAAAAAGAGTGATTATAAAATGCATAATTGTAAGTACGAATAAAGGTAATATGCCGTTTAATAAAGGTATAGTTAAGTCAGACATTGGTATAGTTGCTAAATCTGCAATTATAAGCGTTATAACAACATCTAAAGGTTGCATTTGGGCAATTTGCCTTTTGCCCATGACTCTTATTACCAATAATACAATTACATATATTATTATGCTTCTTAAAACTATTATCGTCATAGTTTTATTATGTATATTTTAATTTAAGTTTATGTACGAGATTTTCTTTTTTTTAAAAATTTAACTACAAAAACTTTTATGTTGTATAAACCTAAATGTTGACTAATAAGAGTGAAACTTATACAACTAATGCAACCAGATATAACTAAAGCAAAGAATAAAGGCAAGAAAGATATTAAAAGTTGATATATATTATAGATTATTAGTGCTGTGCCTATGCTAAGTAGAAAAAGTGATAATAATGGTTTAAGTGTTTTTTTATCAACAAAATTGTTTTTTATCATTAAACGGATATTTAGCAAGGTTGTAATCATTACTTGTACGAAAACTGCGTATATGATCGCATCTATGCCTACAAATTGTGGAGCTATAAATAAAGTTATGAGCATAAGTACACTTGCACTTAAAAAATAAACAAATGTATGCTTTTCAAATCCAAGAGAGTTAAGCATTGTGCTACTTAGGTTGTTAAATGCTAATGGAACAATAAGTATACTTGCTTTAGCAAGAAATTGTCCTGCAAGAGCGCTGTCAAATAAAAATATACATATTGGCTCACCTAAAGCGCTAAATATAGGTATAAATAGACATGCTATGAAACTAGTGAATGCAAAAGAATTATTTATTTGAGATTTAATGCTGTCAAATTCTTTTTTTGCAAGCGATGTCGATAGCGAGGGTATAAGTGCTATAGATAATGAGTCTATTAGAGTTGTTGGGAGAAAAAGTAACGGATAAGCCATGCCTATAGCCATACCAAAAAGCGACAACGCTTGTTCATTAGTGTATCCAGCGTTTACAAGTCCTATAGGAATGATTATTGAGATAAGTGGCATAAGTAAACTGGAGATAAAGCGTAGCGCTGTTATAGGTGTGCTTGAAGCAAAAACTTCTTTAAAATGACCTTTTGGCTTGACAAATTTGCCACCTTTTTTCTTATAAACAAAAACAATGCACAAACATGAAGTGAATATAGCAATAGTTAAAGACCAACTTGCAGATAATGCACCTTCAAGTGTTGAGTATGCAAAACTAAGTGCTATAACGCAAGCAATTATTCTTACATATTGTTCAATTAGTTCAATGATACATACTGACAAATAATCATTTTCGCCCCAAAGATAGCCTCTAATAACGCCATGAACTGCTGAAAAAACAACTGCGGGTAACATTGTTAAAAGTATTAGCATACAACTCTGTTCAGTAAAAAGCATGGCAAAAAGTTTGTTTCCTATAAGAATAACAAGACATAGAAAAGTTGCAGATAAGCCTGCAATAAGTAGTGCAGTAGTAGTCATAGCGTATTTACTAGATTCCAAATTTAAAGCCTTATATTTTGCAGATAATCTACTAACTGTAAGCGGAATACCGCTACAACATAATGTAATAAGTACTATAAACATAGAGAATGCGATTTGATACATTCCTAAGGCTTCAGCACCTATTTCTCTACTCATCCATATCCTAAAAATAAAACCTGATACTCTTGTAATTATTGTAAAAAGAGTAATGATTGCAACTGTTTTAAGTATGTTTTTCATGTTATATAATTATGTCTAAATTTTTAATTCAAGACTAATTTTTTTAATTTTCAAAAAAAGTTGTCCTACCTTTTGTAAGTTTTTGTTTTTTATATGCTAGTATTTTGGCGAATGTGGTAAAGGAGGAGTTTATGGACGAGCAAGAAGATTTAAAGTCTTTACTACTTAAAAAAGCGAACGGATATGATGTGGAAGAGGTAGTTGAAGAGTATAGTGATGTTGATGGTGAGCTCGTACTAGTTAAAAAAAAGATAACTCACAAACACATTCCTCCAGATACTGCACTTTTAAAACTCCTTGTTGAAAGTAAAGATGAAGAAAATGAAGATTTAAGTAATTACACTGAAGAAGAATTAAAACAAATGCTTAAAGATTTGGTAAAAGATGAGAATTAGCGGAGGTAATGATGAAAAAAAACGAAGTAAAAGAAGATAAGGCAGAACTTATAAAATCTATCAAAGAAGATTTGTATAGAAGACAATTAGATAGAAAAAAATTAGAGATGCAATGGAAATTGAACTTAAATTTTTTATCAGGTAATCAATATTCTACTTTAAATGGTAATGATGAAATTATAGATTCAATAAAAAGATACGATTGGGAAGAAAAAAAGGTCTACAATCACTTGAGCGGTTTACTTGAGGTTAGACAAAGTAAATTGTGTGCAAATAAGCCAACAATTACAGTAATACCAGCAAGTAGCGATAGCAAAGATATGGCAACTGCTAGAACTTGCCAATCTATTTGCCAGTCTTTATGGCATAAAAACAGGCTGTCCGAACTTATAGCAAAAGCTATAAGCTGGAGTGAGTCTTGCGGTACTGTTTTTTATAAAGTTACATGGAATAGCGAACTTGGAGATGTTTTATTAAATGAAAATGGAAAAGAGATTTATAGTGGAGATGTAAAAATAGATGTTGTATCTCCATTTGAAATTTTTCCGCAAAATATTGCTTATGAAAACTTAGAAGATAATGAAAGTATAATTCATGCAAGAGCTTTTACTGTAACTAAAATAAAAGATATGTATGGCATAGATGTAAAGGGTGAAAAAATAGATTCATTTGGAATTATGCGAGATGATTTGCAAGATATTATATCTCCGTATAAAGCAAATGCGGGCAAAATTCAAGAGGAAGAATATGCTTTAGTTATAGAAAAATATATTTTACCAACAAGGGAAATGCCTAATGGTAGACTTATCATAATTTGTGGTGAACATGTTTGTTATGATGGGGAATTGCCTTATATAAATGTTACACATAAAAAAAGGGGATATCCATTTATCAGGCAAGTTGCTTATCCTTTAGCAGGTTGTTTCTTTGGCATAAGTGTAGTTGAAAGAGCTATACCATTACAAAAAGACTACAATGCTTTAAAAAATAGGAAAATGGAATTTTTAAATAGGTTATGTATGGGTGTACTTCTTGCTGAAGATGGTGCTGTAGATATAGACAATATAGAAGAAGAAGGGCTAGAACCTGGAAAAGTTATAGTCTATAGGCAAGGAGCCAATCCGCCTATGTTTATGCCGACAAATAATATACCTGTAGATTTTGACTCTGAAGAAGCAAGAATAATAAATGAATTTAGTGCAATTACAGGTGTAAATGATTTGGTTAGACAAGGTAACGTAAATGTTAGTAATATTAGCGGTACTGCATTACAAATACTTCTAGAACAAGAAACTGCAAGACTTAGTGTGAGTGCAGATAGTATAGGTCATGCTGTTTGCGAAATAGCGACGCAAGTTTTAAGATTATATAAACAGTTTGCTACTTTTCCTAGAATTTTAAAATTGGTAGGAGAGAAAGGAAGTATAGATGCTATTTGCTTTAGTTCAAGAGATATAACTACAGATGATGTTGTTATAGATAATCAATCAGAAACAATTACTACAAAAGCACAACAAAGAAGTTTAATATTTGAGATTTTATCTTCTGGTGTACTACAAAATGAAGAAGGAAAACTAAGCAATACAACAAGACAGAAGATTATAGATATGCTAGGACTAGGCATATATGATATGGGTAATGACATTACATCATTGCAATTAAAATATGCTCAAAAAGAAAATATAGACTTTACTAATGGTAAAACAGATGTGTTTGTTCAAGAAATAGATGACCATGATATGCACATAAAAGAACATTCCTGCTTGTTACTTGGTGCTGAAGGCGATAGATTAAGAAAAAATGGCATGTATGAAAAAGTTATGGAACATATTAGAGAACATAAAAAATTTAAATCATTAACAAATTAAAAGGAGATTATATGGAAATATTAGAACAACCTAAAGATGTACAAGAAGATGTATCTATAGAGAAAGAAGATTTGTCTTATGATAAATCTGCTGAAGATGATAAGAGCGCTCAACTAGAAAATGAAAGAAAAGATATAGATGAAAGTACTTCAAATATGGGCTCTAATTTGCTTGGCAAGTTTAAAGATGTAGATGAGTTGACTAAGGCTTATAACAGTTTGCAAGCTGAGTTTACTAGGAAATGTCAAAAACTTAAATTGTTAGAAAAAAAACAAGAACAAGAATCTTCCGAGGCACAAAATAAAACAACATATGACACAAAGGATAGTAATGTGCCTATCTATCTGCAAGAAGATTATAGAGAAAAAGTTACAGAGTTTATAACAAATAATCCATATGCTAAGCAATATGCAAAAGATATAAGTAAAGAAATAATGCAAGATTCATCTCTAACATTGCAGGGTGCTTATAATAAAGTGCTTGCAAAAAAGTATAGAGAACCTAAGGAACTTTTGCAAGATAAAAACTTCATTGAAGATTATATACTTAATGATGAGAACCTAAAAAAAGAGTTAGTAAAAAAATATGTAGAAGAAGTCAAAGAATCAAAAGTACCTTATCTTATTTCAGGTAATACTGGTATAAGTGCTGGTACAAAGGATATTGAAATCTCAAATCTTGAGGAAGCGAATAAACTAGCTTTAAAACTTTTTAGGGGATAGTAATTTTAAAATGATTATAAAAATTAAAATTAAATGAAAAATTTAAAGAACAAAACGATATTTAATATAAAAAAGGAGTGTTTTTTAATGGTAACTTTAGAAACTGCGGAAAATGCGTTAAAGACTATATACTTAGGTGTAGTTTCAAATCAATTAAATATAGGAGTAAACCCTTTGCTTGCAAGAATAGAACAAACTACAAGCGATGTATGGGGTAATGAAATAAGAAAGTTGGCTCCTTATGGATTAAATGGTGGAGTTGGTGCTGGTACTGAGATAGGCCCATTGCCAAGTGCTTTTCAAAATCAATATGTTAAGTTTGTATCTGAACTTAAAAACCTATATGGTACAATAAATATATCTGATAAAGCAATCCGTTCATCTAGTCATAGTGCTGGTGCATTTGTAAATTTGTTAAACGCTGAAATGGAAGGACTTATTAAGGCTAGCCAATTTAACTTTGGAAGAATGTTATATGGTGATGGTTCTGGTTTATTAGGAACAGTGTCAGCATTTAGTGATAGTAAAATAACATTAGATTCAGTTAAGAATTTTATGGAAGGAATGGTTATAGATATAATTAATGCTGATGATGTTAAAGTAAGTAAAGCTAGAGTAGTATATGTAGATAGGGTAAATAAGCAAGTTACTTTGTCAAATGTGTCTGAATATACATATGCTGAAGGTGATAAGGCATATGTACAAGGTAGTAAGGATAATGAAATCACAGGACTTGGAAGTATATTCTCTGACTCTGCAACGCTTTATGGTGTAAATAAAACTCAATATCCATGGATGAATTCTTATAAAAAAGATTCTGTAGGAAATATTAGTGATTCAGTTATTCAAACTGCAATAGATTTTATGGATGAAACAAGTGGTAGTATTGTAGACTTTATTGCTTGTAGTAGTGATGTAAAAAGAGCTTATCAAGAATATCTAGGTGAATATAGAAGAAATATAGATGTTATGGAGCTAAATGGTGGTTTCAAGGCATTAACTTATAATGGTATACCTGTAGTTAGTGATAGGTTTATCAATGATGGAACAATGTACCTTTTAAATACTAAAGAGTTTGCATTACATCAATTATGTGATTGGAAGTGGCTTGAAGGTGAGAGTGGAAAGATTATAAAACAAGATGCTAATTCTCCGACATACACTGCTACATTAGTTAAGTATGCAGATTTAATCTGTAATAAACCTAATGGACAAGCTAGACTATCTGGCATAACAGGAAAGGGTTTAGGCGCTTAATTATAATATAAAGAAAATAAAATGTGTATGTTTTCTTATTTTAGAAACATACACATTTTTAAAATTAAAGGAAAAATATATGCTTAAAATAATAGAAAATGATGTGTTTAATATATCTAATAGGGTAAAAAATATAGATAAAAATTATTTGATATTTTATAATACTATAAAAAGAAGATTTGAAATTCATTATAAAAAAGGTTTAGTTACTTGTTTGGAAGTTGTTGTTCGTTATCCTACCTTAGATTATAGGGTTATAGTTGATTTACAAAAAAATAGAAGTTTTAGAATTGAAAAAATTATGCAAGAGATTGAAATGCATAATAAAAAAATTCAAGAAAGTGAAAATGAAAATATAAAAAATGATTTAATTTCAAAAGTAAAAGTCATGATGCTAAAGGGGGTATAGAGTTGTGAATGTAAATAAAATATTGCAAATTTCATTAAAGTATCTTAATAAGGAACATTTAATTAAAGAATTAGAAAGTGAAAATGTTAATGACAATGCTGAATTGATTCAATTATTAGATGTTCTTAACGCTGTTGTAAAAAAAGTGGCAACAGAGTACATTTATTGCATTGCAGAAAAAGAGATATATGTAGATTATACTGGTAAATATAGTTTAACTTCTTTACCTAAAAAATTTTATGCTGTAAGGAAGCTTAAAAATCATTTAGGTTTAAAATCAAAATATAGAGAAGAAGATGGATACTTACTATTAAAACCTGGCAAGTATGATTTAACTTATATATATACTCCACAGGAAGTAAATTTTCAAGATGAAATAACAAGTTTTCCATCTGTTTTAGTTGATGAAGCTTTAGCTTTAGGTGTAGTTGCAGAATATTTTTTGAAATATGGCTTTTTTGAAGAGTATGAAATATACGAATACAAATTTCAAGATAAGATGAAAAAATGTGCTCAAAGATATGACGAAGTTAAGTGGAAGGATAAAATATGGGTATAGCAAAAAATCAATATAAAAAATTAGGGGTAAATAGAAATTCGTATTCATTTGATTTTAATTACTTTCTAAATGGAATGAACTCTAGTATAGATGAAAGTATACAATCTGTATCTAATGCTTATTCTATTAAAAATTTTACAGTAAAAAAAGGTGTACTATCTACAGGACTAGGTTTAAGAATACTTACTTTTCCTAGTGATATGGAAGATGGCGCTGAAACACCTTATGAGCATACATATACAGGACAAGCATTAAGTGTTTATTCTTTTCCTTATTATGATGTACTTGCTAAAAAAGATAGAGATATGCTTTTCATATATACTTCAGACCATTTGCTATACTACATGAAATATTCATCACCATATAGACCATTTTTTAAGTATAGTTGTCCCGAGTTTACTTCAATTCCTGATTATCTATATTATATAATGCCTGACGGAAAAGAGTCCGGATTATTTTGTTCTGAGAATGAGCCTTTAACACTATTAAACTTTTTTGTCAATTATAAAGTTGTGGAAAATGCTCCATCTATAACAAATTTGTGCGTGCATTATGATAGAGTGTTTGCTGTTACTCGTATAGGTAGAAGCAAAGTTTGGTTTAGTGATGAAATGGACCCTACAAATTGGAATATATCCAGTACTGAAGGCGGTTATATAGGTATGAATGATTCTTTAGGAGATTGTAAAAAAGTTTTGTCTTTCAATAACTATGTTTTTGTTTTTAGAGAATATGGAATAACAAGAATAACTGCTTACGCTTCTCAAGAAAGTTTTAGTATGCAAAATGTATACGCTTCATCAAATTATATATATACAAATACAGCTTGTATTTGTGGCGATGTAATTTGCTTTTTAGCAACTGATGGATTATATATGTTTGATGGAGTTAATGCTAAGAAAGTAAATGCAGGATTTGAAAAAATATATGAAGGGATAAATCAAGACAAAGCAAAAGGCGTTTTTTATAAAAATAGCTATTATTTGATGATGAATACAAACTTAGCACCTATAAACGAATTGCAAAATGTAAAAAATACGCTTTTACGATATGATTGTGAAGATGGTTTATACGATATTTTAACAAATGTAGAACTTATGGATATAGAAAAGATGACAAGTTCTGGTATAGAACGATTGGTAAGTATAGATATACAATCTCATGAGGGAGAAGAAGGATTTGAAACAAGACTAAGTCAAATAAATTATTTTGGAGATGTGTATGGCAAAAGTACTGAGAAAGAATGGATTAGTCCCTATACAGATTTGGGTAAGCCTGATTACACTAAAAATATATATGCCATAGCATTGCAAACAACTTATGATTGTGATGTTGAAATAATTACAGACAAAATGAGTCAAATAGTTCATTTTAAAGGTAGCGATAAAGCTCAAAGAAAGCCCGTATTTGTAAGTGGAGTAATGATTAAAATTAAAATTTCTACACAAGAAAACGAGGCAATGATATCTCATCCTATCTTGTATTACAGGTTAGGAAAAGCAAATGCTTAATGAAAAATTTGCACAAGAATTGAATATGATTTTGCGTGCTAATTACATAAAAAAAGGAGGGCATATAATGGCTAAATTATTTGCTGATAATTCAAAAATAATAGATGAAGTAAAAAAACAAAAACAAGATGTGATAGATAAGATTAAAGGAATAGATTCTACATTAAACCTTAATCCTATACCAGAAAAACCAGAATATGTTAGTGATGTTACATATCTTGATGAGAAGAAATATGATGAACAAGATATAAAAGATAAAGCGGAAAATAGTTTAAGTTCATACAAAAACCAAAATGAGTTTAACATAGAAAAAAATTATCAAAATGAAAAAACAAAAAATGAACAAAATATAGAAGATACTTTAAAAGAATTAGCTTCTGGAGAAAAGGATATAAAAGATTTGGCAAACAAAGCAAAAGAAGAAGCTAAAGAAAACTCTGTATCTAGAGGTTTGGGAAATAGTAGCATATACTCAACAAAAATAGATGATATAGAAAATGAAAAAACTATAGCCTTAAGTGAAATAAAAAGTCAAGCAGAGTCAAAAGTTAATGATTTAAAAAGAAAAAGTGCAGACTTAGAAAGACAGAGGGATACTGCACTTGCAAACTTTGAAATTGAATATGCTGTTAAGTTGCAAAAAGAAATAGATTCTTTGACAAATGATATAACAGACTATAATAATAAAATTGTTGAATATAACAACAAACTTAAGGAAAATGAAGCTAAGAAAAAAGCTGAGTTTGACGAAAAGTATAAAAAAGAAGTTGAAAGAGTAGAGGAAAGAAATCAAGAAATTTTAAAGTTTTTAGATAAGTACGGCTACGGAGCATTAAATGCACAAATAAATAAGCAAAAAGTAGATATTGTTAATGAATATTTAAATACTTTAGATAAACAAACTGCGTTACTTGTCCTTATGGAAGATGAAAGTTTTAAAAATCTTATTGGAGAAGCGGAGTTTAATAAAATACTCACTCAGGTTAAAGAGAGAAAATATTAATGTGGGAAGAAGTATTAAGAGTTGCAATATCTAACGGAATATGGGCAGTTCTTTTTGTTGCTTTGCTTATTTATCAATTAAGAGATAGCTCTGCAAGAGAAGAAAAGTATCAAAAAACTATTGAAATTCTAACAGAAAAGTATGCGGTAATAGAAGATATAAAAGAAGATATACAAGATATAAAATTATCTTTGAATGGTAAGGAATAAATGAAAATTTTTTCAAATTACAAATTTTATTTAATTATCGCATACACAATAACTCTTATAGTATACAATGTTTGTCAAAGTTGTGGAATTATAGTTAGTGAAAGTTTTATTTTAAATATAATGTCTTACATACTAAGCATGCTAATAGCTTACAATGTTATAACAATAAATTCCAATAAGTCTGCCGATGAAATAAAGCAAGATTTAGAAGATATTTCAAATACTATAAATAGTGAAACGAATGAAGAAAATGTGCAAGATGAAAATAACGATGAAACACAAGAAACTAATCTTTGTAATGAAACAAATGTAGACAAAAATTAATATATAAAATGAAATAAGCAAGTGAACTATGTGTTTTTAAAGCATATATGAAAATTAAAAAGGAACAATTGTTCCTTTTTTTTTAATATATAAATCTATTTATTTATATTTTGCGTAAAAACAAGTATTTTTTATACAATTTTTTACAAAAATATAATTAAAGATATTGCAATATTTTATTTTTATTGGTATAGTAAAAGGCAGTAAATCATTATAGCCATTTTACTAAGGAGGAAAATATATGGAAGATGTAATTTTACCTAATTTAGAAGAATTAAGCATTTATCAATTAAGAGCACTAGGAAGACAAGTAGGTGTTTGCTTACCTACAACATTAAAAAAACAAGATTTAATAAATAAAATTAGAGCTATAATGAGTGGAGCAGAAATGCCCTATGTTAAAACAACAAATAAGGGACGACCAGCAAAAGATGTAATAGATATAGACTTTATGAAAGCAACAGAAGAAGCATTTATGGGATTAGATTCTAGTTATAAAACATCTTTGCCAGATTTGGCGTCTTACGAAACTTTGAAACCTAAAGATTATGCTAATTATGAAGAAAGCGTAGAAATGGGTTTAATTGAGATAAGTAGAGAGGGAAGTGGCTACTTGATGACTGTACCACAAACCATGAACGAGCCTATATATGTAAAGAGAACAACCGTTAGTGAGTTGAATTTAAAGTCTGGAGATTTTTTAAGAGCTACTGTTATACAAGATGAGAAAAAAAATGTAGCATTTGTAAAAGATGTTATATCTATAAACGGACAAAAAAGCAAAAGCAGTTTACAAAATTATTCATTTGAAAGTGAAGAATCTTTATTAGAAAAAACACAAATAGTTAATGACGATACAAATGACAATTTCAAAAAACTAAAAAATATAGTTAAAACTTATTTGGGAGATAGGGTACTTTTGTATACTCCGGAAAAAAAGAGTGTACCCTATGTTATGTACGACACTATATCTATTCTTAGTAAAAATAATGCAATTACAGACATTGTATATTTGGGATTAAATGTAAATGCTGAGCTTGCTACTATGTTGCAAAGTTTTGAAAAAGTAACTCTAATTGCTTCAAAATTTGGAGATGCTCAAAACTATCAAAAAAAATTAGTTGAATTGGCTTTTAAACATGTGAATAATATTTCAAATATTCAAAGCAAAAATGTTGTCTTTGTTGTTCAAAATTTAAGTGAAGTTATCTCATTGTTTACAGACGAGAAAAAGACATACTTTAGTGACTATTGTAAGAAGTTTTTTTCAAAAGCAAAGCAAACAAGAAATGGCTCACTTACTATAGCCTATAATATAGTAGGAGATGAGGTTTTGCTTGATGAATACGAAACAAATGAAAATGTATTGTTAAAGTATTTGCCATATAAATGCTTGACAAATTGCTTTATAAAGTATAACCTTATAGAAAGTCATAGAACAGAATTCTTTTTGACTTATGCGAAAGACGATTTTAAAGAAAAGATTTTATCTTATCTAGAAAATGGGGATTATTGTTTAAAACATATTGAACTTGAAAAACTTATTAAGACACAATCATTAGATGTAGATGTATCTACGCTAATCTAGGTTTAGGAGGTATATTTTTATGTTGTTTGAGATGCAAGTTGAAGCAATGACCAAAAAAGTAGGAAATTCTTATGTTTTATCTAATCTATTGGGCAAAAGAGCAAAACAAATAGCTCAAAATCCGCCACAAGAAGTTATAGATGAAAAAAAGATACCTATTGAAATAGCAGCAAGTGAGATTTTAAAAGGTGAAATAGTTGCTCAACAAACAAATCCAAATGCTTAATTGCAAATTTAGTGCTTAGGCACTTTTTTTAAAATTAGATTAAAATTAAAATATATTTTAAATAAAATAATTGACAAACGATTATCTGTGTGATATACTACACTAGCACGATGAAAATCGTGTAATTTTTTGGTGTGAGGGAAAAAAGGTGAGAACTAAAATAACATTACAATGTACTGAGTGTAAAGAAAATAATTACGACTCAATGAAAGAAAAGAAAAATAATCCTGAAAGATTAGAACTAAAGAAGTTTTGCCCTAAATGTAGAAAACATACATTGCATAAAGAAACAAAATAATTTCAATTGAGGAGTATAGACTATGTCAAAATCAAATAAGAAAAAAAGTCACAAAACTTCTAACATAACTAAAAAAGTAGAAAATGCTCAAAATCTTGATAATGTTCAAGATATAGAAAATGTAGAAAATGAGCAAGTTGAAGTTAAAGAAGTTAACGCAGAAGTTAATGTTCAAGAAACTGAAACTGCTTCTAAGTCAAACAAAAAATCTGAGCAAAATAAGTTAGATAAAAACAACAAAAAAAATAAAGCAAATAAAAACAAAAAGGCTAAAGAAGGAAAGAAAACTTTTAGTCAAAAATGTAAAGCGCTAATGTCTGAACTTAAAAAAGTTACTTGGCCATCTTTTAAGGAGGCTTGTAAACAAACAGGCGTAGTTTTAGCTTTAGTTGTTATTTTTGGTGTTGTTTTGTTAGGAATAAATCTGCTTTTAGGTTGGTTATTCGGTCTTATTGTCATGTAATAAATTAAAAAACTTATAATTTTAAATTAAGGAGAATAACATAGATAAGTTATGGAAGTAATGGAAACAGAAGCAAAATGGTATGTTTTGCACACTTTTACTAATTATGAAAATATAGCAAAAGAAAACTTAAAGTTGGTTATAGAAAACTTTAATCTTCATGATAGAATTTTTGACATAGTTATACCTATGCAAGATGTTATAGAAGAAAAAAAAGGTAAAAAAGTTATAGTTCAAAAGAAAATATTACCTTCTTACATTTTTATAAAAATGATTTACGGAGATGATATTTGGCACGCTATAACTAGAACTCGTGGTGTCACTGGTTTTGCTGGACCTAAGGGAAGACCACTCCCTCTTAGCGAAGATGAAATCAGACAAATGCATCTAGAAGATATAAAATGTGCTGATGTAAAAGTTGGCGACGCTATTGAAATTACAAATGGGCAACTTAGTGGTTGCACAGGTACTATTTTAAGTGTAAATGAAGAAAATGAAACTTGTAAGGTTCAAGTAGAAGCTTTTGGTAGAGACACTGAAGTAGAACTCACCTTTACAGACTTCAAAAAGTTATAAAATTTTGGTTTAATCGCAAGTTTTTGCGTTTAAATAGTGGGAGACAAAAGTAAATCTTTTCATGCTTTGTCGCTTGACCACTTTATAAGGAGTGTCGTATATGGCAAAAAAAGAAATAACTGCAGTTGTAAAATTGCAATTGCCTGCAGGTAAGGCAACATCTGGTCCTCCAGTTGGTTCAACATTGGGTCCTCATGGAATCAATATTGGTGGATTTGTTAAAGAATTCAACGAAAAAACTGCTTCTCAAGAAGGTTTAGTTATACCAGCAGTTATAACTATTTATAAGGACCGTTCTTTTGACTTTGTTCTTAAGACTCCACCTGTAGCAGTTTTAATCAAGAAAGAACTAGGATTAGCTTCCGCTTCTCCTAAACCAAACACACAAAAAGTCGGAAAACTTACTAAAGCTCAAGTTCAAAAAATAGCAGAATTAAAGATGCCAGACTTAAATGCTGTAACTCTTGAAGCTGCAATGAGTATGGTAAAAGGCTCTGCTCGTTCTATGGGCATAGAAGTAGAAGACTAGGAGGTGCGATATGGGAAAGAGATATGAAGAAGCTAAAAAGATTTTAGAGAAAGGCAAAGTTTACGATGTCGCAGAAGCTGTTCAACTAGTTATAGATACTGCAAAAGCTAAGTTTGATGAATCTGTTGAATTACATGTAAGACTTGGTGTTGATGGTAGACAAGCAGACCAACAAGTAAGAGGAACTGTTGTTCTTCCTCATGGTACAGGAAAGAAAGTTAAAGTATTAGTATTAGCTAAGGGTGATAAGGCTGATGAGGCTGAAAAAGCTGGTGCTGATTATGTAGGCGCTGAAGACATGATTTCAAAAATACTTGCAGGATTTACAGATTTTGATGTTTGTATTACAACTGCAGACCCTGAAATGATGAAGTTAGTTGGTAGAGTAGCTAAGGTTTTAGGTCCTAAAGGACTTATGCCAAGCCCTAAGAGTGGAACAGTTACTAATGATGTAGCTAAAGCTATAACTGATGCTAAAGCTGGTAAAGTAGAATATAGATTAGATAAAACTAATATTATTCATGTAAGCATTGGAAAAGTAAGTTTCGGTGCTGAAAAACTTAAAGAAAACTTGGATACAATTATGTATGCAATTATCAAAGCTAAACCAGTTGCAGCTAAAGGAACATACCTAAAGAGCGTTACTTTAAGTTCAACTATGGGACCTGGAATTAAAGTAAATTATGCAAATTAGTAAAAAAAACTCCGTTAAGGAGTTTTTTTTTAATTAATATATCAAAAGATTAAATCAATTACTTAATGGAAGTGTAATAATAAAGGTTGTACCTACTTCATATCTTGATTGAACTGAGATGTCTCCACCACATTCATCTACTACTAACTTTGTATAATACATACCAAGACCATCACTTGAAAATGCTGTAGAGTTTTTATGTTCTCTATATGTAAAAAACTTATCAAAAACATGCTCTTGCACTTCTTGTGTCATGCCTTGTCCGTCATCTTGTATTTCAATTATCGCTTGTTTTGAATTAGATTTTAATGTTATAACAATATGACCGCCTTCGCTAGTAAAACTAAGTGCATTAAACAATATATTTTCTATTGCTCTTTCAAACTTATGAGGAGTAATAGTTGCAAATAGCTTATTTTTATTTGAAATTTTTTGTTTAAAATGTATGCCTTCTGCTTCTGCTTCTGGTAAAAATTGCTCATATATGTTTTTCAAAAAAGCATTTAGTTCTACTTTTTCAAAATTATCTTTCATTAAATCTAGGTTATTAAAGTTTTGAACAATGGTTAGATTTTCAGTTAGATTGTTTATTTTATCATCCATTACTTCATAAATTTTTTCTCTTTCTTTCTGTGTCAACTCCTCAGATTGAAGTTTATTTATGAAAAGTTTTAGTGAAGAAATAGGGGACTTTAAGTCATGTGCAACGCTAGAAACAAAATCTCTTCTTTCACTTATAAGATTTCTCATTTTATCTGTTCTTATTGCGACTTCCATAACTAGATTAGTATTTAATTTCTTGTTTTCGGTTTCTGTTTTAATAGTGTATTTTAAAGTTAAAATCAAGAAAAGTATAATGCTGATAAAAGTTCCTGTTTCATTAGGGTATAAGAAGTAGTAAGGGTCATAATACGATGCTACAAATATGTCAAAAATTATTCCTGTTGAGTATATTATACTAGCAACTAAAATAATCATCATTTTATCTTCTCTGATGACATTTATAACGGCTAAAATTAAAAGGTAAATAGCTGTTAAAAATCTTACTATTATTGAAAAGATTTGGAAGAAATTATTAATTTCTGGAGTAAGATTTAAAAAACTTAAGAAAACTATAGTTGTTATGCTTGCTATTATTAATATAGTATTTATAGCTTTTACTTGTACATTTTTTTTCATTAAATGTGTGCTTATAAGCAACATAAATATGCTTATAGCAACCATGCCTATATTTTCTAACGCATACATTAAGCCTATTACATGACTGCCCATCATATGGAAGATAGGGTAGAATATGTACATTGCAAAAGATAAACTTAATAAACTAGCCCATAAATATGTTTTATCTTTTTTAAATATATATGTAAAAAGGCAAGATAACCCAACTAATATTGCGACGGAAAAAATTAGACTATATATTACATTAATTGTAGACATATAAGTTAGCATTGTAGGTACGCCAGAGATTATAGGTGGATAGTATATTCCTCCATAATAATGTGAAAAATTTGCTACTTGAATGACTATGTCAGTGCTGTGTTTAAAAGTTATAGTTATGTTTTGATTTTGTATGTATGGACTATATTCTTCCTTGTTTTCACTTACTGTTCCCATTTCTTGTAAAAGAACTCCATCGGCAAATATTTTACAAGAACTTAAAACTTCAGGCAAATATAATTGTATAGATATGTACTCATCTTCAGTATAACTATATATAGTTGCTCTATATGTTCCTACATTTTTGTGTACATCATTTGTATCAAAATTTGAATAATCTCCTATTGTAATAAGTTTCGGCTTATGTACACTATCATCCATATCTTTAGGGTCTATTAAACCATCGTAATAATTCCAGTTTAGTACAGGAATTAAAGTATCTAAAGAATTTTTGGAAAGTAGTGTTAATTTATTATCTTGATAAAAAACTTGCCCATTGTCTTCTGATATGCTATACTTATTATCGGCAAGCATAGTTAAAAGAAATACGCATGTTGTAAGTATTATTATAAGAAATATTAAAACTATATTTATTATAGTGTTTTGTTTACTTTTTTTAGATTTAGGAGATTTCATATGTTTAACCTTTTTAAAAAACCTATACTTTTATTCTTGTCTATCAGTTTAGCATCTTTTATAGTTTTTTGCAACATTCTAACAGTTTCTTTGATAAACTGCCCTTTACTTACTTCTACAAGCGGTGAAAATATTGCTCAGACTTTAGGAGATAGAGGAGGCTCACATATGCCAGATATAGGCATTCACTTAACATTGGAACCTTTATCTATAATAATCATTAGTGCGATTGCATTTTTATCTATTGTTGCTATTTGTGTTTTAGTTCATATAAAGCATAAAAATAGTAAGGATAAAGACAATAATAGTGTCAATATAGAAGAATAGTAATTTTATTTTAAATAGTTTAAAGTTAAAAAAAAACTTTTATGATTTCTCATAAAAGTTTTTTTTGATTATAACATTTTCAACTAATTAGCACCATTATTTGCATCTTGAGCAAGACCAAATATAGTTGTTACATTTGCAGCTAATACATAAATTATAACAAGTAATACAACTACAACAGCTATACCAATTAAGAAATTCATTATTCTTTTCTTTGCTTCATCTCTCTTTTCAGGGCTTTCTGCTCTTGCCATATTTACACCTAAAATGATGGCATATATTGCACCTACTGCAAGCAAAACAATAATGATAGGAATCATTGCAGTTTCAATAAAATCTAAAATAGGTCCTAAAAATTCATAACCTGTACCTTCTAAACCTTCACTAAAAGCAAGTACATTTCCTAATCCAAAAATACTATTCAAAAAACTCATATATTTCCTCCAGATAGAAACTAAAATAAGCTTTATATCGCTTAAATATATCAAAATATAACACAATATATTTTGTCTTGCAACTTTTTATTAAAGATTTTAAAAAAATCTATATTTTTATTTTGTGCATTAAAATTTTATATATTCTATAAATAATAAAAAATAGAGAAAACGATTAATTTTTGAACTTTAATACTTTAAAAGCATTAATTTTTTAAAAAATAAAGAAGCAAATTTGCTTCTTTATTGTACTTGTAATTGTGTTATATAAACAACAAAGTTTGAATAAGTACAGTTTTTTGCTCCTTCAAAAGTAATAGCACTTGAATTAGGTATATTTACTATTATAGTTCTACTTAGTGAACTTGTTGTATTTGGAGACCCTACACTTGTTGCAGGTGCATATGCTTTTCCATTAATATTCATTTGAATATATGGAGTATTAGTAGCTGAGTTTGAAATGCTAGTTGCTGAATAACTGATTGTATATATTCCTTGTTCAAGACTAATTTCATTGGTCTCTGCATTATATGCTAATCTAGTTACTGATTCAGGATAGGCATTTGCATTTGCAAATGATATAACACCCGTAGTTCTTGCAGGTTGTTCAAAAGCTAAAGTTCTTACTATAGCTCCTGGTCCTGTTGGACCTGTCTCTCCAGTAGGTCCAGTAGCACCTGTTGGTCCAGTAGGTCCTGTTTCTCCTTGAGGTCCAGTAGGTCCTGTTGGGCCAGTAGCACCTTCAGTACCTTGAAGACCTTGAGTTCCTTGCGCTCCAGCGGGTCCAGTAGGTCCTGTCGGTCCGGTAGGCCCAGTAGGTCCTGTAGCGCCTTCAGTTCCTTGAAGACCTTGTAAACCTTGAGGTCCAGTAGGTCCTGTTGGGCCAGTAACACCAGTAGGTCCTGTCGGTCCAGTAGCACCTGTTGGTCCAGTAGGTCCAGTGCCTGAAGGCCCAGTAGGCCCAGTTGGTCCAGTAGCACCTATAGTACCTTGAAGACCTTGTAAACCTTGAGGTCCAGTAGGACCCGTTGGCCCAGTTGGTCCAGTAGCGCCTGTAACACCAGTTGGTCCGGTAGGTCCGGTAGGTCCAGTTCCAGAAGGTCCTGTAGCACCAGTAGGACCCGTAGGTCCAGTAGGCCCAGTAGGTCCAGTTGGCCCAGTACCAGAAGGACCCGTAGCACCAGTAGGTCCAGTTGGCCCTATTAAACCTATACCCGCAGGTCCTGTAGGCCCTGTAGGTCCAGTAGGACCTGTTGCTCCTGTTAATCCAGTAGCACCAGTTGGTCCGGTAGGTCCAGTAGGTCCAGTGCCTGAAGGACCCGTAGGTCCAGTAGGTCCAGTTACAGATACATTTACTATACTTACTCTGTCTACAACTCTTGGAGGAGAAGGAGGTCGTAATCTACAACATCTTTTTATGACAAACATATATATTTCTCCTTCAGTTAAAGATTAAAAATAAACCCTTAACAATATCATACTATTGCAAAAAAGCGTAAAATGTTACAAAAAGGGAGTAAAAAAAGCATTTATTTTTTTGCTATATTTTATTATTTCCGTTTAACTAATATAGGAGATAATATGAAAAATAGTATAATTGTTACAGGTGGTGGTACGGCAGGGCACATTATGCCTATTATAGCTATGTTGCCAGAACTGAGAAAAGAATTTTCAAGCATAGTATATGTAGGTAGTAAAAATGGTATGGAAAAGCAACTTATTAGTAACTATTCTTATGTAAAATATTGTCCAATAACTACTGTTAAGTTTGATAGGGTAAAATTATGGAAAAATATTGCTATACCATTTTTGCTTTTTAAGGGAATGATTGAATGTAAAAAAATACTAAAAAAATATAAACCAAATTGTATATTTTCTAAGGGCGGATATGTCTCATTACCTGTAGTTTTAGCATCAAAAAAAGTTCCAATAATTGCCCATGAAAGTGATACTACTTTAGGGCTTGCGAATAAAATAATTTATAGGAAATGCAAAGTTATGTGTACAAATTTTGAGCAGACAGCAAAAACTTTGAAAAAAGGCATTTGTACAGGTATACCTATAAGAAATTTTGCAGATAAGTCACAAAAAAATATTTATAATCTATATCCTAATCTTCCTACTATTCTTATCATTGGAGGAAGTTTAGGTTCTAAAACTATAAATGAAACTGTTCAAACAATAGTAGAGAAGTTGTGTAAAAGTGTTAATGTTATACACATAGTGGGCAAAAATAACAAAGTAGACAAGCATTTTCCTTATAACTATAATCAATACGAATATGTTGAAGATATGGGCTATATATTTTCTATAGTTTCTATAGCTGTATCTCGTGCAGGTGCAAATACTATAGCAGAGTTATTATCTGAAAATATACCTATGTTGCTTATACCGCTTTCTAAGCAAGCATCTAGAGGAGACCAAATAGAGAATGCAAAATATTATAAGCAAAAAGGCTTTGCTCATGTTTTATATAGTGAACATCTTACTCCTCAAAATCTTTATAACGAAATTATGTTTCTTATTCAAGAAAAGGATAAAATAAAAATAATGCAACATGTAGAGCAAGTGGACTCAACAGGTAAAGTATTAGAACAAATAATGAAGTACTCTAAATAGAGTACTTTTTTTGTATTTTTGTTGTAGAATTTTGAGTAGTGTGTTATATTAAAGAAAATTATAGGAGAAAATATGCGCGCAAAAATTATACACAATCCTTGTTTGTATACGGCTACAGAGGGTGTACTTGAGGAAGTGAAAAAAAATATAAATAGTTATAATAAACACATCATAATAACGCCTGAAAGATATACTTTAATTACTGAAAAAATGTTATTAAAAGTACTTAATAAAAAATGTACTTTTAATTGCGAAGTTATATCTATAAATAGACTTTGTAACAGAGTTTTTGGTATAGGTGAAGTTTTAGATATGCAAGGCGGAACGCTTTTAATTCAAAAACTCTTGCAAGGCAGTAAAAAGGAATTAAAATTTTTTAAGTCCATGCATACAAAATTAGGATTTGCAGAAAATCTATATCAAACAATTATGCAATTTAAGTCTAGCGGGATAAAGCCTGAAGATGTAGCAGAAATACAAGAAAAAGGTCTTTTGAAAGATAAACTTTGCGATATACAGTTATTGTATAAAAAATATGAAAATTATATTGAATTAGGCTACACAGATGGTATATACAAAATGGAGCAGTTAAGACAGCAAATAAAAACTAATTCATTTTTTAATAGTACTGCTTTTTACTTCGTTTTTTTTGAGTCTTTTACTTATCAAGAACTTAAACTAGTCAGTGATTTAATAGAAAATAATAATTTTTGCGTCGTTGGTTGTAGATACGCAAAAGGATACTCTAACGATCATATTTTTACGAACTCCATATATAATCAAATGCAATCAATATTTTTTGAAAAGGGAATAGAAGATGAAGAGGAATATGATTTTGTTTTACCTACAATTTTTGAAAGCATAAAGAAAAAACTTTTTTCATATTCAAAAAACTATGAGAAGTTAACAACTAATAATTTAAGAATATTTTCTGCACAAGATGAAACACAAGAAGTTAAACATCTCTTAAAGAATATATATTATTTAATTCATAAATTAGGTTATAGATACAAAGACATAAATGTTGCAGTTTCAAACTTAGAAAAGTACAAGCCTATTATAGAAAGAGAATTAGCAAACTTTGATTTTAGTTTTTATTTTGATTATAGTACAAATTTGTTACAAACTCAATTAGGCGCATTTATTTCTAGTTGTCTAGAAGCATACTATTATGATTTTATGCCAAATGATTTATATTCATTATTAAATAATTATTATTTTGGATTAACAGAAACTGAAAAAGATTATGTTAGCATTTTATTGACCAAATATCCTTATCAAGGTATAAAATGGTTAGCAAATACAAATATTTTCAATAAAGATGAAGAATTACAATCTTTTAGTGAAGTATATGAGATAAAACATGATGAATTTGTACAAAAAGTATATAAAGATTTAAACTATATAGTTAGTGCTTTATCAAAATGTAATAATGCAATAGATTTTGTATATAGTTTAAAAGAATTATTCGTATATTTTAATGTAGAAGAAAAAACAACACAATTAATTGATTTAAGAAAAGATGATATTCAAGAACAAAAAATTATTAGCCAAATAATACCTAAAATAAATAAAATATTTGAACAAATAATTACACTAGATATAGATACAGATTATAATGCTCTAAGTTTTGCTAAACTAATTCAAACTGGTTTAAATGCAACTAAAATTAACCCAATACCATTAAGTGTAGATAGCATTTACTTTGGAGATGTAAATGTTTCAACATTTGAAAGAAAAAAAGTTTTGATAATATTAGGTGCAAATTATGGACTTATGCCAAGCATAAAAGATGATGTAGGCCTTATTGCAGATAGGGAGATAGAAAAACTTTCAAGTAGATATATGTTAGAACCTAAAGTAAGCGATATAAATATGAGAAGTAGACTAAAAGCCTATGAATTGTGTATATTACCTACAGAAATGCTGTATATATATTATCCACAAAGTAATGATAATGGTGATACACTTAAACCAAGTAGCATAGTAACAAGTTTGCAAAAAATATTTTATCTAAACGATAATGTTGCACTATGTCCACAAGAATGTGAATTGGCTTTAATAAATTTGGAGATGCAAGACAAAGAACAAATGTTACTTTGGGCAGGAAATACAAAATCTGCTATACTACAAGTCATGTCTCATTTATATCAAGCAAAAGATATTAAAGTTTCATCATTATATGAATCTTTGAAAAATGATACAAAATTAAAAGATTTAATAAGCTTAAGTAAAACAACTTTTCAAAAACCTAGTATAACTAATCTTTCAGATTACTGTTTTAATGAATTAGATGATAAGAAAAAAACTAGTTATACACAAATATCCGAATATTTGTCTTGTCCTTATATGCATTTTTTAAAAAGAGCAATAAAACTTTCAAGCATTAAGCCTGTGTCAATTAATCAGTTAGATGTAGGAGAGATTTTGCACTATTTTGCTCAACTTTTTATAGAAAAAGTAAAAGAAAAAGGTACTTATTTTTCTAATATGGAATTAAACGATATAAAGGAAAATGTAAAAAATGTAGTTGTATCAAAATATGAAACTAAATTTAGTGCAGAATTAAATGATATCATATCTAAAGCACTTCTTAAAGAAGGCGATAGATTAATGAATTTATTAAATGAAAATCTTAAATATACACATTTTGCACCATATAAATGTGAACAAAGTTTTAGTGATTTTGAGATAGATACTGCAAACAACAAATATATGTTAGTAGGTAAGATAGATAGAATAGATAAGCACGACAATAATTTTCTTGTTTTAGATTACAAGACAGGCGATGCTAAAATAGATGCAAAGGATATATACTATGGAAACAAACTTCAACTATTTGTATATGAAAACGCTTTGAAAAATAAATATAAAAATAATGAAGTTGTTGGTGTAGGATATTTTCCTATAAAAGACAAATATAGAAATGTAGAAAAAGAAGATAAAACAGACTTCAAGATTGATGGCTATTTTATTGGCAAAGAAAGTGTAATTTGCAATTTAGATACAAATTTACTTGAAGTAGAAAATGCAAAAGACAAAAAAATTTCACAGATATACAATTTTTATAAAGAAATAAAAAGTGATGGCAGTATAAACTACGGAACAAAAGCTTTAATAAAAGAAGATTTTGACACGCTTAGTTTGTACGCAAAAGAGGTTATAAAACAAGTTTTATGTGAGATAGAGCAAGGGTACATAGAAGCAAAGCCTAAAAGTGAAGGTCAAAGAAGTGCTTGCGATTATTGTGAGTTCGCTAGCATATGTAACAAAGAGTTTAATACTTTTTTTAGAGAGTATAGTTCAAAAAATATAGAAAAAATTAAGGAGGCACTAAGTGGCATTTCCAACGAAGAAACAACAAGAAATACTTGATATTTTAGATAAAAATATTGTTGTATCCGCTTCTGCAGGTAGTGGAAAGACTTCCATTATGATTGAAAGAATTGCAAACTTTATTTCAAATTTTCAAGTTCCTATAAAAGAAATGCTAGTAGTAACTTTTACAAACTCTGCTGCAGCGGAAATGAAAGAAAGGTTAGTAAATAAGTTAGCGCAAAAGATAGAAGAAGAAAAAGATTATAGTAAAAAAGCTTTTCTTATCTCTCAAGCAGAAGATATAGATAGTGCAAATATATGTACTATAGACAAATTTTGTATAAGTATATTGCAAAAATATTATTATCTATTAGGATTAGACGGCAACTTTAATATTATTGAAGATATTGAGAATGAGAAACTTAAAAATAGAGCTTTTGATAATGCAATTAAAAAATTAAGAAAAGAAAAGCCTATTTTAATAGATGAGTTATGTGATGCTTTTTTGGAGCATAGGCAAACAACAAAATTGAAAGAATTAGCAGATAAGATACTATTTTATTTAAGTGTGCAAGAAGATAGAGTAGAATATTTGCAAAAAACATTATATTGCTTATATACATTACCTATAGAAAACAATAGTATATATGCAAATGCTATTACAAAGGTGGCGGATGTAGTAGAGAATAATTCATACACTTTTGAAAGATATATAGATTTAAACATAGAGCATGAAAAGACCGCAAATTTACTTCAACTTTATAAAAAGTTTTTTAATGATTTTAAAAATGCAAAACTTAATGAAAAACATGCAATAATTAGTTCATTTGCAGTTATAAAATTAGGCAATAAAAAAGCAGAAAATCCTGATGAGATAAAGCAAAGTATATATGAAATTGAAACTGCTTTAAATGAATATAAAGATATATTTAATCCTCAGTTTACATTGAAAGAGTTAGAAGAGCAACTTAAAAATAGCAAAATTTTGATTGAAAAATTGATGCAGTTTGTATCTTTGTATGAAAAAAATTTGTTAGATTATAAGAAAGAGAATAATTCATTTACTTTTGCAGATATTGAATATTTTGCATATGAAATACTTAAAAAAGATGAAGTAAAAAATACTTTGACAGATGAAATAAGTCTAATATTTGTAGATGAGTATCAAGATGTAAATAAATTGCAAGAACATTTGATAAGTCAAATTGCAAAAAAGAATAATTTATTTTTAGTTGGAGATATAAAACAATCTATATATGGTTTTAGATTAAGCGACCCTAGATTTTTTGAACAAAAACTTATTGAATATGCTTCAAAAGAAAATATATATAGTGAACAAAAAAATTTGAATGAAAATTTTAGAAGTGATAAAGATATTTTAGATTTTGTCAATCTCATATTTAAAAAATGTATGACCGCAGAAAAAAGTGGAGTAGATTATGCAAATACTAGTTTGTTAGTAGGTAGTACTAAGTTTGAAAATAATTATCATTATCCAAAGATTTGTGTAGATATAGGACAAGAGAGTGAAGAAGATGACAATACGCTTACTGAAGTGTATAGCGTAAAAAATCACGATACTAGTAAAAAGCAAAAGAAAAATATAGAACTAGAAGCGGAAATAATTGTTCAAAATGTACTTAATTATGCAAAAACTAAAATTCAAAATAAAGATGGAGTATACGAGCAGGTAGAATTTAAAGACATAGCAATACTTTTCAGGAGTAAAAAAGCACTATATAGAAGAGTAGGAGAACTGCTTAAAGAAAACAATATACCAGTTAATATGTCTTTCAAAGATGATATATATAATAGCGTTGAAACAAGGTTTTTATGTAATTTTTTGTTTGTTATTCAAAACTTGTATGACGATATTGCTTTTGCGAGCATTTTATCTTTTCCTTGTATGCAGATAAGTGATATAGATTTGCTAAAAATAAGCGAAATATCAAACGAAAAAAACTTTATACAAAAATGCATAACATATAGCAAGGTAAAAGATGATGAATTAGGAATTAAACTTAAAGAATTATTTGCATTTATTGAAGAACTTAAAATGTATGCTTTAAGTAATAGCGTTTATAATATTTTTTGCAAAATTATACAAAAATATGATTTAGAAAATTGGCTTTATGCTTTGCCAAATGGTAGAACCTATATAGGAAATCTTAAAAGGGTACTCAGTAGTGTTTCTGCAAATAATGGTCAAAATCTTATAGAATATGTAAACTTTTTGAAAAATAAATCTTCTATTAATAAAGATATTAGTGTCGGAGGCGAAGAGAATAGTGTAAACTTGATGACTATTCATGCAAGTAAAGGTTTAGAATTTAAAGTTGTAATTTTAGCAAGTACACTATCTAATCTTAAAGTTACAAATAATGACACAATTTTACTAACAGAAAAGGGTGCGGGAGCAGATTTTTTAGATGTAGAAAATAAAACTAAAAGTTTTACATTTGTTAAAAAGTTTCTAAGAAGTCAAATTAAAGTAAAAAGTTTTGAAGAAGAAAAAAGATTACTTTATGTTGCTTTGACAAGAGCAAAAAATATACTTATTGTTACAGGGTTAGATACAAAAGGCTTCCTAAAAAAAGATAATCTTTTAAAAGAAGATACTTATAATTATATGAGTTTAGTATTACTCGCATTGCAAGAAGATGAATTAGAAAAGTTGAAACAAGACGGAATATATGAAAAAAAAGATATTAATGCTAGATTTAGGATAATAAAAGAAACCAATTTAATGCAAGAAGAGAAAGACATAGTAATCTTTGGTAAATCTGACAAAAATTTGTCAAAATATTTTTTAGATTATTTTAATCATAAATATGCTTTTAATGATGCAATAAACATAAGTGCAAAAAGTTCAGTTTCCAGTCTTTTAAAAGATGATGAAGCATATGTAAGTTTTAATCTTCAACCTAAAAAACTAGAACTAGATGAGCATATGGTAAGTACAACTGAGATAGGTTCAGCTTATCATAAATGCTTTGAACTTATAGATTTTAGTAAAAATGTTGAATTAACTGATGTGGAAAAAGTAGTAGAGCAAGTAAAGTTTTTAGGATTTGATACAGATAATATAGATAAGCAAAAAATATTTGAAGGTTGTATAAAATTAGGGAAAATAATTGAAAAAAATGCACATATTAAAAAAGAGCAACCTTTCATTATGAATGTGCCTTATGATAGCGTGTGTGATAGTATTGTGCATGATGAAGTTCTCGTACAAGGTGTAATTGATTTACTTATTATAGATGAAACAAGCGTTAAGATTGTAGATTATAAAAATACAAAAATAAGAGATAACAAAAAGCTTATAGATATTTATAAAAAGCAATTAGAACTTTATGCAATGGCAACAAAATATAGTTTAGATGTACAAAAAATAGAAGCTTATCTTTACAATATTCAAACAAGTGAACTTATAAAAGTTTTTTAATTTTTCGCCATTTTTAGCAATTATTTTTTGATTTTTTCAAAATTTCTATATTTTAATTGTTATCAAATGCACTTTATGCTATACTTAACGCAAGTTATAGAATATAAATAGGAGTATTGTTATGTTTGGTGTATCTTCATCTTTAGGCGTATTTGATTCTATTTTTGATATGTTAAAAAACTTTGGTACAATGTTTGTTGATAGTAGAACAAGTATGCCTACTGACCTTTTCTTGTATATAAGTGTAGCGGTTTTACTTATATATTGTATAGGTATTTTTATCGTAAGTACATTGTCATACGAAAGCAGAGTTATTCGTATGCTTACTACAATGAATAAATGGTTTTACCATAACCCAGAGCTTAATAATGACAACATAAAAGAGTTTAATACAAAAATGAAACAGGTTCCTAAGCCTATAAGAGTTAGGTGGCAAACCTATGTTCTTTTTAGGGATAAGAAGCCTAGCGAATATATGACATTTGAAGATTGTATTGAAAGACCAATGAAATATAGCAGTTTTAGCAAGTCTATAAAAAATATCAATCTTTTGTTTAACATATTCTTCTCACTTTTAGTTCTTGTTATTTTAGCAGGTATATTTGGTAGAGTAGCAGAAGCTGAAGCAGTTTTTGGTAGTTATCTAGTTTACTTTGCTATAGTCCCTGTTATAATTCTTATCTTGAAATGGCTTTTTAATATGGTTATGAACTTAAGAATGAATGCAATGGTTACAGATATTTACACAGATTTTGCTATATTTTTAAGAGCACTAGATAAAGCAAGTTATTCATTGCCAGAATACATAGACTATGAAATGCTATTCACTCCTAAAGAGATTAACAATAGTATACCTATTTTACAAGATTACATTGAAGAAAGAGAAAGAAAGGCTCAGGAACTTTTAAAGCAAGCGCAAGAAGCAGAAGTTGAACAAGAAAAATATGATTTTACTGCTGTAGGAAATAATGCTAGTTTGCTTTTAGAGAGAGCGTTAAAGGAATCTACTTATTATTTGAATAATAAATCTAGATTACTTGCAAAAATTAACCAAAAGAAAGATGAATTAGAATCTTTACAAAAAAATTATCAAAACAATGTAAATGAATATGAAAAGCAGTTGCAATTAAGTAGAGAAAACTTGCAAAGATTAAAGTATAGTTTGGAAACTAGTACAAGTAGAGTAGAGGCAAATAGAATAAAGAAACAACAAGATGAAGAACTTAAAAGACAAGAAGAAGTAGAAAAAAATATTAATGACCAAGCAGAAAGATTTAATAATGAAGCTGACAAGATAAAAGTAGAGATTAAAAAGTTTGAAGATGAACTTGCAGATAAAAAGCGTTATATAGAAAATATCATTATGGCTGAGTTTAGAACTTATTCAACAAAAATATACGATGATATCAACGAACAAAATAAACAAAAGTTTGATGAAGCACTTGACGACTTGAAAGAAGATAATGAAATTCTTATGGAAGAGTTAAAGGAAAAAATGTTGCAACTTAAAAATGCAGGTATACCTACTCAACCTTCTATGAGATATCTTGCAAAACAAGAAAAGAAGAGAGCTAAAGAAGAAGAAGCTCGTAAGCAGAAAGAAAAAGAAGATGAAAAGAGAGTTCAAGAAGCTATAGAAGTTACTGAAAAAGCTAATGCATCACTAAAAGATAATAGTGTTGAAGTAACTGATGAAAATGGTAATGTAGTCAAAGTTTCCGCTTTCACTGAAGCTAAAAAAGATGCTCAAAATGATAGTGATAAGAAAGATAGTATTCAATATGATGAAAATGGTGCATACTATGATGAGAATGGTAACTATGTTTATCAAGATGGCACATACTACGATACTGAAGGAAATTATCATGATGCCGAAGGAAACATTATTTTACCAGGACAAGAGCAAAACACTATCACTTATGATGAAAACGGCGCTTATTATGATAGTAATGGAAATTATGTATATCAAGATGGAAGCTTTTACGACAATCAAGGAAGGTATCATGATGCCGAAGGTAATATAGTAGACCAAGCATCAAGTTATGACCCATATGGATACAATAAACAAGAATATGATGAAAATGGTGGCTACTATGATGCTCAAGGCTATTATAGATATAAAGATGGTAGCTACTATGACCCATTAGGAAACTATTATGATAGTAATGGAAACCTTGTTTCAAGCAGTGATGACAACAATAAATAGGAGAATGTATGAGTAACAAAATTAATAAAATTACAAAAGATATGACAATAGCTGAAGTTATAGAAGTTGATGAAAGGTTACAAGATATTTTAGCGGGCTTTGGTATGCATTGCTTTACTTGTCCTATGTGTTCAATGGAAACATTAGAAGAAGCAAGTGAAGTTCATGAAATTGATTTAGACTTAATGTTGAAAAAATTAAACGAATTTTTAGAAAAAAAAGATGCTAGTGAAGACTAGCATTTTTATTTAGTTTAACTTATCTTTAATCAAATCTAAGTATTCGCAAAATCTATATTCGCGTATAGGATACATAGTGCCATCATTAAAGTAAAGAAGTAAAGCAGGTTTTATCTTTTTATAAGAATCTACAAACTTTGCTTGTACTAACATATTGTTTTTTATTTTATTTTTTATTTTTGCATGATAGTTAAAATATGTCATACTATATTTTATATTATTTTGCAAGATGTATACTTTAAATGCAATTTTTTTAAAAATATTATTATAAAGATGAAAAATAGGAAGAAACAAATTCTTCCTATTTTTTAATTACAATTTGTCTAGTTATATTATATAAATTATATACATTTAATACAAACCTTATTTAACTTTCATCTTCACTCTTAATCTAAAGAATAGGTAGCTTCCACCAATTACAACAATTACAGATACTACTATCAAAATGATAGATAATGTATTTAATGGATCTTGCTTTGTAACTTTATACATTGAAATAACATTTCCTGATGCAGTTAATAATGTTACATAATAAGTTCCAGCTGTAGTTATTTGTATTGTTTTATTTTCTGTGTCGTTTAGCGAAGATGATGTAATATTATAAGTATCTTTTCCTACTACAATTTTGCAATCGCCAAGTTGTTCATATAGTGCTTTAGGATTATAAGTAATAACAATAGTGTCTACAGATATAGAGTTCTTTGGTACATTGCAATCTAAAATAGGTGTTTTATTATTTATCCAAACATCAAATGAAAATTCTTTACTTTCTTGTAGACTATTTGTAAAATTTGCAAGAATTGTAATGTGATATTTTCCTATACCATTTACTTGTTCGCTTAAGACTAAGCTGTATATTCCTGCATTGTCTTGACGCAATTCCTCAGTAATGTCATAGCCGTTTCTGCTTACTTGTATTATTTCATATCCGTTTATACTAGAAAATTCGTAAGCGAACTTGCTTTCATTAGGGTTAATTATAGTAAATATGATTTCATTTGTTTGTAATTGTTTAATTGTTGAATTAGATGTCCTTAAAGCACCATTTACAACAATTCTATAGAAACCTTGCTCTTTAAATGTATAAGTAGGTTGATTTTTTGTTATTTCTATTTTTTCTAAAATTCCATTCTTATAAACTTCTACTGTTAGGGTAGTGTAGTCTGTTGGGTTGTTGATAGCAAAGTTTACATCATTGTTATAAACTGCACCATATATAGGCAATTCATTATTTATACTTGCTTGAACTTTGCTTTTTATTATTATTGTAAAATCTTCTGCACTATTATCGCCAAAAACCATTTTATTGCCAGCTAAATCTCTAAAATAGAATTTGTATTCGCCATCATCAACTAGTTTTAATGTTGTGTATTCTACATCATTAGAGGTGATAGTAGCAATGAATTTACCATTGTAATAATAAGACATAAAGATTTTGTTTTGAGGAACTCCATAATAACTTGCCCATTTTAAAGTAATAGGGTTTTCATAAATAGAAATATTGCTAAAACTTGCAGTTTCTACAGGTACTTCTATATCTCCATAAACTGGTTCTTCTGTATCTCCACCTTCTTCACTTGTATTTTCATCAGTTTCTTCTACAGGTGGCTCAGGATTAATTAAACCGGTATATGTATAAGATATAGTTTCCAAAAATCTAGAATTAGGTTGTATTTTTGTTACTGCAAATATATCTAGATAATTATAAGGACTAATTCCAAAAACTATGACTATTTTTGTTGTAAACTTAGTACCAATTTCTGAAGCATAAGTATATATTATTTCTTCATCTGCTTTACCCCAGTTGGTACTTAAACCTTTATCTCCATCTACATTAATTTCAAAGTCATATATAGAGAAGAAGTTTTTAATCATCATATTAGAATTGTAAGAAAATTCTTTTCCGTACTTATTTAATATTTCAATGATTTTATTTTTATAACTTGAAGCGTTTAATAAAACATCTGCAGGACTTAAGTTGTTTATTGTTCCGTCAGGTAATCTTTCATTTACGCTATACATTGACATATCATTTTCACGAATAACAAACCATATACTTCTAGTATTTTTCAAAATCTTATTTGTTATCTTAAGTTCATAAGCACCTTTTTCTACAATATTAACTCCTCCACCAGTTATAACTTTGCTATTTATTGGCTTAGAAGCAAGGTTTTCATATTGGAAAAGTTCAAAAGTATATCCAAAAGGAAGACCGCTTGTTGACCAGTAGAGAAGTATAGAATCTGAAGTAAATGTTGAAACATTTTCAGGTCTAGTAGCCATTATTTTGTCCATGCTTTCACCTTTGCTATTTTCTGACATTATAGCAGGGAAAACATTATATATAACAAATTCATAATTGTAAGTTTCACCAGTAGTTACATCAAAAATATTTACTTTGTATTCATAAGAACCACCAGATAACACATTTGCATTTGGACTTTCATTTGGAGCAGTAAATACAAATGTAGGATAAGTTATATTTGAAATAGCTTCTCCATTTCTAGTTGCAGTAACTTGATATAGACTAGAATTGATTTTATCTAAAGTCACATTATCCGTTGTATATGTCTTTCCGTTATAATTTATTGTATCAGCAGAGTATATAAATTCATAATTATCTATATTGACATTTATATTTTTAACTATTTCTATAGCGTTTTCGCCTTGTCTAAAATTATCTTCTATAAAGAACTTATATATACCGCTATCAAAATAGAATGTTCTCTTGCTATTAGGTTCTCCTTGTTTTACTACAATAACTTGACCTGTAGAATCTATAGGTTCATTATTTTCATTAATCATTTCAACAAACATTTTAAGTTCTTCATCAAACTTGTAAGCTTTCAATGATTGCATAAATATACCATCTTCTTTCAAGTCTTCATCAAAAACAACTTCAAAATATCCTTCATTATTTGGAGTAGAAGAAACATTTTTTATGCCCAATGTCTTTCCTGATGAACTTATGTATAAAGAAAGCGTTAAATTAGTACCAAAACGATTAGAAAGAGTCATGCTGTAAGATGATGAGCCAGAATTAATAATAGCATTTATTTCTTCTATCAAAGCTGGAACATTGCTAGATGGAGTGAATACAAACTCCTTTTTGTCTAAAGTGATTGTGAACCAATTATCTAACATTTCTACTTTGTTTAGATATAAAGTATTGAAACTACTTACTACATTATTTGCACTTGTTGCAACTATTTGATTTGGACCAGTTTGAGTATTTGCATCAAAAATAACTTTTTGTATAGTAGTATCAAGTAAAACAGTGTATATACTATGATTACCTACTGAATCTATTTCTATTATTTCATAATAACCGCTTAAATCATCTGCATCACTACTGCCTGTTAGTTGTTTTACTTGCTCGTAGAATGTGCCACTATTGTAACTAAACATTGTCCATAAAGTATTGTTAGTTGCACTAAAACGCAATTTTGCACTAGTGCCGCTATTGTATTCAGGGTCCCCAGGAACTAAAGATTGATATGCTTGATTTTTATTTTCTTGATTGTACTTACTTTCATCATATTTTGAATATTTTCTAAAATAAATTTGACTTCCTTCTTGCGTATCAAGTTGCCCACTTGAGTTTGTAGGTAATGTAAAAGTAAAGTCCTTACCTATAGCGTAATCAAAATCACTAACATTTGCATAGTAATAAGTTCCACTAGTTTCTTGATAATAATGAGATTCATAAGCAGATTTGTTTATTTTTGTAAGGAAACTAGTATTTGCTGGTAAGTTTGCTAACTTATTTAGATTATATGTTGGAGCTGTCTTATCTACATATATTGTTTGTGAACTTGAAAAATATGAGATAGTGTTTCCGTTTTCTGTAGTTGTGAAGTAAGATTCATCACCAATAAAATGATATTTTAAATCAAACTTGTATTCTTTTATAGGGTTCTCGTTGTCAACTTGATATACTAGTACAGAATAAAATATTTTGTTATTTTCAGGGTTTAATCTTTGTTGAATAATGAAATCTTGTCCTTGAACTAATAATGTAGGATTAGAATATACTCCATTCACTTTCTCTGATTTTGTTATTTGTATGTCGCTAGTATCTATACTTGCCATATAAGAATCGTTTGGCTCAGAGAATGTAAAAGCAATAAAATTATCTTTTGAAGCATCTCCGTTTAATAATTCTTTGTAATTGTCATAATCAGAGTATAGAGGAGAGTATTGTATAGAGTTTGGAATGTTTGAATCTTTGTAGATTATCTCTAGTTTGTACTGATATGTGGTAGAATCATCATTTTTTATAGTTAATTGAAATTCACTTGTATTTTCATAAGTCGCATAATATTCAAATGGAGTAGAGTTATTAGGATTTTTATTAGATAAAATTCTAGAACTTACTTGTACACTTGAAACAATATTTGTATCAACACTATAAATGAATTGATTATCATTAATGGATAAAGATAAAGGAGCTTCACCTGCTATAGTAGCTTTAGTATCACTAGAAATTAGTTGACCTTCAGGAGAAGATAAATTTACATAAAATCCAAAATAATATTTATTTTCATTCATAGGCGATATTTGATTATTTGGAGTAAGCGCTTTATCTTGTATCATTATTCTGTAGTAACCGCTAGTAGTAATATCAGGTACAGTAATATAACCGCTACTATCCACATCTGGTTTAATACTAGAATTTTGATTGAGTTTTATAGGGTAGCCATCAGCCATTACTCCTAAACTTGTATATTTTTCTAAAACTACTTCTAAATCGTATGTACTAGGAGCATTTGGATTATTTACTAATGTTGTACCATTTAGATAACTATATTTGTTTTTAGGCACTTTAATGGAAATAGGTAACAAATTACTTTCTAAAGTAAGATACATCGTACTTTGCTTGTTTTCATTATCTTTTATAATTATATGATTTTGATATTGTCTATAAAATTCATCAAAAGCGATTTTTTCTTTTCCAAAATAAAATTTAATGCCTGAACCAAGTTCAAGTTCACCAGTTTCTAAGTTGCTATTTGGATAATCTAATATAGGGTTTCTATCTACATAGAACATGTATGTTCTTTCTTTAGTATCTCCAACATCTGTTATTTCTGAGCCAGAACCTGTGTATGTTCTTTTTACAACATATCTACCAGCTTCACTAACATTTTTTTGTCTTAATATTTGTTGACCAGTAACTTCATCGTATTCGTAATAAGATATGGTTACAGAGTTTATAGCTTCGCTGTAAGAAAGACCTTCGCTATTTGTAAATACTTTACCAGCGAGCAAATCTCCAGTTTTTGTTGGAGTTTCCGCATAAGGGTAATATTTACTATTTTTGTCATAGGTTAAAGGATAAAATTCATATGTTAAAGATTCTATTTTAAATGCACCAGATTCTTCATCTTTCCACTCAAAGATTAAGAAATCAAGACTACCTGCTTGTTCTAATGCAAGTTTGTTAGTTCTGTATTTATCACCAGTAAACTGGTTAGTAGTAAACATTTTACCTAAAGAACGGTCCATATTTACTTCTATAGAATACTCTGTTATGTTACCACTTTCGTCAGTTAGTTTTATTGTGTATATTTTTTCACCAATAAATTTGGCATGAGTATTTTCGGGAGCTTCAGAATTCATTCCATATATTGTAAGTTCGGTAGATTTATTCATTTCACTGTACAAATCACCAGAAACGCCAGGCGTTGTACCACTATTTAAATCAGTAGAAGTAATATTTACATTTGTGATAGGAATAAGCATTGAAAATGTTGTTCCGTTATAGGCAAAATAATCACTATTATCTTGCAATAAAGACATCGCATAAAGGTTTCTTTCAGAAGAACTAGGAGGCAATGTATTTCTATCTACAAATTCTAATGCTTTATTTTTAGCCCACTTCACATTTGTTTTGCTTGACACTATATTGAAATCAGTTATATCTGTAATATTTCCATCTTTGTCATATTGTAGTAGGTTAGCATTTGATTTATCTAGATATACAATGTGTACATAAGAAAAACCGCTAGCATCTGTAATTTGAAAAATGTATATTTTGTGTTGAGAAAATACAAAATTTGCACTTATATAACTAGATGGAGTAGATATAATGTTTGTATATTCAGAAGGGGAAGAAGCATATGTTGCTATGTATCTACTATAAACAAAAGTTCTATTTTCTTCATTATTTGGATAATACACTTCAGTTTGAGTATAATTTTGATTTGTTTCAATGTCTATAGTTATAAGTGTTGCAGTGATAGGAGATTTACTAGGTTTTTCTTCTATAAGCACTGTGAAAGGACTATTTGTAACCGTAGATGTTGTTATGTCTTTTTTAGTCACATAGTTAGAATCTGCAGAAGAACTTATGCTTGAAACTGTATATGCGTGTACAAAATCTTTTATGTCAGTTTTGTCTATAGTGAAAGTGTAGTAAGATACAGACTTGATTCCAAACATTATTTTTATACTATATTTTCCTGGAGTACTAAATGTTGTATATTGGAAAGAATCTGCACCTTCTTTTATTTGAAAGTTAGTGTAATTAGAAAAACTAGAACCATAATTAGTATTTATGCTGTATTGTGTCGTTATAGGACTATCAAATATACCTAATTTATCCATGTAGATATATACATCGCCATTAGTGAAACCTCCGCTAGGTAAATCACTTTCATTAGTAATGCCATCTTTTTGTGTAAGTGCTTTTATCGTAGCTTTTGGCGTGCTGTTTTTTATTTGGAAAAGGAATACTTGTGAACGATTTGATAAGCTAGAATAACTATAATTATCACAGAAAACTACATAATAACCCGCTTCTGTAAAATAAGTACTTTTTGAAGCTGTTATTAGTTCGTCTTTTGCGTTTTCTTTAAGATTTGCTAAAGTATATTTTCCATCTTTTTCCGCCATTTTTTCAAGTGCGGATAATGAATTTGCATAAAAATACGAAATTGTTGAAGTTGTAGAACCTGTACTTGTTAATTCTGCCATTGAGTTAAACCAAACAGGTGCTTGATTTGTACTAGGTATAATAAAATCATCTGAAGACCAGTCTAGATTAAGTTTGTTTGTAAAGTCTGTATTTTGGTTTTGAGTAAATGAAACAAAATATTTAGAACTTGTTACATTGTGAGCATAGTTTAGATTAAAACCAAAAACATACAGTTTTTTAGGAGTTATTGAAACAGGACTATTTGGAGTTTCATCATATAAAAGATTTCCGTTTTCATATATTTGATAATAATATTGCAAACTATATTCGCCTAAATCATAAAATAAAGGCTGTATAAAATTTGTAGTGTTAGAGGCATTGTATGAAAATTTACTTTCATCAAATATAAAAAGTCCATTTTCGTTTCTTTGAAGGTTAAAAGAAATGATTTTATCTGGATAATTGAAAAACAATTTACCATAATTTGTTTGTTCTTTGCTTTCTGTTTGATATGTAGAATCTGTGAAATAAGCAAAAGATGATTCTATTTTAGTAGTTTTACCTTCATACAATCTATTTATTTTTAATTTGTATCTTTCAGCATCAAAAGTTAATGTTGCGTAACCATCTTTATTTTCATAACTATAGTTGTTGAAATAGATGTTTTCATCTGCACTTTCAATATTTGCAAAAGTTGGAAATTGATTCTCTTTATGATATTGGTCTTTGTCTATAATAGTAAACTCGTACTTATACCAGTCATAATCTGCGGGTATAGAGTAAGTTTTATTTTCATTAATATCACAAATACTTGCTTTAAAATATATTTCATAATGTCCTTGCAAGTTATCTACAACCATTGGTTCATTGTTTTCATCATATTTGTGAAGATATGTTAATGTATTTCTTGAAGAGATTTCAAAAAGTAAAGATTCGGCTACTAGAGTAGGGTTGTATTCTACTAGTTCAGTAGGTTGTGATGATGTTTTACCTGTAAGGCTTATTTGTTCTCCGTTTAGGTATGCGTTTGCCTGTAGATTTATTATGTACTTTTTAGAATCTATATTTCTATCAATAGAGAAGAATATTCCATATTTTTCTCCCATAGCGCCAGATAGATTTTCTAAAAGCACATAAGAACCATTTTCAATGTTTGTTTTTTCTAAGTTAGTAGAACTACCGTCATTTTTTAGTTTTTGTTTATAGGAACTAACTTTGATGTCATTAGTAAGTTCTGGTGTAAAACTTATGTGAGTGCCATCAGATTGAGCCTGTACACCACTAAAAAATAATCCTACTGAAAGTGTGATTAAAGAAAATATGGTCCATAATACAATTAAAGTTATCTTTTTAGATTTTGACATTAGTACCTCCAATCTTTACCTGTTTGATTATGAATAAAAATTGATTTTTCAATTAAAATTATATACTATTTTATATTATTACATAATATAGTACAAATTTTATCATAATAATGTATTTAAGGCAAGAAAAAACATAACAATAGCAAAATATCACAATATTCTTCATTTAGTTTAAAGTAAAACTTATCTCTAATTTCTTTTTCTCATAAAGTCTATAAATAGTAAGTTTTATTTTATCGTTTGTTTTTAGTGAAAGTGATGAAGACTTAAAAGTATTTTCAATATCGACCTTTTTATCATTTACATATATTTCTAATATTTTATCGTATAATTTTAACCCTGCAGTCTCCGCATTTGAATTTGGTATTATTTTTGTTACAAATACGCCTTTATAGAGTTCAAAACTAGGGGAGATATAATAAGTATCATTTGCTTCAAAACCTAGTTCCACTTGATTGTTGATATTACCTTTTACAGTAACTTTATAATCAGCGTCATGTTTATGGTTGCTTATAATTTCGTTAGCTATTTTTGTGGCGGTATTTATTGGTATAGCGAAACCTAAACCTTCTACACCTGTAGCACTAACTTTTGCGTTTACTATTCCTATTAAAAGGCCATTTGAGTCAAAAAGTCCTCCGCCACTATTACCATTATTTATAGATGCGTCTGTTTGTATAACTTTTATATCAAAATCATTAAGTTTTATTGTCCTTTCAAGACTACTAATTATGCCTTTTGTAAGTGTTCCTCCAAGTTGCCCTAATGGATTGCCTATAGCGTATGTTTCTTCAGCAAGTTTTAAAGGTTGCTTATTTGTATCTCTTATTTTTGCGATAACAATTTCTTCATTTTTTGAAATTTTAGATTTGTTAAACATTAATACTGCAATGTCCTGTTTTTTATCAAAGCCAACAACTTCTACATTTTCTATAGTTTTTCCATTATAAAATCTAATAATTGCATTTTCAGCATTTTCAATAACATGATAGTTAGTAATGATGTATACAGCATTATCTTTTTTTATAATTACTCCACTTCCAGCGTGCTTTACATCATTTACAATAGTTGAAATTTCCACAACGCTTTTCCTCGCATTGTCTATGTTTTCTACAACACTAGTTGAAGATGAAAGAATGCTTAAATCATTAGAAAATAATTCATTTTTATCAAATGCTTGTAAGGAATGATATAAACTAGGTTGAGAAGAAATGTTAAAAAATATAAATGCTAATAAAAAAAAACAAAGAACGATAGAAAAATTTTTAATCGTTTTTTTGTTTTTTATAAGTTTTTCTATTAATTTTTGCATACACATACCTCTTTAAATTAAAATTAGTTTGCAAGGTATATTATTTTTGTTAGCATATTCAATAGTGTTTTTTGTTCCTCCCTGATTACCATTCCAAACGCCTATAAGCATAGAACTATTATCAACCATATATTTATTCCTTTTCATCATACAATTAGTTGAATATTTAGGACTTATAATAGAAATATAATCTGCTTGTGTAAGAATGCTTTTATATCGTAATTTATCTATGTAATCATAACTGGTGTATTGTTTCGGGTAGGGAATAGCGCATTCTAACTTTATATTAGAAAATTTGCGCTTAATCTCTAGCACTAATTCTGCACATATTAAATCTATACCTTGTGCCACTCCGCTTATAAAATAAGTATACCCATTATTTATACATTCTATTATGCAATCATAGATTTTTTTCCTAATATTTTGATAGTTTTTACTTTTTTTATCATAGTTTGTAAATGGCAAAAACTTTTGTCTGTGTCCTGTAAAGCAAACACTTATATTTTTGTTGTTTTTAATTACATTAAAATCTAAATTACATTTTAAGTTTGAAGATATAATTTTATCTAATTCATTATCTATTTCTTGTATATTTTCGTTATTCATAAAAACTCCGCTAATAGTACAAGTATACAATAATTTTTTATAAAATCAAATATTATATTTAAAAATATAAAATTCAAATATCTCATTTTGCGAGAGTGTGAGAATTTTTCAAAATTTACTTGACTTTATGTGATAAATTTGTTACAAATATAGTATGAAAGAGTTACGATACATAGTAGGTGAGAACCTATATAAACTGAGAAAATCTAAAGGTCTTACTCAGTTACAAATATCAAAAGAACTAAACTATAGCGACAAAGCTATTTCTCGTTGGGAGCGTGGCGACGCTATGCCGGATTTAGAATCTTTAAACAAAATTTCCATATTTTACAATGTTCCGCTTGATTATATGGTGAAAGAACATGAAAACATAGATGAAATAACTGAATTAAATAATCAACAAGCGAAAATGGAAAAAAGTAAAAGAATAAGCATTGCGCTTTTGTGGGTTTCTGTTATTTGGATTTTGGTCGCTGTAATTTATGCGTATTGTGAAATGTTTTTAAATATTAGTTTATGGCAAGTGTTTGTGTGGGGTGTTCCTTTCTCTGTATTTATTTTTAGCGTGTTTAATAGAAGATGGAATATGATAAAACAAAAGTACATATTGCATTCCATATTTTTATGGACACTACTTCTTAGTATCTACTTGCAAATTATGAGTTACAATGTATGGCTAATATTTATTATTGGTGTACCTATTCAAATATCACTAATTTTGTTACATTCTTTAAAAAAATAACAAACTTTTTTATGAAATTTAAGTTTTATATTTGAAATTAATATTTATTTATGATAATCTAATTTTATAACCAAATCTTTTATTTTAGGAGTTTGTTTATGCAATATATATATCCAGCCGTTGTGTATAAAGAAAGTGATGAACCTTATGTAATGGTATTGCCAGATGTAAATATTGTTTGTGAAGGGGATACCATAGAAGAAGCATTAGTAGAAGCTCGTGCACAACTAAAGATTTATCTTGAATGTGTAATGAAATTTGGCGCAAATTTGACTAGAGCGACGGACTTTATGTCATTTAGGGAAGAACATAAAGATGATATTTTACTTCTTGTTGAATGTGATGTTAAAGACGAAGGAGAACATGAAATATCTATCCTTTTTTAAGGAGGAAAACAAAAGTGTACAATGTTAATGAAGAGCTGTGGCCTCAAGTTATTTATCTTATAAATAATTTCTTTATACCTGTTGCTTATACTAAAGGAAGAGATATTTATCCAGATAGGGTAACATTTGCTAGAAGCAGAGTTCCAGAATGTATTTTTGAAATTGAAAAAACAAAAAATATTGAATATTTTACATTGAACGCAAGAAGTGTAGAAAGAAGTAGTAAAGCAATATTAAAAACTAGAGAAATTGTAGAGAAAGTTTTAACAGATAGTTTATTCTCTAATGAAATGTTAAATTTTGACAAAAATGATGATATTAAAAAAGATTACACAAAACTTTTTGATTATGTTCAAAAAAAATTAATGACTTCGCAAGTTAAAGATTATGAAAAGTTAAACGACTTCATTTTACAAGTTTATAAAAAATTAGATATAAATGACGCAATAAAAGTTGCAAGTTTGAGAGAAAGTTCTATATTAAGGTGTATAACTAACAATTTAATAAGTGAAGAGTATGGGAAAGAACAAATAGAACTTTTTCCAAATAGCACTTTGAAACTTCAATCTCTATACAATATAAAATAAATGAATTAGAGTACTTGATTTTGTTTTAAAACTGTGATATACTTAACGAGTAAAATATTTTAGGAGTATATTTGTATGCAACTTAGTTTTATGTGTGGTATATTTGAAGAAATGGTAAATACTTTGCGTGGTATACCTGCAAGTATTAAGGTTTGGATATATGTTGTAAGTGCATTATTATTAATATTAATGGTTAGAAGATTAATTAAAGTCAATTATAATAAAGATAAAGGAAGAAATTTTGCTTGGCTTTTGCCTATCATTCTTTTGATTATTTTGATTGTGATGATGAGTATATAAAAAGGGAGATATAGATATAAAATGAGTTTTTTGTTGTTAAGTGATTTTGTAGTAAATGTTGTTACTTATACTAGATACATTGTTTTAGGACTTGCGTTTTTGTCTGCGTTAATTATAATAATAGCGATACTATTTCAAAACAATTCTTCAAATGGCGCAGATTCAATAACAGGTGCTAGTTATATGCAAGATAGTTATTATTCAAAACATAAGGGTTCTACAATAGATGAAAAGTTAAATAAAGTTACTAAATGGTGCGGACTAGTTGTTGCTGTTTGTATAGTACTATATTATCTTACATTTATTATATTGTCTACACCTTCAGTTTAAGAAGATTTATTCTTCTTTTTTATTTTCATATCAAAAATATTTTAGAGTATAAAATAAATATTCATTTTGTTAAATATATGATATAAATTATATTTGTAAGTTGATATAAAAAATTGCGTACTTTTTGTACGCAAATTTTTATTATTTTAGTTTTGTTTCAGTTTGGTTTATGTCCCATAAGTTTTTATCAAAAGAACTAAATGAATCGTTGCTTGAATAAGAATCTATAGAACTATTTATATACTCAAATCTTAACAATCTGTCAGAAGTTTTTCCTGGTCTTTCCTTAATGTTTGATGTTAAAGAAGAGTTTATTACGCAAGAGAATGTTTTACCTGTATAAGGGTAGTTGCTTCTAAGGTTTTGTTCGAAACCTAAAAAGTTCTTAATCTTATTTAAGTACTTCATACTTGCTGTATCTCCATATACATTACTACCTTCCATTTTGCAATTTACAAAGCAATTACGCATTTCAGGTATAGCATCTGATGCACCTAAAGAAACTGCACTTATTCCTGCAACTTCTGGTGCATTTGAATTGTAACTTAATTTATCATTGCCAGGGTTTGCTATTTCATAACTTGCTAATTCGCTAGATTGAGTTAATGTTCCAGTGATTAGACAGTTGCTAATTATGCTATAATTTCTTTGATATCCTGCAATTCCACCAACTTTCCAGCCGGTACTTACAGTATTTGCTGTAGAGGTTGTTATATTTCCATATGTACTTCCAACAAGTCCGCCAACGACATGGCCTTTAATATTTGCATTAGCAGTAGAGTGAGAAATAGTTATTCTTCCATTTTGGTAAGCGTTGATATCAATAAGTCCTACAAGTCCACCACTATAATGTCCTTTAACTGAGCCATCGGCAGGTAATCTTGTAACTACAGGATTTTCTATTCGAATATTATCTGCAGTACAATTTTGTAGAGTAGGGTTAATAGTTGTTGTGTTTATTTCTCCAACTATTCCTCCAGTAACACCAGCGTAACTATCACCATCTTTTAGTGTTAGATTGTTTACTTGTGAATCTTTAATTTCAGATTCTTCTGTTTGTCCAATAAGTCCGCCAATATTTGCAATTCTATTTATTGCTTCTGCTCCTGATTGTATAGAAATAGATTTTTCATTACCTAAAACTTTACAAGAAGAAAGCGTTGATGATTTACTATAACCGAAAGCTGAACCTAAGTTTAATGTTTTATCTTTGAATTGATTACTTAGTACAAGATTAAATACAAATTCAGCATTGCCAAAATCTACAATAACATTGTTTAGAGAAGAAGAAATAGATTTTCCAGCAATAATACCTATATTGTAAATGTCTGATATTTTTAGAGTTTCTGATAATACAACTTTATTTGGTTTAAATGTAATATTTTCCAACTTACTATTTGATAATGAATTAAAGAAACCTGTAGTGTCGTCGGTTATTGCAATTGTAAAATTTGAAATTACAACATTTTCGCCATTTTCTTTATTACCTGTTAAAGTTTTATTTGTTAAATCTATACCATTTTCAATTATTGCGCCATTGCCATTTATATCGCTTAAGATTTCAAACTTATCATGAGAATTTAAAACATCTGTCTTTCCAAGCAAATCATCAATATTTGTAATAGTATTAGGTCTAATTAAATTGTATTCGGTAGGGAATTGTATTGCTGTTACTGTTTTTAATGTAGGGGTAGCGATTTCTGTTGGGTCATTCCAAATAGTTTCAAAATTCCACATAATTTTCTTTGTTGCAAAATCATAGTATGATGTAAAGTTTTCTCTATTTCTTAGACTATTCATATCATAGCCTTGACTTGTATATATTCCGTTTCTAACTTCACTAGAATTTGACACAGTGCCTTTATCTTCATATCCGGCAAAAGCTCTATCAAATCCTGCGCCTGATAGATAATAACAACCATAAGATTTATTTTCTTTACTAGATGCTACAAATTCGTGGTTTGCAACAACTCCGCCTAGCTTACTTTCGGTATCTTCTAATATGATAGTAGTAGATGTTGAAGCTAAACTATAACTTTCTGCAACTAGTGCATTTCTATTAGAATAAATATTTGTGCCAGATATTCCACCAATATTAAATGGAGTAGATAAAGCATTTAATTTTGTATTAGCATTAGTATATGTATAGCCAATGGTAGCACCAACATTTGCTCCAGATATTCCGCCTAGTTGTCCTTTATTGACAGTTAATTCACCGTCAAAACTAGTTGAAACTATTTTTCCGTATAAACCAGCATCTTCGCTAATGTTTTTACCAACAATTCCACCAGTATAAGAATTTTTGTTGTCTACCTCATTATTTAATAAAGTAGATGAGACTGAAAGGTTGTATATTTCACCTTTGTTAACGCCAGCTATAACACCTGCGTTATTAAACTTTCCGTTAACAGCAACATTTGATATATTAAGATTATAAACTTTACCTGTTGTACCTATTTGTTCAAATAATCCAAAATATTCAAGAATGTTTTGTTCGTTATTATATTTCATATTCAAGATAGAATTTCCATTTCCATTAAATGTTCCAACAAATTCTCCTGCAATAGGGGTCCATTCACCTTCAAGTATGATGTTATTTGAAAGAACATAATTTCCGTCTAACTTGTATGATCCTGAACCAATGCTTCTTAGTTGAGTTTCGTTTTTAATAACAAATGGATAATTTTCAGAGCCATCAGTAACATTAATAACAAGAGGTATTTCAGATGTTCCGCTTGCTGAATTAAATGTAATCTTCACATCGGTACTTCCTGCTTTATTTGCTTTAAATGTATAAGTGGCAATTTTTTGTCCTCTAACATTTCCATCTTTTATTTCTGGTTTGTTATCCTTGTTTTCAACACTAATTAATTCATTAGAATAATTTATACTAAAATTGTCTTGATTAGTGTCGTTTTCTGCATCGTTAATTATTATATTAAAATCTTGTGTGCTATTTACTACCATATCCATGTTTAACAAACTTTTGTCGTAGGATATGTTTTCTGTGCTTATCAAGAAATAGGCAGTCATAAAACCTAATGTAACTAGCACTATAATTGATGTACATAAAATTATAAGTTTTTTCATTTTATTTTTTACACCGATTGTTTCAGTGTGTAGTAATTACTACAACCTCCTCGTATAAGTTTTTCGTAACATTAGTTTGCTAATAATATCACTGTAATATGTATATATTATACAATACAAATTGTGAAAAGTCAATAGCAGATTATAAAATAATTGGCAATATTTGGGGTGAGAATATTTGCTTTTATTAAAATTTTTAAATTAAAAACATTGCAAAGAAAAAAACTTTGCAAAGTCAGTCTTGACAAATGTTAATTCATGGCTAATAATTATACATAGAGTTTAATTTATGTAGCGTTAAAAGTGTTGCAAATTTTAATTAACAGAATACATGTAAAATGATATAACTAAATATCAAAAATATATTAAAATTTTTGTTGAACGCCTTACTATTTAACTATGATTAAGGATAATTTTATTCAAGTTTTTTAGGTGTAATGCTTTGGTAAAAAGTTATTTTATAGAAAAAATAAAATATAATACTGCTATTATTGTAAGTTATAAAATATGATTAATAATGTTTACAAAAGTTATACATACTTTTCTTGTTTTAATTATCTTAAAATATTTTTAAAATTGATTAAAATTTTTAATTATTACATATAAATTAATTATTTTTTCGTATAAAAATGTTTGTAATTTTAAAAATAAAATTAAAATTAAAATAAAAACGCAAAAATAAACCTAAGAAAAAGGCGAGAAATATATACCATCTTATTGAGCCGTAATTAAAAATTGTATTAAATGTGATAAAAGATGCAGTGATAATAAAGCAATAAAACACATCAAAAATAATTTTAATTACATTTTGCTTTTTTGATTTTTTGCATATGAGATTTACAATTTTTTGTAAGAAAATATAAAAATAAAAAGCTAATATTCCTAGAGCAAAAAATATAATAAATATGACTAATTGATTTTGAGTGGAGTATAACATTTATTATTCCTATTTATGAAAAATATTTTTTAATTTTAAGTTTTTGAATGCTACATTTAAGTATTTTATTTCCTTAACTATGCCAGATAGTTGAACATATTCTTTGTCTAAATCTAGCTTATTTATTTTAAAATTTTGTCCTTTCATATATAGTTTACAATCATTTAATTTTGCTAAAAATTCGTTTTCGTTCACATTTATAACTTCTTTTATTCCTTCTAAAAAGATTTCCTTTCTTCCTAATATCTTAAGATTTTCTTTATAAAGATTGTTTTCTTGTTCTAAGTTGTTACCCATGCTTATCTCCTTTTATCTTACTACCTATGTTTATGCGTAAGAAAGGCATTTTATGAATTAATCATCTATTTGAAAAAGTTAAGTTATTTTTAACTTTTTTTATTTATATAATTTTTAAGTTTTAGTTTGCTTTTTTTTATTAGTTATGGTATTATATTTTTGTTAAAAATTTAAGGTGATAATATGGAAAAATTGGATAATAAAGAGCAGTATAAATTAATTTTTGAAGTAGTGGCATTTTGTTTGTCGTTGTTAGCGTTAGTTTGTGTGGTTTGCTTGGCTATACTAGCACTCTTTTTTCCTATTCCTTATGCCTATGTTTTAAAGTCTATAGGATTAAATAATATTGCTTTAAGTGTGTATCAAGATGTATACTTTAATTCTAACAAAATTACTGACGGATATAGTTTTTTAAACGAAGCAATAATAGATAAAAATGATAAATATATTATAGTTGCTTACGAAGCTTGTGAAAAAGATGATGAATTTTTAGATTTTTTAAGTTATATAAATAATCAAAATTATGAAAATTATGGTAAAAGCATAGAACTAATTGGAATATTGAATGAAAGAGATTATGTAAAAGGAAAGTATGTTCATGCTGTTTTTAATGAAAAGGGTTATGAGCAATCTTATGAAATAGCTTTAAAAGATTTTAATAGTGTAAGTTCTGCTTTTGATAGTGTAGACGATGAAAAGACTTTTGTATTAAATGATTATTTGTGTAGTATGTCTACTTATAAACAAGCGATGATAGTTAGTGCTGATACGCAAGAAAAAATGAAATTGTTGTCAGAAGAATATGGTAGATATATCAATCAATATTTAAGTATGTCTGAACCAACAACACTTGATTATGTCTATGCGTTAGAGTGTAGTGTAAGATATGTAGAGTTTTATAATGGGTTTAAGAAAATATATGAATTATGTGGAAATTGCATCTTAGATGAAAAAGAGATTAGTGATGGCGTTAAGCAAGGCAATGTATTAGTTAGTTCGGTTTTAAAAACTGCTGTTTAATGGAGGTGTGTTAATGTTTGAGACTAAGGAAAAACAGAAAACGGCTATTCTTTTAGGTGCAAGTACAGAATCTAAAGAAATAATATTAAAATCTTTAGTTGAGCTTGAAAGACTAGCAGATACGGCAGATATTAAAGTTGTGGGAATTTGTTATCAAAGTTTTAAAGAAAAAACGAAAGCAACTTATATTGGCTCTGGAAAAGTGGAAGAATTGAAAAATCTTGTTTCAGAATTAAAACCTGATATGGTGATAGTTGATGAAATGATAAAAGGTTTCCAATTAAGAAATCTTTCAGAGGCTGTAGGGGTAGATGTTATAGATAGATATATGCTAATTTTAGATATATTTGCAAAAAGAGCGACGACGGCTGAGGGAAAATTGCAAGTTGAAATCGCTAAAATGAAATACAATATGAGTCGTATATCTTTAATAAAAGAAAATGATGAAAGATTTAGAGGTGGAATAGGAAGTAAGGGGCCAGGCGAAAAGAAAGTTGAAATAGAGAAGAGAATATATAGAAATAATCTTAAAATACTTGAAGATAAACTTAAGGAGATAACAAAAAACAGAGGAGTAACAAGGAGTAAAAGAACAAATAATCGTGAAAAAATTGTAGTAATAGTTGGATATACAAATGCTGGTAAAAGTACACTTTTAAATGCTTTAGCAAAAGACAATATTTATGCAGATGATAAACTATTTGCAACACTAGAAACTACAACAAGGAAGATTTACCTTGATTATAAGCATTATTTTTTACTAATAGATACTGTAGGGTTTATAAATAAGTTGCCACATGATTTGGTTGAGGCATTTCAGTCAACATTAGAAGAAGTTAAGTCCGCCGATTGTATATTGCATGTAGTTGATGCAAGTGATAAGAACTGTATAGAACAAATGAATGTAACTCAGGGCGTTTTAGAAAAGTTAGAAGCGCAGAATATACCTAAAATTTTGGTGTTAAATAAGACTGATTGTTGTCAAGATATGTCAATATTTGAATCTATGAACTATGTGCCTATTTCAGCGAAAAATAATGAAAATTTGGAACTTTTGAAGCAAAAGATTAGTGAGATATTATTTCCGGATTTTGAATATATCGTATAACTACATCTTACGCTGAACATATATTTCACTAATAACAAAACATATAATTAAGCAAATAAAATTTGTAGATAACACAATAAGCAAAATGTTTGCATTAATAAAATTTAATCCTAAAAAGTATAGTATAGATAGGATAAAATAACAAGGGAGTCCAAAAATTGCTCCTATTATTAGAAAAAACAATATTACATTAGATAGTATTTTAATAATTTTAGATAACATACAAAAATCCTTTTGTTTTATTAAAAGAGAGGTAATTATGATATTAAAAAACACTTTTAAAATAATGTTTTTAAATTTCCCTTTAATTTTAAAGTCTTGCTTATATAAATTGATAATAATTTGTATAAGTTTACTTATGGGTTATGGGGTTTTAAGCCCTATAATAAATGAGTGTGAAAAAGTTGGTATGTGGGATAAGGTTTTTCAATTTTTCTCACAAGGAATATTTGCTTTTGACGGCTCAGTAGTCATTTCACAATTTCAAAGTATTAGCGCAGATTTTAGTAGTATAATGAGTGCAAATGTAGGTTTTACTTGGAATTTTTTAGCATTGTTTTTGTTAGTTGCTGTTTTTCTGCCTGTAATGCTTGGACTTTCTAAGGTTGCTGAGTTTGGCGTACTTTTTGGTTCGCTTAGTTGTAATAGCAAGTTTGAATTTATGACAAGTTATTTTGAAAATTTTAAGAAAGGTTTTGTATTTAGACTTTTTAGACTTGTATTTAGTATACCTTGCCTTGTTTTGTGCTTGGCAATAGCGTATCTTGTACCTATGTTATTGGTAGGAGATGTTGCTACCATTTTTGCAATAATCATTGTCATTTTAAGTATTATTGCCATTTGTGCATTATTTATGACACTGTTTTTGATTTATGAGCCTAATTTAATAATAAAAGAAACTAATCCTTGGCATGCTTTAACAAACAGTGTTAAAGAAGTTAAAAAATATGGAATGGCAAAAATATATTTTATGGTTTTACTATTCCTATTAATAGCCTTTATATTAAACGCTTTTTTTGCTGCAATTTCTTATGGCTTTGCGTTAATAATAACAATCCCTATAACTTTGCAATTTTCAAATGTTATTAGAATGATATTGTGCTACGATATATTGGGTATGGATTATTATATAAGTAAAAAGAGCGTATGTGTAACCAAGAAATACTGCGAAAAAATTACAATTGATAACATGAAAGATTTGATTTAGTTGTGATGAATTTATTGATTTAAAAATAGGGAAATATTTTCATAATCTAAAAATAAAGTTTTGATATTGACAAATTACTTATATTGTACTATAATTAGTTATACCTATAATTACTAGGTTGTAGAGGTGAATATGTGGGAAGAATTTATAATGTTATTCACCGACATGGGTATAATATCTTTAGTCTTTATTATTTGTGGTATAGTTTTTACTGCGATAGAGATATGTATTCCAGGATTTGGTGTTTTTGGCGTTTTAGGCATTATATGTGTTGTTTGTGGGATAATTGCAAGAGCTTTAGAAGGTGCTAGTATAACTCAAATTTCTATTATGGTTCTCATTTGCTTAATCGTGTTTGTGCTTGCTTTTGTAGTTATTTCTCATTCTTTGCATAAAGGTTTGTTGTCTAAGACAGGACTTGTAGAAAATGGACAAGTACTAGAAAAAGATTATGTAAGTCCTTACACCGAGTTAGTGGGTAAGATTGGTGAAACTATAGGTGTTTGTAGGCCTTCAGGTTCTGTGAAGATAGGTGAAGAAATGTATGATTGTGTTTCTGAAAAAGATTACATTGAGCCAAAAACTAAGGTTGTTGTAACGCAAATAAAAGATGATAAAATATATGTCAAAGTTTTGGAGGATAAAATAGAATGATAAACATGTTAAACGCTACAATTAGCGCAGGTTTAATTGCTTTATTTGTTATTCTAGGGTTGCTTCTTATAGCAATTATAGTTGTGCTAATTTTAGTACCAGTAGGTTTATGGTTTAGAGCGCTTATTTCAGGTGCACATGTGTCTATGTCAAGACTTATTGGTATGAAGCTAAGAAAAATGCCTGTTGCTGAGATTGTAAATGAATATATTAAAGCAAAAAAAGCAGGAATAAAGTTTGATATTGATGAAATGGAAAATCATAAAATGGCAGGTGGAAATCTTACAAGAGTTGTAAATGCTTTAATAGCTGCTAATAGTGCTAGAATTTCACTTCCACTTGAAGATGCAAAAGCTATAGACTTAGCGGGAAGAGATATACTTACTGCGATTAAAAATAGTGTAGACCCTTACATTATTGATATTAAAGGCATTCAAGCTATTGCTAAAGATGGCATAGAACTAATTGTTGCAGTAAGAACGACAGTTAGAATTAATATTAGTTGCTTAAGAAATGGTGCGGGTGAAGAAACAATTATTGCAAGAATTGGTGAAGGTATAGTTTCTGCTGTCGGTGGAGCAGATACTTATAGAGAAATTCTTGCTAAACCTGAACTTATATCAAGCAAAATATTAGATGCAGATTTAAGTACAGGAACTGCTTATGAAATAATCTCTTTAGATATTGCAGATATTGATGTTGGTCAAAATAAAGGAGCTCAAATAAGGAAAGAAACTGCAAAGGCAGAAACTGAAGTTGCACAAGCTAGAGCGGAGCAAAGAAGAGCAGATGCAGTTGCGTTAGAGCAAGAAATGAAAGCAGAAACACAAAGAATGAAAGCATTGGTTGTTAGTGCTGAGGCTGAAGTTCCAAAAGCTATGGCAGAAGCTTTAAGAAAAGGTAAAATTGGCGTAATGGATTATTACAAAATGCAAAATGTAGTTGCTGATACAAATATGAGAAATGCTTTTGCTGATACAGATACGAGCAATAAATAAGGGTAATGGTGAATAGGAATGATATTTCTTTGGGTAGGTTTAGCGATTGTAGGGGTTTGTGCTTTTGTTTATGCTTGCTACAAGTGGATTATTCCTGCAATAATTAAGAGCATTAAATCAAAAAAAGAAAAAAAAGAATTAGAAAATCAAGAAAAATTTAATGAAGTGCAACTTGCTAGTAAAGATACAGTTATTACAGGTGTTAAACCTGAAGAAGTTGAATATGGTAGCAATAGAGAAGAATATTCATATGTAAAAAATATTGATGATAATGCAGTGCAAGATAAAAATGCTTTATTAGATGTAGAAGATGAAGATTTTGATAAATTTTTAAAAAGTTTAGAAAATGAAAAGAACGATAATATTAAAAATGAAATAAAACATGCTAGCCCTAAGCTTAAAGCAATATTAATGTCGGGCGTTTTGCAAGATAAAAAATATGATGAATAAAGAGGAATAGGTGTATGAAAAAGTTATTAGTTAGTCCACAACAATTATGTAAAGATATAGATAAGGCAATAAAAGTAGATAAAGAATTTATGTATAATGTTGATGCAAAAGTTGCTTCAATGTCACTAATTTTACCTCCTGCAGAGAAAACTAATAAGAAAACAAAATGGGGTAAGATAAGTTCTTGTTCTAAAGTTTATAAGGACCTTAAAGAACTTAAAAAAGCAGTAGTTTCTTATAAGATAAGTATTAAAGAAGGCGAAATTTCTAGTTTTGATGAATGTAAACTTGATTTAGCAATGACAGATTTTGCTTTAAAGTTTAAGGAAAATGTAAAAAATATAATACTAAACAAAATTGTCGCTCAAAAAGATGAAAGAGGTTTTTGGGACGATTTGTTAAACTTATTTGATGAAATAGGTTATCAATTAATAAACGATAGTGAGCTTTTTGCATCACTAGGTAGATATGGCTTAGCGCTAAAGAAGAAGAAAGAGAAGGAAGCGCAAGAAGAACTTGAAAGATTAAATGCACATATGCAAATGCTACAACAAGAACAAGAGAGACTAAGACAAGAAAAGGTTGAAGCTGAAGAAACATTTGAACCTGAGATTGTTACAAGAAAAGATAAAGAACAAGAAACAGAAAGAACAATGTAATATAAGACATTTGCATTAGGATTAATTTATATATATAATGATACGCACGCACGCGTGCGTGTTTAAATTAGATTTAAAATATAGCATTACACAAATATATTAGATAGCATATAAAATTTTAGGTTTATTTATAATAATATCTAAAATTTAATGATAGTGCTTTTCTTATATGGAAATCTCGCAAGGTAATGAGAAAATTTTATTCTCTTTATACGGGATAGATAACTTTAATCTAGTCCTTAATTAACTTTTTCAAATTCTAGGGTAGAGTTGTTCACTTATGATAAATATAAGGAAATAGATTTCTTGCAATATGTTTATAGTGGCATAAATAAATTGAAATAATTTTTTGTTGGAAAAAGCGAAAAAATAGTCGCTTTTTCTTTTATAAAAAGATTTTCTAATTTTTTTCTTATGATTTTGTTAAAAAAATAAAAAAAGTTTTAAAATATTCTTGACATTAGTTATATGTTTATGTATAATTAGATAATTGCTGTTGTAATTGGGGCGAGGTAAAAGGTTACTATGCGCTGGCAAAGCGTAAAGAGAACTTTTGCTGACAAGTGTCTGAAGCCAATTCAGGCGACAATCTTTACGACAATCACGCAATTTTTTTTAGCGCGATTACAGCAAACACACGGCTCGTTGTGTATGTCGGGAGATTGGATAAGGTTTACTATAAGGAGGAGAACAAACCAAATGGCTACACAAAAAATGAGAATTAAATTAAAAGCTTTTGACCATATGTTGCTTGACCAAGTAACTAGCAGAATTATAGACACTGCAAACAAAGTTGGTTGCAAGGTATCTGGTCCTATACCACTTCCTACAGATAAGGAAGTTATAACTATTATGCGCGGACCTTTTGTTGATAAGGATAGCCGTGAGCAATTTGAAATTCGTACACACAAAAGGGTAATAGATATATACAGCCCTTCATCTAAATCAGTAGAAACTCTAATGAAAATAGATTTACCAGCTGGCGTAGATGTGAAAATTAAGTTATTGTAAGAGGTGAATAGAAATGAATAAAGCAATATTAGGAAGAAAGTTAGGCATGACTCAAGTTTTCACAGATAAAGGAACTGTTGTACCTGTTACTGTTATAGAAGCTGGTCCATGCGTAGTAACTCAAAAGAAAACATTAGAGAAAGACGGTTATGACGCTATACAAGTTGCTTTTGGCGATATTAAAGCTAATAAGTTAAATAAGCCTGCACAAGGTATATTTAAAAAAGCTGGAGTAGATGCTAAGAGGTATTTGAAAGAGTTTAAACTTGCAGATACAAGTGCATACGAAGTAGGTTCTACTATTACTTGCGGTATTTTCCAAGCAGGTGAAAAAGTAGATGTTACAGGTATTTCTAAGGGACATGGTTTTTCTGGTGTTATAAAGAGATGGGGCTCTGCAAGAATAAGAATGTCACATGGTGCAGGTCCATGTCATAGATTCACAGGATCTTTGGGCGCAAGCTCTACACCATCAAGAGTGCTAAAGGGTAAACGCATGCCAGGAAGATTTGGTAACGATGTTACAACTATACAAAATTTAGATGTAGTTAAGGTAGATGAAGTTCGTAATATTATTTTGGTTAAGGGTGCTATCCCTGGAGCAAAAGGCGGATTAGTTTATCTTAAGAATGCAGTGAAAGTAAGATAAGGGAGAGAACGATATGCCAAAAATTAAGATATACGATACCTCAGCTAATGAAGTTGGTCAATTGAAGTTAAGTGATGATGTATTTAATGTTCCATACAATGAAGCACTTATTCATGAAGTTATAGTTGCTTATTTGGCTAACAATAGACAAGGTACACAAAGTGCGCTTACAAGAAGCGAAGTTAGAGGACATGCTAAGAAACCTTGGAGACAAAAGGGTACAGGTAGAGCAAGACACAGTTCAACTAAGTCTCCTATTTGGACAGGTGGAGGTGTAGCATTTGCTCCTAAACCTAGAGATTACTCTAAGAAGGTAAATAAAAAAGCAAAAGTTGTTGCATTTTTAAGTGCTTTTAGTACAAAACTTGCAAATAACGAAGTTATAGTTATTAAAGAATGGGATTTAGCTGAACCTAAAACTAAGTTGATGCAAAAGATTGTTGATAATTTCAATTTAGTAGGTAGAAATGCAATAGTTTTAGATGATGCTAATCCAGTTGTTATTAAAGCTTCAAACAACATTCAAAAGCTTGATGTTATAGATGTTGAGTTGTTAAATACTTATGAAGTAGTAAGTAACAATAAACTTATTATGACAGAAGCAACAATAAAACATTTAGAGGAGGCTTTTAAGTAATATGAACGCATATGAAATTATAGTAAGACCTGTTTTAACTGAAAAAAGTTACGCAGGTATACAAAATAAAGTTTATACTTTTATTGTAAATAAAGATGCAACTAAGATTGATATTAAAAATGCAGTAAAAGAAATATTTAAGGTAGATGTTGCAAAAGTAAATACCATAAATTACAAGCCAACTACTAAAATTCAAAATACCAAAGCAGGAAGAACTAAGGGTAAAACTGCAAGTTACAAAAAAGCAATAGTTACTCTTACTGAAGATAGTAAACCTATCGAATTCTTCGAGAGCTTAAACTAATTTGGGAGGAAAGAAAAAATGGCTATAAAGAAAAGAAAACCAACCTCCGCAGCACAAAGATTTGTATCTGTAGCAGATTTTACTGAGATTTCTAAGGTTAAACCTGAAAAAAGTTTACTTGTTTCATTAAATAAAACAGGTGGTAGAAATAATCAAGGTAAGATAACTGTTAGACACATAGGCGGTGGTAACAGAGTTAAATATCGTATAGTTGATTTTAAGAGAAATAAGGACAATATTCCTGCAACTGTTAAAACTATAGAATACGATCCAAATAGAAATGCTTACATTGCATTAGTTGTTTATGCAGATGGTGAAAAAAGATATATATTAGCACCTCTTGGATTAAATATTGGCGATACAATAATGAGTGGTGAAGATGTAGAAATAAAAGTTGGAAATTGTCTTCCTCTTGAAAATATACCTGTAGGTTCAACTGTTCACAATATTGAGTTTGAGCCTAAAAAGGGTGGAGCTATAGCTCGTTCTGCTGGTAACTCTGCTGTTATTATGGCTTGTGAAGGAAAGTACTGTATCCTTCGTATGCCATCAGGTGAAAGAAGAAAAGTTCCTGCAAAATGTAGAGCTACTTTAGGTAGAGTAGGTAATCCAGAATACGAACTTATATCTATAGGTAAAGCTGGAAGAAAGAGACATATGGGTGTTCGTCCTACTGTTCGTGGTTCTGTTATGAACCCAGTTGATCACCCACACGGAGGTGGTGAAGGTAAAAGCCCTATCGGTAGAGCTAGACCTGAAACTCCATGGGGTAAGCCAGCTCTTGGTTATAAGACTAGAAACAAAAAGAAGGCAAGCAGTCGCTTAATTATCAAGCGTGCTTCTGATAAGTAAGAGGTGTAATTATGAGTAGATCAATGAAAAAGAAACCTTTCGTTCAAGAAAGACTTATGAAAAGAGTTGAAAAAATGAATGAAACTGGTGAGAAGAAAGCTATTAAAACTTGGTCTAGAGATTCTGTAATTTATCCAGAATTTATAGGACACACTATAGCTGTTCATAATGGTAAAAAGCACATTCCTGTTTACTGTACAAATGATATGGTAGGACATAAATTAGGTGAGTTTGCTCCTACTCGTACATTTAAAGGACATCGTGCACAAAAAGTTAAGGCGAAGAAGTAAGGGAGGTAAAATAGCATGGCAAAAAGAATAAGAGAAAAAGCAATACAAAGAAAAGAAAATGCTGACAAAAGACCTTCTGCATATCTTCCTAATGTAAAAATAAGTGTGAGTAAAGTTAGACTAGTTTTAGATAAGGTTAGAGGAAAGAAGGCTAATGAGGCTGTAGCAATTTTGTCATATATGCCTAACTCATCTGCTCCTATAGTTAAGAAATTAATACTTTCTGCTATGGCAAATGCTGAAGTTAAAGGTATGGACAAAGATGCGCTTAAGGTCGCAGAAATATACTGCACACAAGGACCTATATACAATAAAAAATTAAATATCCGTGGTCGTGGAAGAGCTGATGTGATTATAAGAAGAGGAAGTCATATCACTGTAATATTAGACCAAGTAGAAGCATAAAAGGAGAAGTATTATGGGACAAAAAGTTAGTCCGGTTGCATTAAGAGTCGGAATAAATAGAGATTGGTCTAGTGCATGGTTTGCTGACAAAAAATCTTTTTCTAAGTATTTGGGTGAAGATTATAAAATCAGAGAATTTTTGAACAAGAAATATAAAACTTGCGCTATATCTAAGATAGTTCTAGAAAGAACTGATAAAAAATTAGTTGTTTCTATATATACTGCTAGACCTGGTATGCTTATTGGTACTAAGGGCGCTGGTATAGAAACTTTAAGAAAAGATGTTGCAAAATTTACAGATTTTAATAACATCGTTATAAATATCAAAGAAGTTAAAAGGCCTGATTGTGATGCTTCACTTATAGCACAAAGTATAGCTACACAATTAGAAAAGAGAGTAAAGGCTAAACAAGCCGTAAACTTTGTTTTACAAAAAGCTGTTAAGACTGGTATAAAGGGTATCAAGATTCTAGTAAGTGGAAGAATAGACGGAAACGAAAGAGCTAGAGGAGATGTATACAGAGAGGGAACTATACCTTTGCATACAATAAAAAATGATATAGATTATGCCACTGCAACTGCTCATACAATCTATGGTGCTGTTGGTGTTAAAGTTTGGATAAACAATGGGGAAAAATATTCTCTTAGACCAAAGACTTCAAAGGAAGAGGGAGGTAATAACTAATTATGTTGATGCCTAAGAAAGTTGAGAGAAGAAAAGTTTTTCGCGGAAGAATGAAAGGAAAAGCTCTTAGAGGTAATAAAATTGCCTATGGCGAATACGCATTAGTCGCACTAGAACCTTGCCAAATTACATCAAATCAAATAGAAGCAGCTAGAAGAGCCGCAACTCGTTTCACAAAGAGAGGCGGTAAAATCTGGATAAATATTTTCCCTAATAAGCCAATAAGCAGAAAAGCTATAGGACAAAGAATGGGTAAAGGAAAAGGTGCTTTAGATTATTGGGCTGCAGTAGTTAAACCAGGTCGTGTACTTTTTGAAATTGCAGGTGTTAGTGAAGAAAAAGCTAAAGAAGCTTTCCGTTTGTCTTCACACAAATTGCCTTGCAAAGTAAAGTTTGTTAAAAAAGAAACGACCGCCGAGCAGGAGGTTGTAAAAGATGAAAAGTAGTGATATAAGACAAATGACTAATGAGGAATTAACAGTGAAACTTGCTGAAGTAAAACAAGAATTGTTAAATTTGCGTTTTGCACACGCTACAGGTTCATTGAAAAATCCTAAGCAAATAACAATGTTAAAGAAAGATGTAGCTAAGATAATGACTATATTAAAACAAAGAGAATTAGCTGCTATTGAGGATTAAGGTGAGGAGGATATATGGAAAAAGTGCAATCAAATGTTGAAAGAAATTTGCGTAAACACATGATAGGTGTAGTTGTAAGCGATAAGATGGACAAGACAATTGTAGTTGCTATTGAGCGTAATGTTCCTCATCCAATCTATAAAAAGGTTGTTAAGAAAACTACTAAGTTTAAAGTTCACGATGAAAAAAATGAATGCAATGTTGGAGACATTGTAGAAATAGCAGAAACAAGACATTTAAGCAAGGATAAATATTTTAGACTTGTAAGAATAATAGAGAAGGCTAAGTAAAGGAGTATATGATATGGTACAACCACAAACAATATTAAAAGTTGCCGATAACACGGGTGCAAAAACCATTATGTGTATTCGTGTACTTGGCGGTAGTAAAAGAAAATACGCTAGTGTTGGCGATATAATAGTGGCAAGTGTCAAAACAGCTACTCCGGGAACTACTGGTGCTGGAGCTAAAGGTAAAGTTGTTCATGCTGTAGTTGTGAGAACATCTAAAGAGATAAATCGTAAAGATGGTACTCACATTTGCTTTGATGACAATGCTGCTGTAATATTATCTAAGGACAATGTTCAACCTGAAGGTACAAGAATATTTGGTCCTGTAGCAAGAGAATTAAGAGATAGAGGATTCTTAAAAATATGTTCTCTAGCTGTTGAAGTATTGTAAAGGAGAATGTAATATGACTAAATTAAATATTAAAACTGGTGATAATGTACTAGTTATTGCTGGTAAAGATAAAGGCAAAGTTTCAGTAGTTTCTTCTACATCTCCTAAACAAGGTAAGGTATGTGTTCAAGATGTAAATGTACAAACTAAACACGTTAAAGCTAGAAGAGCTAATGAAAAAAGTGAAATAAAGAAAATAGAGGGATTAATTGACATTTCTAATGTCATGGTTGTTTGCCCTAGTTGTAATAAAGCTACTAGAGTAGCTAGAAAAGAAGTAGATGGAAAGATGGTTAGAGTATGTAAGAAGTGTGGTGCAGTGTTAGACACTGATAAGAAAGTAGCTAAAGCTACTAAAGCTGCTAAAACAGCTAAATCATCAACAAAGAAAACTTCAAGTACAGTTGCGAAGAGCGGAGTTAAGAAACAAACAGCTAAAGGTGCTACAAATAGAGTAGTAAAGAGAGGCGATAAAGGAGGAAGTAAGTAATATGGCTACTAAAAAAGAATTAGAAGATTCAAAGTTAAGTAGATTACAAGTTATGTACAAAAAAGAAATAGTTCCTGCTTTAATGAAAGAATTTGGATACAAAAATATTAATCAAGTTCCTAAAATTGAAAAAGTAGTACTTAACATGGGCTTAGGTCAAGAAAAAGGAAACTCAAAGAGCTTCAACTTAGCTGTAGAAGAACTTGGACTTATCGCTGGTCAAAAACCACTTGTAGTTACAGCTAAAAAGTCGGTCGCTAATTTTAAGTTAAGACAAGGTGATAAAATTGGTGCTAAGGTTACATTAAGAGGAAAAAATATGTACGACTTTATAGATAGGCTAGTTTCAGTAGCTCTACCAAGAGTTAGAGATTTTAGAGGTATTTCACCAAAGACTTTTGATGGTAGAGGAAATTATGCTTTAGGAATAAAGGAACAAATAATTTTCCCAGAAATCTCTTACGAAAAAGTAGAAAGAACAAGAGGTTTTGATGTAATTATAGTAACTACTGCAAATACTGATGCAGAAGCATTGGCTTTGCTTAAAAAAATGGGATTCCCATTTAAAGGTTAAGGAGATAAATATGGCAAGAAAAGCGTTAAAAGAAAAACAAAAAAGAGTACAAAAATATTCTACTAGAAATTATTCACGTTGTAGCATTTGTGGTAGACCTCATGCAGTACTTAGAAAATATGGCATCTGCCGTATTTGTTTCAGAGAACTTGCGTATAAAGGTGAGATACCTGGTTGCAAGAAGGCTAGTTGGTAAGGGGGTATAGAGCAAATGGTACTTACAGATACAATTGCTGATATGTTAACTCGTATCAGAAATATTATTATGGTAAAGGGCGAATCAGTAGATATCCCTGCAAGTAAAGAAAAAATCGCAATCAGCGAGATTTTACTTAACGAAGGTTATATCAAAGGCTATGAAGTTTTGGAAAATGGTATAGCTAAAACTATTCGTATAACTCTTAAGTATGGTCCTAATGGTGAAAAAGTTATTCAAGGATTAAAGAGAATATCTAAACCAGGTTTAAGAGTTTATGTAGAAGCAAGTAAATTACCTAAAGTTATTAACGGACTTGGTATCGCTATAGTTTCTACAAATAAAGGAATTTTAACAGACAAGCAAGCTAGAGAACTAAACGTTGGTGGCGAAGTTCTTTGCTATGTTTGGTAAGGAGAGTGTGAAATGTCAAGAATAGGAAGATTGCCTATAACTGTGCCTGCAAATGTTAATGTAGATTTTGATGGTGATGTTATAGTTGTAAAAGGTCCGTTGGGCACACTATCTAGAAACATAGATAAATGCATATCATTAAATATTAGCGATGGTGTTATCACTCTTGAAAGAGCAAACGACGAAAAAGATGTTAAGGCTAAGCATGGACTATATAGAGCATTGATTGCAAATATGGTTAAAGGAGTGTCTGAGGGTTTTACCAAAATTTTGAAATTTAAAGGCGTTGGTTACAAATTAACTAAGAATGGTAATAAATTGGTTATGGATATTGGTTTCTCTCATCCAAAGACTTTTGAAGAAGTAGAGGGTATAACTTTAGAAGTTGTTGCTAATGATGAAGTTGCTGTAAAAGGCATTGATAATGAACTTGTAGGTAAGATAGCAGCTCAAATTCGTGCTTTAAGACCTGTAGAACCATACCATATGTATGGTATTAGATATAAAGATGAAGTAGTTATCCGCAAGGTTAGCAAATCTGGTAAAAAGTAATAAGGAGTAACAGATATGATAAGTAAAGAAAATAAAAACGCTAAAAGAATAAGACGTCATGCTCGTGTTAGAAACAAAGTATCTGGCACTTCTGAAAGACCAAGACTATGTGTTTATCGTAGCCTTAAGCACGTATCTGTGCAAGTGATAGATGATACAAAAGGTATAACTTTAGTTAGTGCTAGTACTGTAGAGAAAGAATTGGCAAAACAAGTTGAAGGTAAATCTAGACAAGAAAAAGCATTTATCATCGGTCAAGTAATAGGAAAGAGAGCAAAAGAAAAAGGCATAGAAAATGTAGTATTTGATCGTGCTGGTTATGTATATACTGGAGCTATCAAGCAAATCGCTGAAGGCGCTAGAGAAGCCGGCTTGGTATTTTAAGAGGAGGAGAACATGGCTAACATTAAAAGAGAAGATAGAAAGCCTAGAGTAGAAAGAGATGCTTTTGAAAGATATGTCGTAGAATCTAAAAATGTAGTTAAAGTTACTGAAGGTGGTAGACAAAGAAGAGCTAGTGTACTTGTACTTGTAGGTGATAAAAAAGGTAAAATTGGTTATGGCTTAGGAAAATCTAAAGATAAAGCTATAGCTAATGAAAAAGCAGTAAATACTGCTAAGAAAAACTTAATAAATGTTCCTATAGTTGATGGTACTGTTCCTCATGATGTTGTAGGTAAGCATAACTCTACAAGAGTTCTTATTATGCCTGCTAAAAAAGGTAATGGTATAATTGCAGGAAGTGCAACAAGATATCTTTTGTCACTTGCTGGATATACTGATGTATCTGCAAAAATACATGGTTCAAACAATAAGCTAAATATAATCTTAGCTACATTGGATGGATTGAAATCTCTTCGTACAGCTGAAGAAATTGCAGCTTTGCGTGGTAAAACAGTTGAAGAGATAGGAGGTACTCCAAATGGCAAGTAAAAAATTAAAAGTAACTTATGTAAAAAGTGCTATAGGTTACAATAAGAAGCAAAGAGTAATACTTGAAGCTTTAGGACTAACAAAATTAAATCAAAGCAATATATTACCTGATAACGAATGTGTAAGAGGTAGTATATTTAAAGTAAAACATTTAGTAAAAGTAGAAGAAGTGTAGGAGGAGAAAAATATGAAACTTCACAATATGTCTCCTGCTGAAGGAGCTGTTACAAAATCTGTTCGTAAAGGTAGAGGAACAGCTTCAGGCCTTGGAAAGACTAGTGGGAGAGGACAAAAAGGACAAAATGCTCGTAAGTCTGGTGGCGTTCGTCTAGGTTTTGAAGGTGGACAAACTCCTTTGCTTCGTAGACTACCAAAAAGAGGATTTACAAATATATTTAAGAAAGATTACGCTATTGTTAATGTAGGAGACTTGAACTTTGTAGAAGAAGGTACAGTTATTGATCAAGAATTCCTATTTGAAAATAGAGTAATAGGTAAAATAGGAAAAGATGGCTTAAAAGTACTTGGTAATGGCGAATTAACCAAAGCAATTACTATTAAAGCAAGCAAATTTACCAATACTGCTAAGGAGAAGATAGAAAAAATCGGTGGAAAAGTTGAGGTATTGTAATGTTTTCAACCTTAGTAAATGCATTTAAAGATGCAGATATAAGAAAAAAACTTTTAATAACTCTTGGTTTAATGCTACTTTTTATAGTTGGAACTTGGGTACCAGTACCTGGTATTGATAGTGAAGCTTATAAAACTGCTAGTGAATCAAATATGTTATTAGATTTGTTAAATAGTATTAATGGTGGAGCTTTATCTAACTGTTCAATTCTTGCTCTAGGTGCGACTCCGTACATTTTTGCATCTATATTTATTAAGATGCTTAGTGGTGTTATTCCTCGTTGGCAAAGACGTGCTAGAGAAGGCGAAGAGGGTATGCGAAGAATAAACCTTTATGTTCGTATAACTACTTTAATCTTTGCTATTTGTCAGGCAGTTGGAATAGTTCTTCATTATGCTACAGCTCAAGCTATAGTAGAAAATGCTATATTTGGCGTTCCTATTCTTACTTACATTTTTGTAGGTTTTATGCTTGTTGCTGGTGCTATGTTTACTTTGTGGCTAGGAGAAAAAATGACTGAAAAAGGTATAGGTAATGGTATATCTTTACTAATCTTTATTGGTATTTTGTCTTCTGCAAGTATAGCAATGTTTGAAACTATTAGAAATGCTATTTCTTCTGTTGATAACCTTGATAGTTTGTGGTCTATAATTTTGTTTGTAGTTTTTGCAGTTATCATATTCTTCTTAATTGTTTTTGTAGATTTAGCTCGTAGAAAAATACAAGTTACTTATGCAAAACAAATAAAAGGTAGAAAAATGTATGGCGGTCAAGCTACAGACTTGGAATTAAAGATAAATGCTAGTGGTGTTATGCCAATCATATTTGCAAGTTCATTACTAACATTTCCGCACGCTATTATTCAGCTTGTAGGCTCTAATTCTGCATTTGCTATATGGTATAGTCAATGGTTAGGTGTAGGTAGTCCTGTGTATACTGTAGTATCTGCATTATTAATTTTTGCTTTCACTTTCTTCTGGGCTCCGTTCATTTTTGACCCTGACCAAGTTGCTAAAGAAATTCAAGAAAGAGGCGGTATGGTTTCAATGTATAGACCTGGAAAGCCTACTGCAGATTATCTAAGAACTGTAAATAGAAGATTAACAACATTTGGTGCAATATTTTTAGGTTTACTATACCTAATATCTACATTAATATTTAGTTTTGTAGGAACAGGTAGTTTAGTAAATGCTTTAACTTGTGCAGGTATGTTGATTATAGTTTCTGTAGCTATAGACTTCAACAATAAACTTGAAGAACAAATGCTTATAAGAAACTATAAAGGCTTTTTGAAAAAGTAGAAATCCATAAGTAAGCAATTTTATTGAATACTATGGTAAAGGTGTTATCATGAATATAGTTATTATGGGAGCGCCTTCTTGTGGAAAAGGAATTCAAGCCAAATTGATTGAAAAAAAATTTGGTCTTGAACATATATCCACTGGTCAGATACTTAGAGATTTTATAGCAAAAAACAACAAAGAAAGCGCAAAGATTAAGGAAATAATGAGCAGAGGAGAATTTATAGTAGATTCTCTTATGTGCAAAATAGTGTCTTTGAAACTAGATGAAATAAACGATAAAGGTTTTATTTTAGATGGCTTTCCAAGAACTGAAAAACAAACAAAATTTTTACTTAAACATTATAGTCCTGATGTGGTTTTATATTTGCACACAGATAAAGACATTGCTCTAGAAAGATGTGAAAATAGAGTAGTTTGTCCTGTTTGTAAAAAATCATATGATAAAAGACTTGTGAGCAATCTTGTTTGCCCTGATGATGGTGAAATATTGATTACAAGAGAGGACGACAAGCCTGATGTTTATCTTAAAAGATATAAAATATTTGAAAAAGAGACTAAACCCATACTTGACTTGTTTAAGAGATATGGTAAATTAGAAGTTATAGATAATAACGGAGATATAGAGTCTACATTTAATGAAATAAGTAAAATTTTAGTAAACATGAGGTAAAATGATGATTAAACCTAAAACACAACATGAAATTGAAATGATGAGAAAAGCGGGTAAAATAGTTGGTGATACATTAAAACTAATGCAAAAAAGCGTTAGAATAGGTATAACTACTAAGGAGTTAGATAAGATTGCTTTTGATTTTATTACTTCACAAGGAGCATATCCTTCATTTCTTAATTATGATGGATTTCCAGCAAGTATATGTACAAGTGTGAATGAAACGGTTGTTCATGGCATTCCAAGTGATTATGCTTTAAAAGATGGAGATATAATAGGCATTGATGTTGGTGCTTGTTATAAAGGATATCATGGAGATGCTGCTCGTACATTTTGTGTAGGGAATGTATCTGAAAAAGTTAAACAATTAGTAAAAGAAACTAGAGAATGTTTCTATCAAGGTATAGAGGGACTTAAGGCTGGAGATAGAGTTGGAACAATATCTCATAGAATTGAACACCATGCAAAACATTTTGGATACGGAATAGTTAGAGAACTTGTTGGGCATGGCGTTGGGAAAAATTTGCATGAAGACCCTCAAATTCCTAACTATGGTAGTGATAATAGTGGAGAAATAATTCCTCCAAATAGTACTTTGGCGATTGAACCAATGATTAATCTTGGCACTAGACAAATATATCTTTTAGGTGATGATTGGACTGTCATTACTCGTGATAGATTGCAATCTGCACATTATGAAAATACTGTTTTAGTTACAGAAAATGGAGTAGAGATACTCACTTTAATGGACGGAGAAACAAGATATGACGAAATATAGTCTAGGTGATATTGTTTTATCAAAAGCTGGCAGAGATGCAAATGAATACTTTGTAGTAATTGGAATTATTGATGATAACTATGTATATTTGGCAGATGGGAAAAACAAGACATTGGCTAAACCCAAAAGAAAAAAGACAAAACACATAAAGCTTTGCTTAGAAAAAAGTACGGTGTCTGATAAACTAGAAAATGCAAGATATTTATTAGATAGCGATATTAGAAAAGTTTTAAAAAACTTTAAAAATCAAACAAAATAAATTTGGAGGATTTATGGCAAAAGAAGACAATTATGTTGAATTGGAAGGCGAAGTTGTTGAAATAATAAGAAATGCTGTTTATAAAGTACAACTAACTAACGGTCATATAATAGATGCTTATCTAGGCGGAAAACTAAGAGCTAGATTAGGTAAAAAAAAGATAGTTGTATGCGATAGAGTATCTGTAGCAGTAAGTACTTATGATTTAAACAAAGGTAGAATTATAGATATAATTAGGAGAAATCAAGTACAAAATTAGTTATAATTTGTACGAGATGAATTAGTAATACTAAAAGGAGAAAAATATGAAAGTTAGACCATCAGTTAAGAAAATGTGTAATGACTGCAAAATAGTTAAGCGCGGTCGTAAAGTTATGGTTATCTGTCCTAAACATCCTAAACATAAACAAACTCAAGGATAACATAAAATAATATATAATCACTTCACCATAGCTTTAGGCTATGATAAATTTGAAAACACCGTTAAAAAGTGCGGCTGATAATTGTAATAAAAGTATTGCAATTATTGACTTTTTGCGTTATAATATATAAATAAATATAAAAATCATTTAATTTACCATTTAGGAGGAGATTATGGCTCGTATTGCAGGTGTAGATTTGCCTAGAGATAAGAGATTGGAAATAGGTCTTACTTATATATATGGCATTGGTTTATATAAGTCAAGACAAATATTAAAGGCTACAAAGTTAAGTCCTGATATTCGTGTTAAAGATTTGACAGAAGATCAAGTAGCTTTACTTAGAGCTGAAATAGAAAATAATCATATAGTTGAAGGCGACTTAAGAAGAGAAGTTCAACTAAACATAAAGAGATTAGGCGAAATTGGTTGCTATCGTGGTATCCGTCATAGAAAAGGATTACCAGTTAGAGGTCAAAGTACTAAGAATAATGCAAAAACTAGAAGAAAAAAAAATAAAATTGTTGCAGGTAAATAAAGGAGTAAACAATGGCTAATATGAAGAATAAAGGTGCTAAAGGTGGCACTAGGAAGAAGAGAAGAGTTACTAGAAACCTTGATAAAGGTCAAGCACATATTCACGCTTCTTTTAATAATACTATTGTTACTTTTACTGATGAAGCTGGTAATGCTGTTTCATGGAGTAGCTCTGGTGCATTAGGTTATAAAGGTGCAAAAAGAGGAACTGCTTATGTGGCTCAACAAGTTTGTGAAACTGCAGCTAAAGCAGCAAAAGAACAAGGAATAAATACTGTTGATGTATTCGTAAAAGGTCCAGGACAAGGCAGAGAGTCTGCTATAAGAGCAATAGCAACTGCAGAAATAGGAGTAAATTCTATAAAAGATGTTTCACCTATTCCTCACAATGGATGTCGTCCACCTAAACGTAGAAGAGTATAGTAAGGAGAATATATAAAATATGGCAAAGTATGTTGGAGCAGACTGCAGACAATGCAGACGCGAAGGTTGCAAGTTGTTTTTAAAAGGTGAAAGATGTACTTCTAAAAAATGCGCTATGGAAAGACATCCAAGTCTACCTGGTGGCGAATATGGTCGTAAGAAAAGAATTAAACAATCATATGGATACATCGTTCAACTTCGTGAAAAACAAAAGGTTAAAAGAACTTATGGTTTACTTGAGAAACAATTCCATAAGTACTATGAAAAAGCTGAAAGAATGAAAGGCGTTACTGGTACAAATATGCTTTCACTTTTAGAAAGAAGATTAGATAATGTCGTTTACAGAATGGGTATAGGTTCTTCTCGTGCAGAAGCTAGACAAATAGTAAACCATGGACACATTTTGGTAAATGGTAAGAAGGTAAATATTCCTTCATATCAAGTAAAAGTTGAAGATATTATTTCTATAGCTGAATCAAGTAAAGAAAAAGATATGTTTAAGAAATTAAAGGGTATTAAAATAACTACTCCTAAGTGGTTAGAATTTGACACTGAGACTTTAACTGGTAGAATTAATGCTATACCTGAAAGAGAAGATATAGACTTATTAATTAAGGAACATCTAATTGTAGAGCTTTATTCTCGTAATTAATAGTTTGTGTTATCTTACAACTATATTTAGTTGTGCGTTATTTAATTTTTGGAGGAATTTTGTTAATGTTGGAAATAGAAAAACCAAAAATTGTAGTGGAAGAAAACGAATCTGGAACTTATGCTCAGATTACTGTAGAACCACTAGATAGAGGGTATGGTATTACTATAGGAAATTGTTTAAGAAGAGTATTGTATAGTGCTTTACCAGGTGCTGCACCTATTGCTATAAGAATAGCAGGTGTTAATCATGAATTTACATCACTAAAAGGTGTGAAGGAAGATGTAACTGATATAATACTAAATCTAAAAAATCTTCATGTAAAAACATTGAATACTGATAGAGATTTTACAACTACAATATATCTTAAATCTTGTGAACCAGGACCTCTATATGCAAAAGATATAACTTTAAATGAACAAGTAGAGATACTTAATCCAGATTTGTTAATCTGTACACTAGAAAAAGGTTGCGATTTTCAAATGGAAATAATTATAGGTAGAGGAAGAGGATATGTTCCTGCTTCTCAGAATAAAAAAGAAGATGACCCTATTGGCTATATAGCAATGGACTCAATCTTTACGCCTGTTCAAAAAGCAACTTATAGAGTAGAAAAGACTCGTGTAGGACAAAGTATAGATTTTGATAAGTTAATAATGGAAGTAGAAACTAATGGTACGCTACTTGCAAAAGATGTATTAAGTTTGTCTGCTAAGATAATTGATGAGCATATTATGATGTTTGTTGGTTTAGTTGATGGTATGAGTTCTTTAAATATATTAAAAGATGATGAAAAGACAGAACAATCTAAAGTACTTGAAATGAGTATAGACGATATGGATTTGTCTGTAAGGTCTAATAATTGCTTAAAGAGAGCGAATATACTTACAATTGAAGACTTAACAAAGAAATCTAAAGAAGATATGCTTAAAGTTAAAAATTTAGGTAGTAAATCACTAGATGAAATCATTAAAAAATTACAAAGTTATGGATTAGGACTTCGTGATGATAATGAAGACTAACCAAAAAGGAGAATGAAAAATGTCTAATTCAAAATTGGGTAGGCCTACAAAAGAGCGTTTAGCTTTAATTCGCAATCAAGTTTCATATTTCTTAATGAATGGCTATCTTGAAACTACATTAGATAGAGCAAAAGAAGCTCAAAAAGAAGCAGAGAAAATTATTACACTTGCTAAAAATACTTACCAAGATGTAGTTACAGTAAAGAAGACTAGAGTTGCTAAAGATGGTTCAAAAGAAACTGTTGAAGTTTTAAACGATGGACCAAAGAAATTAGCAGCAAGAAGAAAAATAATGTCTTTTTGCTATGATATACAAGAACAAAGAAAAGATGGTGAAAAGAAAGCTGATTTTGTAGCTAGAACAAGTGATGTTAAACATCCACTAATTGAAAAGATTTTCAATGTATATGCTAAAAAATATGCTGAAAGAGCAGAATCTTTAGGACAAGGTGGAGGATATACAAGAATTATAAAACTTGGAACTCGTCGTGGAGATAATGCTGAAATAGTTAGATTAGAGTTGATATAATAAAAAATTCTCTATTAGTAGAGAATTTTTTTATTTTAATTATTCTACAAATTTTAAAATTAAAAGCATTTTACACATGTAAATATAGTATTATAATATGTCTTTTTATAGATTTTGAATACTTTCTTTAATTTTGTATTTATTTAATTCCCAAAAAATATATTGCCCAGTTTGGCTATCACCTTTTCTTTCTAGAAGAATATCTTTTGCATATTTTCTATAGTCTATAGAATGTAGTAAATTTTCTTCTTCTTTACATTTGCTTTTTAATATTTCATTTAAATCATTGTGGTGTTGCCCGACATTTATTTTTTCTATTGGGTTATTTGGATATAGTTGGTTATATAGTTTTGTAAAATCTTCTACGCCTGTATATATCTCTTGATATATTTTTATATAGTCTTCATTTGGAACACAATAAGATATTTCAATATTATTTAAGACTCCATATCCATTATTTTTATTTATGTATAATGTACTTTTAGCTATTATTCTTTCAAAATTATCTCTTATAACTAATGTTTGGACATTGTTATCAAGAATGCTTGCTTTCATTATACCATAACCAAATCTACTTTCTATATGAGAACAGCAATTGCAATATTTACCTAAGACAAAAATCACAGGGTCATCTTTTTCAAGCCAGTCATAACTTAGACGAATAAAATTTTTATCTTTTGTTTGATTGTCATAATCATATATTGTGCCACTTTCGTTTTTTAAATGGATACCTAATATATTTCTTTTAACATTTAATTCATTGAATTGTTTTATTATATTGCACGCTTCATCAAAAGTGGATTGAGAGTAATAAAATCGTCTTATAGTTTCTGCAATGTGTTTATTTTCTTCATTAATTCCATCAAAAGGTTTTGCGTAAATAAAATTTTTAAAATGTTCTACGCTTGGACTTAAATGTCTTTGTGAACCTTTATTTGATTGATGAGTTTTTTGTATATCATCAAAATAATTTATTAATTTAACAATAAACCCTTTGTTATTTTTTTCTTCACATAAAAGTTTATCAAATACACTAGTATTATTTCTATTTCTTTTGCTAGTAATAAATTTTGCAAGCTCTGGATTAAATTTTTTAATATTTATATCTTTAAATAATGCGCTTAAAGTGTATATGTTCAAATTTTCTTGTTCTAAGTTTATTTTAATAAAATTATATGCATTCATAGCAAAATCTATATTGTCTTCGTTATTTTTATTTTCAAATATGCCTATAATATAGCATAATCTTTGCAAAGCTTCAAAGTCACAAGTATCTAGTGGTTTGTCTATTTTTTTCAAAATATTTTTATAGTATTTAAAATTGGCATTGTTTAAAAAATCTTCTAATAAATTTTGTTGCTGTAAATCTTTTAAAAATTCTACGCTAAATTTTATATTGTATTCATAACAAATATCGTATATTTTTTTACTTATTTCACTTTCAAAAGATAATAGAGTAGGTATTATTTCATAACTTTTTTTAATTTTGGTTAAATCAAAATAAATTTTATTATCATCTAATCTATTATTGGTAAGAAATTTGCTTCCGTCATCGTTTATATATAAGTAATTAAAATTAACATTTTCGAAGGCTTTGTCTTCAACAAGTTGTATGCTTTGTGGTATATATAAATCTTTTAATAAAAAACAATTTTTAAATGTATTTGCCCTAAGTGTGTATAAAGAATTTGGCAGTTTTACACTAGATAAATTGTAACAATTTTCAAAGCAATTTTTACCTAATTTATTTACATTATCTGGAATAACAATTGAGGTTAAAGATTCACAATTACTAAATGCTTGATTATTTATTTCTTTTAAGTTTTTAGGCAAAGTTATATCTGTTAAAGAAGAACAGCTTTTAAAAGTGTTGTTTGCAATAACTTTTATGTTTTCAGGTAAAGTTATTTTTTGTAAACTTTGGCAATTATAAAATGCACTTTCTTGAATATAATTAACGGATGCGGGCAACTCAATATATTTTAAGGATAAACAACATTCAAAAGCATTTGCAAGTATTCTATCTAGATTATTTGGTAAATGGATATCTGTTAGTTTTGCACAAGATGAAAATAGTCCTCTTGGAATAAAATGTATGTTATCTGGTAAAATAACTTCTTTTAGATTGTAGCAGTTAGAAAAAGCCTTATCTTTTATTATTTGTACTGTTTTAGGTATAATAATTTTAGATAAATTTGTACAAAACAAAAATGCTTCTTCACAAATTTCATGTAAGCTATTATTAAACTCTACATCTTTTAAATTCATGCAATAAGCAAATGACCTAAAATCAATTAATTTTAGTGTATCTGGGAAAATAACTTTTTTTAAATTTAGGCAATTATTAAAAGCTTTTCTTTTGATAATGCGAAGATTTTTTGGTAAGTGAACATCTTTTAACTTTTCAAAACCATTAAAAGCATCAAATTCTATAATATTAATATCGTCTGGTAATATGATTTCGTCATTGTTTTTATATTGAATAGAATCTGATTTTGTTATAATTTTGTTTTCTACGAGTAAGGACTTGTCACTATTTAAGCTTTGCATTACTTCTTCATATGTTTTTCGTGTTTTTATCTTATTTAACATCTTATTTACCTTCATTTTTATAGTTTTATTATAACACATAATTATTTTTTTTCAAGATGTTTTATTTTGTTTTTATATTAAAGTTGAAATATACAATTATACATAGTATAATAGAGTAGTTATTTGTTGGGAGAAAGTATGGGAAATAATGATGAAAGAGTAATATTACATGTTGATTTAAACAATTTTTATGCAAGTGTAGAAGCGTTACATAATGCGCACTATAGAACTGTGCCTATGGCAGTTTGTGGCAATATAGAATTAAGACATGGTGTAGTGCTTGCAAAAAATCAGTTAGCAAAAGAAAAGGGAGTAAAAACAGGAGACACAATAATAGAGGCTAAGCAAAAATGCCCTAACATAGAATTTTGTCAGGCGAATTTTTCTTTATATTTAAAGTTTTCAAAATTGGCAAGAAATATATATGAAAGATATACAGATAGAGTAGAGAGTTTTGGAATAGATGAATGTTGGTTAGATGTAACTAAAAGTATAAAACTTTTTGGTTCGGGGCAAATTATTGCAGATAGGATAAGAAATGATTTAATTAAGGAAGTAGGGCTTACTGCTAGTGTTGGTGTAAGTTTTAACAAAATATTTGCAAAACTTGGAAGTGATTATAAGAAACCAAACGCTACAACTTTAATTACAAAAGAAAATTATAAGCAAATTGCTTTTCCTTTACCAGTAGAAAGTTTGATATTTGTGGGCAAGGCAACAAAAAAGAAATTAAACCATATAGGTATATATACAATTGCCGATTTGGCTAATTGTGAAGTAAAAATACTAAAAGATATTTTAGGTGTATGGGGAGAATATCTACATGATTTTGCTAATGGTAAAGATAATAGCGAGGTAAAACCTTGTGGTGTTTATTCTGTTATTAAATCTGTAGGAAATAGTACTACAACAAAAAGAGATATGACTAAAGATGAAGATTTAAAAATAATAATAAACTTACTAAGTGAAAGTGTGGGTGCAAGACTAAAAGAATATGGATTCAAAGGTAAATGTGTTGCACTATATATAAGAAATAGTGATTTGCAAACACAGAGTAGGCAAAAGTCTATAGATATACCAACTAATAGTGCAAATGAAATAGCAAAAATAGCGTACGATATCTTTAAAAGTTTTAAATATACTAATTATAAACTTCGTTCATTAGGTGTTCAAGTGTCAAGTCTTGTTAAAGAAGATGAATGTAAAACGCAACTTGATATGTTTCAAAGTGTAGAAGATATACTTAAGAAAGAAACGCTTGAAAAGGGAATAGATAAAATTAGGACAAAATTTGGATATAATTCCATAAAAAAGGCCATAATGTATACTGACGAGAGTTTGACTGAACTTAATGATGCTAAAGAAGAAAATGTAATACACCCTATAGGGTTTAAAAGGTAAAGACATCAACTCTTGTACAAAAATTATGGAGTTTTTATGCAAGAGCAAGAAAAAATATATGTTGAAGTTGAAGCATTGTTTGATATAGAAGGCACAGTAATTCCAAAAAGCATTGTATGGGAAAATGGTAAAGTGTATAATATAGACAAAATTCTAGATGTAAGACAAGCGTGTTCTTTACATTCTGGAGGCGCTGGTACAAGGTATACAATAAAAATTGGAGGAAATGTACGATATCTTTTTTGCGAGGGACAAAATGTGATGAAGCATCATGGTTTTTGTAAATGGTTTATTTCAAAAGAAGGGTATTGATGAAATATGATTTAATTTAAAATCTTTGTGTTAAAAAAACAAATTTTTTGATAATGTTAAATATATAAAATTTGGAATAAATAAAAGCAAGAAAAGTAATAAAATACTGGAAAATATGCAAAAAATGATAAAAATTACAGAAAATTGTAAAAATGTGATAAAAATTATAAAAAGTATTTACTTTATAAAAAAATAATGCTATTATGAGTTATACCTTTTCTTGGATAGTATACACAAATTCCTTTAATCTATCTAGGATATAGGCGAATATATAAAGGAGAAATATAATGGCAGAATTAAATAAAAAAGCTATAATAGATGCTTATGCTAGAAAAGAAGGCGATACAGGTTCTGTAGAAGTTCAAGTTGCTTTACTTACGAATAGAATTAGCAATCTTACTGAGCACCTTAAGGCAAATAAGCAAGATAAACACGCTTTAAGAGGTCTTAAGAAAATGGTTGGTAGAAGAGATGGTTTACTTAAGTATCTTGAAAAAGAAGATTTGGAAGCTTGTAGAGCATTAAAAGCAAAATTACATCTTAGATAATTAAAAAGACTTGCGCATGCAAGTCTTTTTTCTATATGATAAATTTTCTAAGCCAGAAATTTGTAGTTTTTTGTTCTTCTTTTATTTCTACAACATTTGAAGATTCATATTTTTCACTTTGTATAATCTTTGTATTTATATAAAATTTGTAAGATTTCTTTTTATCAATTTTTGCCGTAAAATCTTGTAATCCTTCTACATCTGTGTAAGTATGTAAAACATTTGAGGAAACAATTTTTCCATCATCGTATTCTTCTTGTACAATCTCATATATTTGATTTTTTCTAGCTATAAATTTTAAGTTTATTTCATCTTCTTTTTGTAAATATGTTAAAACAGGTTTTATGCAATGTATGAAATTTGAACTTATTTCTTTTGGAATGTATTTTTTATTAAAATATGCTTGTTTTACATAATGATTAGGTGTATTTGTGCTTGCTAGTTTAATATTTCCTAATTCATAATCTATTTTGTCTAACTTTACTAGTTCTACACCTTGGCACACATCAAAATTTTTCGGATTATGGTTTTTGTATAAAGTAGCAAAAATATTTTTTATTCTAATTGTTGGGCTTAATCCTGTTACACTTGTATTTTCTAAAAGGTTTTCTTCTTTATAATCTTTTGAAAAGTACCATATACAAACAGTATGTGCAGTAGTTTGAGCTATACACAAAGCATCAGTATTTTTATTTGAATTTTTTGCTCCATTTGTACCACTTTTAGCACGGATATCAAAATTAAAATTTTTTAAAGATTGGCAAGTGCCATTTTGAGTAGTGTTTTTTAGCATATCTCCAACCAAATAACTTGTTTCTTCTGTCATTACTTTGTGTTTTTTTACATTATGCTTATAAATTGTGTTGCCATTTGCATCTTTTATCTCTTTAATAAAAGTAGCATTTTTCATGTATCCATTTGAACAAAATGGAGAATAGGCATTTACTAAATCTTTAATAGTTATTCCATTATACATACTACCTAAAGCTAGTGATAAGCCGTTATCCTTTTCATCAAAAGTAATGCCAAGTTTGCCTGCAAAATATTTTGCTTCATCAATGCCTAGTTTATCTAATATGGAAACTGCAGGTACATTTAAAGACTTTGCGAGTGCGTCACTTGCAGATATTTTTCCATAATAGACATTGTTTATATTTTTTGGCGAATAATTTTCTTTAAAAGTTGTAGGATTATCATTTAATATAGTAGCAGGTTGAATGAGTCCTTTTTCTACAGCAGGGGCGTACACAAGTATGGGTTTTATTGTAGAAGCGGGAGAGCGCTTTATTTTAGTTGCTCCGTATTTTATGCTAGAGTTAAATGCAATTATTCCATAAGTATCGTTGTCTAAAATAATGCTATTGTGTAAAGCGTTTGTGTCGTTTATAGAATTTTTTAAAAGAAGGACATTGCTTTCTTTATCAAAATATGTGTATATTTTGTAGCCTTTACTTGCTATTTGTGATGGAGTTAAGTGAAGTAAACTACTTGCTTCATCTATTGCTCCGGAAAAGTAACTTTGGTTGTTTAGATTACTTGTATTGTCTATATGTAATTGTATTTCTTGTGATTTTGCTTCTAAGTAAGATTTTTCATCTATACTTTTTAATTCAAACATTGTATCTAATATAAAATTTTTCCTTTGGGTAATATTTTCTATATTATTTACAGGACAATAATAAGAAGGCGACTTTATAATTCCTGCAAGAACTGTAGATTCGTTAAGAGTTAAATCTTTTGCGGGTTTATTGAAGTAAAAATTTGAAGCACTTTCTATTCCGTAACAGCCATTGCCAAAGTAAATAGCGTTTAAATACATTTCTAAAATTTGTTTTTTATCATATTGTTTTTCTATCTCTAAAGCAAGAGATATTTCTTTTATTTTCCTTGAATAGGTTTTTTCATTATTTAAATGAGTATTTTTAATTAATTGTTGTGTTATTGTAGAAGCTCCTTGTTCTATATCTCCAGATAAAACATTAGTTGCAAAAGCTTTAACTATTCTTTTAATGTTTATGCCATTATGTTCAAAAAATGTTTTGTCTTCAACATCTATAAATGCGTGTAATGTATAATCATTTAAGTCATCTACTTTCACATAAGGTGCACCACTTAAACTTTCTGCGAGTTTTTCGTTTTTATTGTCGTATATCTGTATTGGAGATGTAATAGAGTTTAATAATTCGGTGTCTAATTTTGCAGTTGAAGCAATGCCAAAAAATAATGCTACTAGTATTAAAAATACAGCTAGCATTAATATTAAACAAATAAAGATTACTTTTTTTATGACACCATGATTTTTTTTCTTTTGGAGTTCTTTCATACAAATAGTTTAATCAATTTTATGTATTTTATTACATAAATTACTTGAAAAAAACGACAATATCTTATATAATATTATATAAATTAATTAAAAAGGATTTTCCGTTATGAAGTATTTTATACAAACCTATGGTTGCCAAATGAATGTGCATGAAAGTGAAAAAGTTGCTGGTGTTTTAGAAGATTTTGGTTACACTCAAGCAAATGCTATAGAAGAAGCAGATGTGATAGTTTTTAATACTTGTTGTATTAGAGAAGGTGCGGAAACTAAAATTTTTTCAAATATAGGCAATATTAAGCCACTTAGAAAAAAGAAAAAGCATTTGATAGTTGCAGTTTTAGGTTGTATGACTCAACAGAAAAAATCTGCTCAAAATTTGAAAGAAAAGTTTCCTTGGATAGATATAATTATAGGTACATTTAATGCAGATTTGTTTGAAGATTATTTTAGAAAAGTATTAGATAAAAAAGCTAAAGTTTTTGATTTATTTGACAAAGAACAAGACATAGTTGAAAATACTAAATTTTTTAGGACAAGCGGTTCAAACGCTTGGGTAAACATAACTTATGGCTGTAACAATTTTTGTACATATTGTATAGTGCCCTATGTTAGAGGCAGAGAAAGAAGTAGAAAAAGTGAAAACATAATTAAAGAGTGCAAAGATTTGATTTCGCAAGGATATAAATCTATTACGCTTTTAGGACAAAATGTAAACTCATACGGTAAAGGGCTAGAAGAAAAAATAACATTTCCTGAACTTTGTAAAAAAATCTGTGATTTAGATGGTGATTTTAAATTAAAGTTTATGACTTCTCACCCAAAAGATTTTAGCGATGAACTTATAGATGTGATAGCAAATGAAGATAAGATGAGCAAAGTAGTTCATTTGCCTTGTCAATCTGGTTCAAACGATATACTCCATAAAATGAATAGAAGATATACTAGGGAATACTATTTAGATAGAGTAGAAAAACTTAGAGAAAAAGTTCCTAATGTTATTTTAACTTCAGACTTTATTGTAGGTTTTCCAAGTGAAACTGAAGAAGATTTTGCACTTACCTGTGATTTAGTAAAAAAAGTAAGATATAATTCTATTTTTGCATTTATTTATTCAAAAAGAAAAGGTACAGTGGCAGAGACTATGCCAGAGCAAATAGATATAGAAACAAAAAGAAAAAGAGTTAATATTTTATTAGATATACAACATGCTATAACAAAGGAAAAAGATAAAGAACTTATTGGCCAGACTTTAGATTGTTTAATTAAAAAAGAAAGCAATAATTATGTAGCAATAAGTGAATCTGGTAAGACTATATATCTTAATAATTTCATAGATAAAATAGATTTTAATAAATATTATAAAGTAAAAGTGCAAGAAGTTAGAGAAAACAAAGTTTATGGTACAATAGAGAGGTAACTATGAAATATTCACCAATGATGACGCATTACTTAAATTTGAAAGAGAAATATAAAGATACTATCCTTTTGTATAGGCTAGGAGATTTTTATGAATGCTTTTTTGAAGATGCGGAACTTGTTTCAAAAGCTATAGAAATAATTTTAACATCAAAAAATTGCGGAAATGGTCAAAAGGCTCCTATGTGTGGCGTACCAGCTCATGCTATAGATTCTTATTTGTCAAAACTAGTACAAAGAGGTTATAAAGTTGCTATTTGTGAACAATTGTCTGAACCGGTAAAAGGGCAAATTGTAGAAAGAGATGTTATAAGAGTAGTAACAGCCGGTACTGTTATAGAGGAAGACATTTTGACGGGTACAAATAGTAATTACCTTGCTTGCGTATACATAGACAATAAAGGCGGAGCTATTTCTTATCTTGAGTTAAGTACAGGCGAATTTTATGCTATAGATATTTCAGGAGAAAATATTACTCAAAGATTGAACGACGAACTTGTTAGAATAAGTCCTGCAGAAATTATTTGCAATGAAAAAGCCTACAAAATAGGCACTACGCTTGCTATTTCATCAACAGGTATAATATCAAAATTTGAAAAATATGAAGAGTGGTCTTTTGATGAATATAATGCAGAAGAAATGATAAAAAAATTTTTTAATATATTAAACATAGACACATTGGAGATAAGTAAATCTAGATTTGTTGTACAAGCTTGTGGCGCAATTCTAGAATATTGTAATCAAACTCAAAAAAGAGAGTTAAGTCATATAAAATTTCCAAAACAGATAAAAGATGGTAACTATATGTATCTTGATGCAAATAGTTTAAGAAACTTGGAACTAACAAGCAGAATGCGTGATGGTAAAAGGCAAGGTACACTTTATAATGTATTAGATTACACTAAGACAAATGGTGGTGCCAGGTTATTAAAAAGTGTGATAGAACAACCGCTTCAAGATGCAAATAAAATAAACGAAAGATTAGATGCTGTTGAAGAATTAGTAAAAAATTCCGCTATAAGATTAAGTATACTTTCTACTTTAGATAACTTTGCAGATATATCAAGAATATGTAGTAGATTAGTATATGGAAGCATTACTCCTAAAGATTGTTTAGCACTTAAGGAAAGTTTTAAAAAAGTACCTGATTTAAAAAACTTGCTTTCAAAATGCAAAAGCAAATTATTGTGTGCGGTTAATAATAAGATGCAAGATGTGTCTGCTTTAGCGAATCTTCTTGAACAAACTATAAATAATGAACCGCCATCTAATATGAAAAATGGTAATTACATTAAAAAGGGATACAACAAAACTTTAGATGAGTATAGAGATATCAAAGAGCATGGAACAAAATGGATAACTAATCTACAAAGAATAGAACAAGAGCAAACAGGAATAAAGACTTTAAAAATAAAGTTTAATAAGGTTTTTGGTTATTTTATTGAAATACCAACAAGTATGGCTGAAAAAGTGCCTTTAAGATATGTGAGAAAGCAAACAATTTCAAACAATGAACGCTATATAACTGAAGAATTAAAAGAAATAGAAGACAAAATACTCAATAGCGAAGAAAAAAGTTTGCTTTTAGAAAATGAGATATATAATTATGTTAGAGAACAATTAAAAAATAATCTTGTCACTATTCAAGATTTAGGCAGTGCTGTAGCAGAATTAGATGTGTATAGTTCTTTTGCTGTAACTAGTGAAAAAAATAGCTATGTTAAACCAAATATCAATACAGAAAATAAAAACTTAATCATAAAAGGTTGCAGGCATCCTGTAGTAGAGCAAATACTAAAAGATAATGTTTTTGTTCCAAATGATGTCAATTTAAATAATGACGATGAAAGAATAATGATTATTACTGGTCCAAATATGGCAGGGAAAAGTACCTATATGAGAGAGATTGCAATAAGTGTGATTATGGCGCATATAGGTTGTTTTGTACCTGCTATTGAAGCGAGTATTCCAATAACAGACAGGATATTTACTAGAGTGGGAGCAAGTGATGACTTGTCTTTTGGTCAAAGTACATTTATGGTTGAAATGGTAGAAGTGGCAAATATACTTAATAACGCTACTGAAAAGTCTTTACTTATTCTTGATGAGGTAGGTAGAGGAACATCAACATACGATGGTCTAAGCATTGCTTGGTCTATAATGGAATATTTATCGCAAAAACTCAAAGCAAAAACACTTTTTGCTACGCATTATTTTGAACTAACAGAATTAGAAGGCATGCTTGAAGGCGTAAAAAATTATAGAATATCTGTAAAAGAATACAATGATACTATTATCTTTTTAAGGAAAATAGTTAGAGGTGGAGCAAATAAGAGTTTTGGGATAGAAGTAGCAAAGCTTGCGGGTGTTCCTAAAGTTGTTACTGACAGAGCAAAAGAAATACTTCGTAAGTTGGAGACTGCGGATAGTAAAAACCTAAATGAAATTAATAATATTCAATTGCAAACTGACAAAGCTCAAAGTAAAGACAATGAAATTTTAATTGAAGAATTAATGTCTGTAGATACTGACAATATAACGCCAATGATGGCTTTAGAGATTTTGAATAATTTGAAAGATAGAGTAAAGAAGGGGTAGTATGGCTAAAATAAATGTATTAACTAGTGATGTATACAATCTTATTTCTGCGGGCGAGGTCGTAGTAAACCCTGCAGGTGTAGTTAAAGAACTTGTTGAAAATAGTATTGATGCTGGCGCTACAAAAATTATGATAGATATAGTTCAAGGCGGTATTAGCAAAATAAAAGTTGTAGATAATGGTGGCGGTATAGAAAGCGAAGATGTGGAAAATGCCTTTAAGCAACATGCTACAAGTAAGATTTGTACAAAAGAAGACATATATAAAATAAGTACTCTTGGGTTTCGTGGAGAAGCGCTTGCAAGTATTGCTCTTGTTTCAAATGTGCAAATGCTTACAAAAACAGAGCAACAAGATATAGGTACATTTATAGAGTTGCAAGGTGGGGAAGTTGTAAGAAAAGAAGTAGCACCTTGTAATACTGGTACTAGCATTACTGTGAGTAAGCTTTTTTATAATACTCCTGCAAGGTTTAAGTTTTTAAAGACACCACTGCTTGAACAAAGAGAAATATACAAACTTGTCAGCATATTCATATTGTCTCATCCAGAAATAGAATTTACTTTAGTTGCAGATGGAAATGTAAAACTTAATAATCAAAAAGGCGATTTGCAAACAGGTATTCTTACAGTTTATGGAGAAGAGTTCGCAGACAATTTGATAATTATAAATGAAAAGTTTGAAGATTTTAGATTAGAAGGTGCAATAAGTTTACCATATATAGCGAAACCAAATCATAGTTGGCAAACTACATTTGTAAACAATAGAAGTGTTGAAAATGATGTTATAGGTTCAGCAGTAAATGGCGCTTATGTAGATTTTTTGATGAAAGGTAAATATCCTTGTTTTGTTTTAAATCTTAGTCTTCCATATGATGAAGTAGATGTAAATATTTCTCCTCAAAAAACTGTGGTAAAATTTAACGATTCAGATAAACTTTATAGATGGATATATGTAACAATAAAAGATAAACTTGCCGATATGTCAAAGGTGGAAGAAGATCAAGATAGATTAAGTGAAAAAGAAGAAAATTTTTCTATAAAAAATCCATTAAATTATATTAAAACATCATTTTTGAAAGAAGATAGCGATAGATTAGAAGAAAAAAAAGATGGCGTTTCAATAGGCTATATGTTTTCTGATAATTCAAAATACATAAGCAAAATGGTTAAAGATGATGATAAAATACAAAATGCAGATATTATAAGCAAAACGAATATAGTTATTCCTGATTTTAAATCTGATTTAGAAAATGATGATGTCGCAACAAAATTGAATTCAACATCTGATATAATGGCAAAAGTTTTAGACTATGGTAAAGAAACAGAAAATGTTGCTCACTCATATGAACAATCATCTTTTTTAAGTAATGCTTATAAAATTTTAGGAGTAGTTTTTAGCACTTACATTATAGTGGAGCAAGATGAAAGCCTTTATTTAATAGACCAACATGCAGCGCACGAAAGATTTTTGTTTGATAAATTAATAGATGAGATACAAAAAGGAGAAATTGTTACTCAACAACTTTTAGTTCCATATAAAATAAGCGTAAATGCTGAAGAAAAAGATTTCATTTTAGATAATGCAAATTCTTTGCAAGAGCTAGGAGTAGAAGTACAAGATTTTGGATTAAATTCATTAATAATCACTCAAGTTCCAAGTTTGCTTGTAGATATAGATTTGTCTAGTTTTATAACGGAAATTTTGTCAGATTTGCAGTCTTTTAGTAGAGATAAGGTTGTTTTAAGACATAAGATTGCTACTAAAGCTTGTAAATCTGCTGTCAAAGCAGGTGATACTCTAACTAATGAAGAAATAGAAAAGTTACTAGATATGGTTAAAGAATCAAATAGCCCTTTGCTTTGTCCACATGGTAGGCCTTATGTAGTAAAAATAACAAAATCACAAGTAGAAAAGTGGTTCAAGAGGGTTCTGTAATGAAACAAAAGTTACTTATAATTGCAGGACCTACTGGTGTAGGAAAATCTAGTATATCTATTGAACTTGCTAAAATATTTGGTGGTGAAATAGTGTCTTGTGACAGTATGCAAATTTATAAAGATTGTAATATAGGTACTGCAAAAATAATGCAAGAAGAAATGCAGGGTATACCTCACCATATGATAGATATTGTACAATCAAATAGTGAATTTAGTGTAAGTGAATATAAAGATATGGCAGAGAAAATAATTCACGATATTTTTCTTAGGCAACATATACCTATTTTAGTAGGCGGTACAGGATTATATATTCAAAGCTTACTTTATGGTTACAAATTTTGCAATGTTTCTAAAAATAATGAAGTTAGAAAAAAATACGAATTATATTTAGAAAAACATGGTAAAGAAGCCTTGTATAACCTTTTGAAAGATAAAAATAAAGAAAGAGCGAAAGAATTGCATATCAATGACACTAAAAGAGTAATACGAGCACTTGAAATAAGTGAATTGCAAAATGGAAATAATATAGAAAATTCGGTTGTTGAAAGTAAATACGATTTCTATTTTTGTGTTCTTAATAAAGATAGGGAAATGCTTTATCATGATATAAATAATAGAGTGGACGAAATGATAAAAAATGACCTTGAAGGTGAAGTACGCAATCTTTTAGCAAATGGTACAAACTTTGAATGCCAATGTATGCAGAGTATAGGGTATAAGGAGTGGCAACCTTATTTTAAAAATGAATGTTCAAAAGAAGAAGTAATAGAGAAGATAAAACAAAATACAAGAAAGTATGCTAAAAGACAAATAACATGGTTCAAACATAGAGAAAAAGTTCATTTTTATGAAATGCCTAATGACAAAAATAAAATAATCAAAGACATAAAGGACTGGTTAGAAAAATGATAGGAATAGATGAATTTATAAAAGAATGTGAAAAAGAGATAATGCCTATATATGAAAAAATAGACGATATTTCATTAAAAAATCAAGAAAAAGTTTTAAAAATATTTAATGAAAATAGAATAAGTGCAAGACATTTTGCTAGCACAAATGGATATGGCTATGATGATATTGGTAGAGATACACTTAATAAAGTTTTTGCAGATATTTTCCATACTGAAAGTGCTATAGTTTCGCCAAACATAACTTGTGGCTCTCATGCTTTAGCACTTGCACTACTTGGACTTCTAAATAAAAAAGGTATGAGTATGCTTTCAATAACTGGAAAACCATATGATACACTTGATGATGTTATTTTTGGCACAAAAGAAGATGATTATTCTAGTTTTAAAGCAATAGGAGTAGAATACAATCAAATAGACCTTAAAGATGGATATTTTGATGAAGAAAAGATTTTTGAATTTTTAGAAAAAAATGTTCCTACGCTTATATTTTTACAAAGAAGTAGGGGGTATGCTTGGCGAAATGCTTTGTGTATAAATGATATTAAATATATTATTGAAAAAATAAGAAAGATTAATACAAAATCAATAATTATGGTAGACAATTGTTATGGAGAGTTTACAGATATATATGAACCAACAGAAGTAGGAGCAGATATAACTGCAGGTTCTCTTATAAAAAATTTAGGTGGCGGTTTAGCTCCAACAGGTGGCTATATATGCGGAAAAGAAGATTTAATTAAAAAGATATCTTATCGTTACACATCTCCTTCTTTGGGTCTTGAAGTTGGTTCTTATGCAGGGTCTTATCAACCTTTTTATCAAGGCTTGTTTATGGCTGCGCATACGGTTGCTCAAGCAATGAAGGGAAGTGCGCTTATGTCTTGTGCTATGCGTAAACTAGGCTATAAAGTTTTGCCTATAAAAGACCAAGTTCCTAGAGATATAGTTACAAGCATAGAATTAAATGATAAAGATTTACTTATTAAGTTGTGCCAAATCATACAAGAAGCATCTCCTATAGATAGTTTCGTAGTTCCTGAACCTTGGGATATGCCAGGTTATAACGACCCTATAATTATGAGTGCTGGTACATTTGTACAAGGAGCGACATTAGAATTTTCTAGTGATGCGCCTATTCGTGCTCCATATATTTTATATGTACAAGGTGGACTAACTTTAGAGCATGTAAAATATGGATTAAAAAAATGCTTGGAGCTCTTGTAACATCTAATTAAATGAGTATATATAAGTAGTATAGTAATTATATGCTACTTATTTTTTTCACATTTTTTTCATTTCAAAAATATAATAGGATAAAATTAAAAATTTTTCATAAAATAGTTGACAAAAAACAATTTGTATAGTATTATAATTAAGTCTACACTAAGGTATATCGGGGTGTGGCGCAAGTGGTAGCGCACATGGTTTGGGACCATGGTGTTGGGAGTTCGAGTCTCTTCACCCCGACCATATATTCACTTGCGAGTATATGCAACTGAGGGCCTTTAGCTCAGTTGGTTAGAGCAACCGGCTCATAACCGGTTGGTCCGGGGTTCAAGTCCCTGAAGGCCCACCATTTTTTTTAGTATTTATACAATATTTGGCCCGGTAGCTCAGTTGGTTAGAGCGCCAGCCTGTCACGCTGGAGGTCGAGGGTTCGACCCCCTTCCGGGTCGCCATTTTGTATAAATACTTTAAATGCCTCGATAGCTCAGTCGGTAGAGCAAAGGACTGAAAATCCTTGTGTCGGTAGTTCGATTCTACCTCGAGGCACCATATTTCCTTGCTGGTGTAGCTCAATTGGCAGAGCAGCTGACTTGTAATCAGCAGGTTGAGGGTTCAAGTCCTTTCACCAGCTCCATGCGGAAGTGTTCCAGAGTGGCCAAATGGGGCAGACTGTAAATCTGTTGTCGCTGACTTCGGTGGTTCGAATCCGCCCACTTCCACCAAAAAATGCACAATGCATTTGCATTGTGCTTTTTTGTTGCTATTTTTATAAAATATTTTAATATTTCGTTTAATAAATTTTTTTGTCTTTTGCTTGTTTAAAATTTTATTTTAATATATAATTAAAAGAGTAAGAAAGAAAAGGAATGAAATATGAAAAAAAGAGTATTAGTAAGTTTTATAGAAGCTGGTCAGGGGCACTTAATGACTGCACAAGCTATTTGTGAACAATTAGAAAATAATTATAAAGATGAAATTGAAGTAATTAGGTTACCGTATAAAAGTAGCGGAGTTAAAGAATTAATTGACTTTGAAAATTTTTGTATAGGCGAAGTGTTTAAAGCAAATAAGCATAAGTCAAGATTATTTTCACAAATGATTTTAATGCATATTATTGGACAAAAAAATACATTAAAATTGTCTTATAATGTAAAGTTTAAAAAGTTTAAAGAAAAAGTAGTTGAGGTTTATAAAAGTTATGAGCCTGATTTGATATTAACTACATATTATGGTGATTTGCACTGTGCTTTGTGTGGTAAAGAAAAAGGAAAATTAGATTCTATAATCACAGCATATAATCCAGATCATAACACTCATGGTTGGTGGGATAATAGAGTAGAAATGTTCTTTTGTAATAACGATATGGCGGTAAAAGAAGCAATAGAGAAATCTAAAATGCCAAAAGAAAATGTATATAAAGTAAATTTTATGAGTAGAGAAAGTCTTAAAGACATAACAGAAAGTAAAGAATATTATAGAGAAAAGCACGGTATTCCAAAAGATAAATTTGCGGTTATATTAGCTGATGGAGCTTATGGAATGGCGAGTATGGAAAAATTTACTGATGAACTTTTAAAGACTGATTATCCTATAACTCTTATTCCTGTTTGTGGCAAGAATGAAAAATTGTATGAAAAATATATCAATTTAAAAAATATTAAAAGTAATATAACTCTATTACCGCAAAAGTTTATACCATATATATCCGAATTATATAAAGCAAGTGATTTATTTGTAACAAAAGCTGGACCAAATGCAATTACTGATTGCGTATTTATGCATACGCCTATAATGACAAATTTTTATACAGGACCTATAGAAAAAGCGTCAAACAAACTTTTTACTGAAGTGTATAAAACGGGAACATATTGTCCAAATGAAAAAGATGCTAGATTAATGATAGAGAAATATATTCAAAATCCTGAACTTTTAGTGCCTTATATTGAAAATACTAAGCAATTTGATGTAAATATAAATGGCGCTAAAGAAGTAGCAGATTTAATAGCGAAAAGACTTGGAGTAAATAAATAAAAAAGTTTATTCCATAAGAAATTATTCATCAATACCTTTCTATATATTAAAATATATTTTGCACTTTTATACATTTTATGATATTCTTATACAAGGTTATATAAGGATATTTATAAATGTTTGAAACTAAAGAAAAAGCGCATATACTTGCGTTTAGGCCATTGTTTTTTATATTTTTAAGCATTTTAACATTGCTTTTAGCCACATATTTTCTTTTGTATGGAAATTATGTAGGTTGTTTTTTCATGCTTACATGTTATGCGTGCTGTGTGGTTTATTCACTTACTAGGAAAAGGTTTATAATTTGTTTTATAGCACTTTTTGTAAGTGTATTTTGCAGTATATATTTTTTTATTTGTTATCAAGAATTTGAAAATAGCAAAATAGATGAAACTATAGAGTATACTATAGAGGGTAGAGCAAATGAATGTAATACAGAGAATTCTTATGGATTTAAAAGAGTTTTGGAAAATTGTACTATAAGCATAGATGATAAAGTAATTTTTGCAGGTAAGCAAATATTTATATTTATAACTACATCAAATGTTGATTGTGGAGATATAATAAGATTTAAAACAAATCTTGAAAATGTTGAATTTTTAACAAGTACAGGAATGTCTTATGAGGCTTACGATGGAATAAATTATACTGCGAGTATAGATTATAGTGATATTGAAAGTATAGTTAAATCTAATTTAAGTTTAAAAGAAAGTATAAAACTTAGAATATATGAAATTTTAAATGGTAACATGTCGCAAGAAGGTAGTGCGCTTGCATATGCTGTACTAATTGGCGATACGTCTTACCTTAATTATGATGTAAGAGGTTCTTTTACAGAATCTGGTTTAGCGCATATTTTAGCTGTTAGTGGTTTGAATACGACTATCATTTTTGCGTTAATAATTTTACTGCTTAAAAGAGTAGGGATAAGATATGAATACAAACTTTTGATTATGGCGTTGTGTATATTCTTCTTTGCTTATTTGTGTGATTTTGCTCCAAGCATTGTAAGGGCGGGGATTATGGGAATGGTAATGGCGCTCACAATTCTTAAAGTTAAAAGTTATGATTCTTTAAATGTTTTAAGTTTAGCAGGAATACTTATTTTAATTTTAAACCCTATACAACTTTTTAATGTGGGCTTTGTACTTAGTTTTAGTTGTATTTTTGCTATAGCATTGTTTTATTCGCCTTTGTATAACAAAATTACATTTATTCCTAATTATACTATAAAAGGATTACTTTGTATGTCTATAGTTACGACTATAGGAACATTGCCTTGTATGGCATTGTATTTTGGTAAGTTTTCTATATTAAGCATTCTAACAAATGTAATTTTATTGCCTTTGTCCACTTTTGCATATGTTGTACTTTTTGTAGTTACAATTTTATGTTTAATCATTCCTATACATTTCATATTACAAGGTTTAGATTATTGCTTTTTAGCTATAATTCAAACAACAAAAATTTTTACTAATGTTAATTATGATTATATAAATATTTTAAAATTAAGTATACAAGGTCTAATACTTTCTTATATACTGCTTTACTGTTTTAGTAAGAAAGTGAATATTGGTTATTATATAAAATATCCTTTGTGCATATTTTTAGTCCTTTGTATAGGTGTGTCTGCTTTTATAACATCATCACCAAAGATAGAAAAGAATGTTATGGTAAATATTGAAGGAACAAATTCTCATCTTGTTTCAATAAATGAAAACTTGCTATCCTTTAATGTTTTAGGCTCAAAACAATACACAAATAGTAAAGAATACTTGGTGCAAAATAACCTTTATGATATAGATTATTTATTTGTGCTAAATGATTATTTTATCTCAGATTTGGAGTTTAAAAATTTTCAAAAAGAGTTTGATGTAAAAAACATATATATATTTGATTACATAGATAATGAAACATTGTCTATGTATTATAAATATTTTCAAACTGACAATGTGTATATCTTAGAAGATGAAAGAAATTATGATATGCAAGATTTTTCATTTACTTATGTAAGAGAATCAAAAGATAGTTGCTATATTGATTTGTATTTTAATAATAATCATTTTGCCATACACTCAAGTTAAAAATTAAGTTTAAAAATATTTGTCCAAAAGTATTGATTTTTTTGTTTGGATTTGCTATTATATCTTTGTATATTTTAGAGTATTCTAAATATATCCTTGCACATTTGTGCCAAAAGTCCAAAAGGAGGTTGAAGTTATGAAAAAATATGAATGCATGTATATCATTGCTCCAGATGTTGCAGAAGAAAATAGAGAAGCATTGATTGCTAAGTTTAGTGAATATGTAACTAAAAATGGCGGAACTGTTGAAGGCATTGAAAAGATGGGTATAAAAAAATTGGCTTATCCTATCAAATTCAAAAAAGAAGGCTTCTATGTTTTAATGAACTATACTGCAGAAGGCAATGTTCCTAAAGATATGGAAAAATTGATGAACATAACAACAGGTATACTTAGAAGTATGTCTATAGCAAAAAATTAATCTAATTTAAAAGTAAAGAAGGATGAAAATATGAATAAAGTTTTTTTAATAGGTAATCTTACTCGTGAACCAGAATCAAACACAACAGCAAGCGGTATACAAATGTGTCGCTTTTCAATAGCTGTAGGAAGAAGATTTAAGAATGCAGAGGGAGAAAATGAAACAGATTTCTTCAATATTATTGCATGGAGAGGACTTGCAGATACTTGTGGAAAGTATTTACACAAAGGTTCTAAGGTAGCTATAGTAGGTTCATTACAAACTCGTAGTTATGATGCTGAAGATGGAACTAAAAAATATGTTACAGAAGTTGTAGCAGAAGAAGTAGAATTTTTGACTCCTAAGGGAACATCTGATGCACAATTAAACGGAAGTGCGGATATTTCAGATTTGAAACCTGTTGAAGATGACGGATTACCATTTTAAATTAGTTAATGTCAAAAATATATAAAGGAGTAAATGGTATGGAAGAAAAAGATCAAGTAGTAGATGCTCAAATCACTATGGAAAGTGTTGTAGAAGAAAGCAATGCTAAAGCAGAAAAAGAAATAAAGAAATTTGTTAAGAAACCTGCTAAAAGAAAAGTATGTTTATACTGCGCTGATAATAGTAAAGTTGTAGATTATAAAGATGTAAATACTCTTCGTAAGTTTATAACTGAAAAAGGTAAAATTTTACCAGCTCGTCAAACTAATCTTTGTGCAAAACATCAAAGAGAAGTTGCTACAGCAATTAAGAGAGCAAGATATATGGCATTATTACCATATAAAGCAGATTAATAAAAAAAACACCTTATGGTGTTTTTTTTAATCTTCACTTCTAAGTATGAGTATGGTAACTCCTTTGTTTATGGAATTAAAATACTGATCTTGCATTAATATTTCTTTTAGTTTTTTTGAATATCTTCTATTAGATATTGTGATTTGTGTAAAATTTTCGCCTTTGATGTAGTCATATATATATTTAGTTTTTTTCCATAAAGGTAAAAGAGTAGATAATTTTATTTTAATATGCCCGCCAACTCCACTACTACCATATCCATGAATTATTTTAATAACTTGTTCTCCAAAAAGTTTATTAGCTTCTATTTCTTGCTCTATTCTTGCTATTGCAAGGTCAACCGTAGGCAAATCTTCTTTTATATTAATTTCTTTAATCATATATACAAAATAGCAAAAATATGATAGATAATCAATCTTTTAGCATAAATCTTTTTTTATTAGATAAAATATGTATATGAAATTAAATTTTTTTGCGCTTTTATTGACAATAAGTTTTGCTATTTGTTTTTTGTTTTTTGTAAATAGTGTTTCAAATTATTTATATCCTATAAAATATTACGATTTAATAAAAGAAGCGTGCAACGACTTTGATGTTGAAGAAGCTTTAGTACTTGCAACAATAAAATCTGAAAGCGATTTTGACCCAACGGCATATTCTTCTGTAGGAGCAATTGGGCTTATGCAAATCTTACCAAGTACTGCTGATTATATAGCTTCTAAAATTGGATATGAGAAAATTATAGATTTAGAAAATGTAGAATGTAATATCTACTTAGGAACTGCGTATATATCTTATCTTTTAGATAGGTTTAAAAATATTGATTATGTTATATGTGCGTATAATGCAGGTGAGGGAATAGTTGAAGATTGGATAAAAGAATCTAATGGTGAAAAAATAGATATTGAGTATTATGAAACAAAAATATATCTGGATAAAGTTAAATATGCTCTAAATGTTTATCAAAAAAAGTTAGCTTAAAGCATTGAAAAAATTTAAGTTTTTTGTTATAATATGTGCGAAGGAGAAAGAAAAATGAGTATATTACTTTTAGATTCATATTGCAAAATGCCTTACTTGAAGGTTAAAGAAAAAGAAATAAGAGTGCTAAATGTTCCTTTTTATGTAAATGATGAAAAATTTGATTATGCCTTATATGGCACAAGTGATTATTTGAATGTAAACGATACTGAGTTTTATGTTGAAGAAGATGTGCTAGATTTAGGTACTATTTTGACATTTTTTGAAGATGAACTAAAAAAAGATAAAGATGTTTTATATATATGTACAATGGATAAAAAAACGCAAAGTTTTGAAAATTTACAACAAGCTATAGAGACATTGAAAAATAAATACATGAATAAGTTTATGGTTGTATATGTACCTACAAATAGTTTTGCTATAAAGTCTCTTATAGATGATGTAATAGAGAAGATTGAAAATAAAATACCTATAGATATAATAAAGAAAGATATAGAAAAAAATCTTGCTTCTTATAAATCTTTAATACTACTTGAAGATAAAAAAATAATAACTAGATATTATCAAAGACCTACACAAAGTTTGTCTTTTGGGATTAAACCTATATTTGTCTCTGCATTAGGCGGAAGTATGGAACTACTTTCAAAGCAAGACGGAATGACTAACGGGATAAACGAAATTTTAAATATTTTAGATTGTATAAAGACTGATAATAAAGTTTTAAAGATTAGTATACAATATGCAAAATCTAGAAAACACGCAGAACTTTTGGAATCCTTAATTATGAAAAAATATGGTGATGATATAAGGGTAGATAAGGTATTTATGGACCCCTATACAATAAAAGAGTTTGGAATAGGTGCAATTAGTGTAAGTTTTAAAGGCGAGATTTAATTTTAAAAATTATAAAAAAATTAAAATTAAAGTAAAATATAGCACATAAAACTTTAATTTTCAATATAATAAAAACATATTATAAAAAATAAACAAGGTTAACCTTGTTTATTTTTTGTCTATTTTGTTGCAGATGCTACATTCTGTAGTAAGGAGAGAACAAGCGACTGAAACAGCGTTTTGTAAAGCACATCTAGTTACTTTTTTAGGGTCTATTATTCCGCTTTTTTCCATATCTACATATTCATTGTTTAAAGCATCATAACCTATATTTTCATTTGCATTTTTTACCTTTTCTACTACAACACCATCATCTATTCCACAATTTTTTGCTATTTGTCTTAGCGGTGCTTCTAAAGTTTTAAGCACTATTTTTCCGCCTATTTTTTCTTCTTCACTAAAGTTGTCTATTGCTTTTTCTAGCTCTGTGTAACATTTTAGTAGGGCAGAACCACCACCTATAACTATACCTTCTTCTATTGCAGACTTTGTCGCAGACAGTGCATCTTCAATTCGTAGTTTCTTTTCATTTAGTTCTATCTCAGTTGCACTACCTACTTTTATGATTGCTACACCTTTTTGCATTTTGCTTAATCTATCTAAATATAATTTTTTCTCATATTCATCATTACTATTTTGTTTTAAAGACTTTATGTTTTTAATTCTATTATCTATTTTTTCCTTATCTCCATTACCTTCTATAATTGTAGTTGAGTCTTTTGTTACTATTATGTGTTTGCATGAACCCAAATCTTGTATTGTTGTATTTTCTAAAGTAATATTTTTTTCTGTAGTTATAAGATTTGCATTTGTTGTTATTGCTATATCTTCTAATATTTGCGTTTTTTGTTCGCCGAATGCGGGAGATTTTATAGCAACTACATTTATACTACCTCTAAGCTTGTTCATCACTAATGTTGCTACTACTTCTTCACTAAAATCTGTGGCAATTATTGCTAGTTTTTGTCCATTTTGCGCTATGCTTTCAAGTAATGGTAAAATTTGATTAATATTTTCTATTTTTTGATCTGTTATTAATATGTAAGGATTGTCCATTTCACATATTTGTTTTTCTTGATTTGTACTCATATAAGAACTCATGTATCCTTTATCAAAGCGCATGCCATTTACTATTTCTAAATCTGTAGTTAATTTGTTACTTTCTTCTAAAGTAATTACACCTTCATGACCTACGCTTTCAAAAGCTTTTGCAATAAGTGCGCCTATTTCCTCATCTTCGCATGATATAGTAGCTATTTGTTCTATATCTTTATTTGTTTTTACTTTTCTACTTTTCATTTCAAGAAGTTTGCAAACTATATCGCAAGCTTTTTTCATTCCTTTACTTAGTGGGATAGGACTTACTCCAAAGGTTGTATTTTTTAAGCCTTCTTCAATAAGTGATTGTGTTAAAACGCATGCGGTTGTTGTTCCATCTCCTGCTACTTCGTTTGTTTTTGCACTCGCTTGAAATATGAGTTGAGCGCCAAGATTTTGAAAATTATTTTCAAGTTTTATATTTTTTGCTATAGTAAAGCCATCATTTGTAAGTAGGGGAAAGGAGCCTTGCTCTAAAATAACATTTCTTCCTTTTGGCCCTAAAGTAACTTTTACGGCATCGCATAAAATATTTACACCTTTATAAAGATTTTCTCTTGCATCTTTTCCTTTTAGTATTTCGCTTGTCATATCTTACTCCTTTTCTATTTTACATAATATATCTTCTTCTTTTATTACAACATATATTTCATCTTCAAATGTAAACTCTATAGCACTATAATTTGGATATAGTACTATATCTCCTTTTTTTAACCCTGAACTTACGCCATTTTCATCTTTTGTATTTGGATTTATTGCAATAATTTTTCCTTGGTTCGGCATTTCTTTTACACTATTTGGTAAAATTATGCCACTTTTAGTTTTTGTTTCTTTATTTTTAATTTCTTTTATTATTACTCTGTCAAATATAGGTTTGATTTTCATATATTACTCCTTTGTAATTTAATTTTAATCAAATTCTTCTTTTTTTTAAATAAAAAAAACAATACAAAACTACTAATAATGCCGAATAATGTACATAGCAGTCATGTAATGCTTTTTTTAATCATATATTTAAACATAAAGAATTTAATTATAATCATTATAGCACAAGGAAGTTGTATTATGGACAATAAGTGGACACAAGAACAAATTTTTGAAGATGACAATATAAAAAAAGAATATGGAGTGGGGTATACTTTTAAAAAATCCAAAATAAAAATAACAGGTCGTAAATCAAGAAAATTTGGTTTTGTCTTTTTCATATTTTTTGTTGCATTACTTGCGCTTATTGGAAATTTGGCTGGTAATATCGTTACTGCATCAAAAAATTCGTCAAATTCAATAAAACTTGCAGAAAGAGATTATTATGCAATTAGTGTTGCTAACTACATTAGTGTAGAACTTGCTTCTCAACTTGCAAATGAAATAAGAACAATGGGAGGAGCAGGGTACATATATCCAAAGCAAAATGCTTATTATGTACTGACATCAATATATGATAAAAAAGATGATGCACTTGCTGTATCTGCAAAACTTAAAGATGCAGGATACAAACCTGAGGTGTTGGAGTTTAAAGCAAATGAAAAAAAATATAATTACAATCTAAATGATAATGATAAGCAAGTTTTAAATAATTTAATAAGTGTGTTTGATGAGTCTTATAAAACCTTATCAAACATTTCTTATTCTTTTGACAAAAAAGAATCTACTTTATCTGCTTGTAAGCAAAAGATTTTGGATTTAATAGACAAGTATGATGATGTCTATGAAAATTATATATCCACATTCAATGAAACAGACTTAAATGATTTTGATAAATTAACAAAAAATTTGCATAATATATTTGAATCGTTGGACAAGCTGACAGAGCCTGCAGTGACTGAAACGGAGTTTACATATTGTGTAAAGTATAGTTGTATATCAATTGCAATGGCTAGATTTTTGCTGTAAAATTGTTAAAAAATCTTTAGTTTTTAATTGAAAAATTTTTACTTTTTTGCTAGAATATCTTTAAGTATACAATCATACTTAAATTATATGTATAGAGGATAATAATATGGATTTTGCACAAGTTTTAGCAACTGAGTTTAATATGAAATTAGAACATTCATCAAATATAATAAAATTTTTAGATGAAGGTTGTACTGTTCCTTTTATTGCAAGGTATAGAAAAGAATGGACCGGAAGTTGTGATGACCAAAAAGTTAGAAATTTTGCAGATAGGTTGCAATATTTGCGAAATTTAGACAAAAGAAAACAAGAAGTTATAAATAGTATAACAGAACAAGGAAAAATGACAGATGAAATAATGAATGATATAGAAAATGCCTTAACACAAACTGATGTGGAAGACATTTATCGTCCATTTAAGCAAAAGAAAAAAACAAGAGCAAGTGAAGCTATTAGAAAAGGATTGCAAGGGTTGGCAGATATAATATTAAAGCAATCTAATAATTGTGATGTAAGAAAAGAGGCTGAAAGTTTTCTTAATGAAGAAGTTAAGACTATAGATGATGCAATTTCAGGAGCAAAAGATATAATAGCTGAAATGGTTAGTGATGAACCAGAGTTAAGAAAAGTGATAAGAGATATTTATCAAAAAAATGCAAGCATAAAATGTACTTTGCTAGAAAATGAAAATGCAAAGACCTATGATATGTATGACGGTTTTGATGAAAAGATAAGTAAAATACCTAGTCATAGAATTCTTGCAATCAATAGAGGTGAAAAAGAAGATTGCTTAAAAGTAAAATTAGAAATTAATGATGAGATTGTATTAAATCAAATAGATAGAAAATATCTAAAACTAACTAAAGAAGCTAGAGAAGACAAAGAAAAATACAATGAGTGTAACAAACTTGTAAAAGAAGCTTGTGATGATGGTTTCTATAGACTTTTACAACCTAGTTTAGAAAGAGAGATTAGAACATTGCTTACAGATAAAGCAAATGAACAAGCAATAAAAATGTTTGATAATAATCTTAGACCATTACTTCTTCAACCACCGCTTAAAAATAAGGTTGTTTTAGGTTTAGACCCTGCATATAGAACGGGTTGTAAAATAGCGGTTGTGGACCAAACAGGCAAAGTTTTAGATAAGTGCGTTGTATATCCTACGCCACCACAAAATAAGACAGCAGAAGCAACTGTTAAGTTGACTCAACTTATTGATAAATACAAAGTTGATGTAATAAGTATAGGGAATGGTACAGCATCAAAAGAATCTGAAATATTTGTTGCTGATTTAATAAAGAAACAAAGTAGGAAAGTATCTTATATGGTTGTAAACGAAGCAGGAGCATCTGTTTATAGTGCATCAAAATTAGGCGCTGAAGAATTTCCAACTTATGATGTTGCTGAAAGAAGTGCTGTAAGTATTGCAAGAAGATTGCAAGACCCTTTAGCTGAACTTATAAAAATAGATGTAAAGAGCATAGGTGTAGGACAGTATCAACACGACATGCCACAAGCAAGGCTGGGAGAAGTTTTAGGTTGGGTTGTTGAAGACTGTGTAAATAGTGTAGGAGTAGACTTAAATACTGCTTCTTATAGTTTGCTTTCATATGTGAGTGGTTTAAATAAAGGCATCGCAAAAAGCATAGTAGACTATAGAGTAGCAAATGGTGAGTTTACTTCTAGAGAACAACTTTTAAATGTTCCAAAATTAGGTGCTAAAGCATATGAACAATGTGCTGGATTTTTAAGAATAATAAATGGCAAAAATATTTTAGATAATACTGCTGTTCATCCAGAGTCATACGACGCTTGTAAAAAATTGTTAGAGCATTACAATATGAAAGAAGAAGATGTCGCAAACAATAGGGTACAAGCTTTACCTAATCTTATAGAAAAAGAGGGCTATGATAAAGTTGCAGAAATTTGTGGAGTAGGAGAACCTACGCTTATAGATATAGTCAAAGAACTTTTAAAGCCTGGTAGAGATATAAGAGATGAATTGCCTAAACCTGTTTTAAGGAGTGATGTAATGGACATTACTGACTTAAAAGAAGGTATGGTGTTTAAAGGTACTGTGAGAAATGTAATAGATTTTGGTGCATTTGTAGATATAGGTGTGCATCAAGATGGATTAGTGCATATATCACAAATATCAAAAGACTTTATAAAACATCCAAGCGAGGCTTTGAAAGTTGGAGATGTTGTAAATGTAAAAATTATAGGTGTAGATTTAGATAAAAATAGAATATCTCTTACAATAAAAAACTGTGACCAGTTGCCTACTGAAGAAGAATAAAATAAAATGCATCTATAAATGAAATGCACCTCCAAAAGTGTCTAACTTTTGGGGTGCAGTTCATTTTGGGGTTCACCCCAAAATTAGATGCGTTTTTTCAAATGTTATAATAAATGTAGAAAAAATAAAAAATGAGCAATGTGAAGTGAACCCCATTTTTGCACCACAAAAATAAAAAGGGATTACTTTAAATTTAATACCTCTTATGGTATAATTACCATAGGAGGTTTTTTCTATGGCTAGCAAAGGACAAAAATTTAGTAAATATACTGATGAATTCAA
>CASFBJ010000021.1 GCA_949292875.1 uncultured Christensenella sp.
TCGGAAGGTGCGGCTGGATCACCTCCTTTTAAGGAGTACCGCAAGGTACAACCTGTCGACGAAGAGAGAAATCTCTGGAAATAAAAAAAGAAATTTTACACTAAGAAGGTTCAAAGGGAAGACGAAAGTCTTTCCTTTTTTTTGTATTTAAGTGTATATATTATATAAGGATAAATCAAAACAAGTTCTATTTTTAGGTTAGGACTTGTGTTAAATAATGTATATTATTTATTTTGTTAAGAGCTTTTAGGTTGTTTTAATAATAGAGGATATTGACAAATTTTTTAAAATACACTAAAATATATGTTGTAAAAAGAAATAAGAAGGTAAAAATAATGTATAGAATAGATGGTTATGGTAATGTTTTGATTAATGATGGAATAGAAAAAATAACTTGTAATATGGTTAATAAGATAGGTAAAGAAAAAATCACTTCTATAACATTTCCTGAAAGTGTTAAAATAGTAGAAGATTATGCTTTTGAAGAGTGTCCTAATCTTGAAAAAGTTGTTTTTGAAGGAGATGTTGAAAAGATAGGATATAGTGCATTCGTTGGGTGCGATAAATTGCAAACTGTTATATGTAATAAAAATGTAAATACCGTTGATATACAATCTTTTTCGTTATGTCCAAAACTTAGCACTTTCAAAGCATTTGGAAAAGTAGATACTATAAAAGCTTTAGGATTTTATGCAAGTAAATCTTTAAAAGATGTGAGTTTTATGCAGGGAGTAAAAAATATAGAAGAACAGGCTTTTGGTATGTGTCTTTCTCTTGAAAATATTAGCTTTTATAAAGGTCTTGAAAATGTAGGATATAGAGCTTTTGCTTATTGTATACATTTGAAATCTGTTCGTTTTCCACATACTTTGCAAAGAATGGCAAAAGGCGTATTTGATAATTGTCATAATCTTGAAAATGTTGTTATTAATGAAAAATTTATAAGAACAAATAATCAAGGAAATTTTCTTGGAGAAACATTTGTAAAACCTAGTGTAAAGATAAATGGTGGATATGTTACACCTGAATCTGTTATAAATAATATATTGAAAAAATAATATAATTAGTATATAAAAAGAACATTACCTTTAGTTATAAGATAATGTTCTTTTTTTGTGAAATTAAATGCTTAGTAAAATGTCATCTAGCCATTTTTCTAATTTTGTTAGAGAAGATATTTTCAAACTTTCATTAATAGTATGAATAGATTGTAAATCTGCTCCAAGACTTACTACTTGCAAGTCTTTTATTTTACTTGCAAAAACTCCCCCTTCAAGTCCTGCATGTATATCTAAAATGTTTGGTTTATTATGGAAAAGTTTTATATAAGATTTTTCACAAATTTCTTTTAGTTTACAATTTTCATTGTTTTCAAATAATGGTGCAAAATGTTCAATATTAAAACTAAAACCATGTTTTGATGCAAGATTTTTGTAAATGTTGTAGTAGTATTCTATATCATTTTGTACATTATTTCTAAGCATTGCCCTTATTATAACTTTGTTATTGCAAATATTTATTGATGCAAGATTAATAGATGCTATAGGTGCATTTTTTTCATTTGTTTTTAAAACTCCATTTTGAAATTCATTTATAAACGCAATTATGCTTTCAAAATTAGTAATATATTTGTCTTTTTGTGCTTTTAAGGCTTTAAAACTTGCTTTAATTTCATTTTTATACTTATTTTTAAAATTAGATACAAACTGCTCTAATAATGTATTTATATCATTATTTGAGGTAAAAGTTATTTCTGCATTGTTTGGGATAAGATTGTCTTTTGTACCTCCTTTAATGTCTATGAGTTTTATATCATTTAGTAAAGATGTAAAATGTATACATTCTTTTATAGCGTTTGCTCGCCCTTTGTTTATGTCTTCGCCACTATGACCGCTTAAAAGATTACTAATAGAAAATGTATATACATTTTGGTCTTTATTTAATTTTGTATAAGTTATTTCTTTTTCAAATTGTATAAAACTTCCACTTGCACAGGAAACTATTATTTCATTGCTGTTTGTACTATCTAAGTTAATAAGCATATTTGACTTTAATGTAGAGCAATCTAATGCTTGTGCACCATACATTCCTATTTCTTCTTGTGTTGTAAATACTGCTTCTATATTTGGATATCCTTTTTTCATATTCGCAAGTATATTTAAGATTAATGCGACGCCAAAACCATCATCGGCACCTAAAGTGGTATTTGTTGCTGTAATTGTATCTCCATTTATTATTGGAGTGATAGGTGTATTATCAAAGTCAAAGTGTTTATCAACTGCTTCACATACCATATCTGTATGTGCTTGCAGTATAATTGTTTTTTCGCTATTATTATTTGCTTTAATTATAACATTGTGCAATTTGTCTTTGTAAAATTCATAATTTTTTGATTTTGCGAAATCTACTAAATATTGTGCAATTTTATCTTCTTTTTTAGGTTGTCTTGGTATTTGAGTTATTTGTAAAAAAAAATCTAATGAATTCATTTTTTTCTCCTTTTTATTAGTTTATGCTTTTTATGTGCTTTTGTCAAAACATTTAAGTGTCAAATTTTGTTTTATTTAATACGCTAAATAAAAATTTATTGACTTTTGTTAAAATTTAAGCAATAATGTTTTGTATATAAAACAAATTAATTTTATAAATTTTACAAGAGTAGGTATAAGTATGGGAAATAAAGCAATAACAAGTAGAGATATAGATTTTGCAAAATGGTATACTAATGTTGTTCAAGCAGCAAAATTGATTGATTATTCTAGCGTAAAAGGTTGTATGATTTATGAACCTAATGGCTATGCAATTTGGGAGAAAATGCAAAGTGTATTGGATAAAAAATTTAAGGAAACAGGTCATCAAAATGTATATCTACCTATTTTTATTCCAGAATCTCTTTTTGCGAAAGAAAGTGAACTCATTGCAGGTTTTGCTCCAGAAGGTGCATGGGTAACGCATGGTGGTGAAAGTAAACTAGAAGAAAGGTTACTTGTAAGACCTACGAGTGAAACTTTGTTTTGTGATTACTACAGTAAAATAGTTACATCTTACAGAGATTTACCAAAATTGTATAATCAATGGGCAAATGTAGTTAGATGGGAAAAGGAAACTCGTCCATTCTTGCGTTCTAGAGAGTTTTTATGGCAAGAAGGACATACTATTCATGAAACGGCGAAAGAAGCAGAAGAAGAAACATTAAGAATGTTAAATATATATAAAAACTTTTTTGAGGAGTATCTTGCTATACCTGTTATTGTTGGAAGAAAAACTGAAAAAGAAAAGTTTGCCGGCGCAGAGTATACATATACAATAGAAAGTCTTACATATAATGGTGTCGCATTACAATCTGGTACTAGTCATTATTTTGGACAAAAGTTTGCAAAAGCTTATGATGTCAAGTTTAAAAATAGAAACAATGAAGATGAGTATGTATATCAAACTTCTTGGGGAGTTACAACCCGTATGATTGGTGCTTTAATTATGACACATAGTGATGATTTTGGACTTGTTTTGCCACCAAAAATTGCTCCAAGACAAGTAGTAATAGTTCCTATTGGTAATGATGAAAAATTATTAAATATTTGCGAAGATTTGTTAAAAAAATTAAATAATGCAGGAATTACAACTTTTATAGACAAAACTGAAAAAACTCCTGGTTTTAAGTTTGCTGAACATGAAGTAAATGGTATACCTGTTAGAATAGAGTTTGGATTAAGAGATTTTGAAAATAAGAAAGTGACGCTCGCTAGAAGAGATACGAGAGAAAGAATACAAGTTGAGTTAGATGACAATATAGTCAATGCTGTACAAAATCTTTTAGATGATATTCAAGTAAACTTATATAATACTGCTAAAAAGAGAAGAGATGAAAAAACTTATGAATGCCATACCTATGAAGAAGTAGAAAAAATAATGAATACAAATCCTGGATTTATTAAAGCTATGTGGTGTGGCTTAGAAGAGTGTGAGATTAAAATGAAAGATATAAAAGGCACAAAAAGTAGATGTATACTTGAAAATGAAAAAGCAATAGATGATAAATGTGTTGTTTGTGGCAAGAGGGCAAATAAATTAGTTGTATGGGGAATACAATATTAAAAAAGACTAAAATTTTAAGTTTTTTAACTTAAAAATAGTCTTTTTTATATATATAGTATATTGACTACATTTGTAAAATATGTTATATTACAAATATAAAAGAGAGGTAGTATAATATGAATTTAAGAAAGGTTATAAGTTTAAATGATTTAAGAAAAAATACAGAAATAAATTTAAAAAGATTAAGAGAGCATCAAATAAGTATGATGCAAAATGCAGAATTTCTAATAACGCAAATAGTTTTGTCAGCAAATATGGAAATAGATATGGTAGATAGAGAAAATTTAGATATTAAAGACATGTCCATAGTTGCGCAAAAGTTGTATAATAATGCTGAACTAGATATACATAGTAGAGAATTTTACGACTTATTAAATGATTGCTTAGGTAAAAGTGAAACTTATGTGCCTGTTATTGAAGGGGTAAAGAGTGATGATGATAGCGTAAAAGGTGGAAGTCAAGTTCCTACATGTGGAATTCAAACTGAAACAGAACAAGATACTAAACCCGAGATTGAAACTGAAACAGAACAAGATACTAAACCTGAAAATGAAGCAGAAACTGAAAAAGAAAAAACTAAAAAAGTTCGCATGAGACATTATTTTATTGCAGATGAAATAGATTTGTATGATGAAGGAAAGTATGCTGGAACTATAGAGGTTAAAGTTAAGTTTCCTTACAAAGGTCAAAAAAGAAGAAAGCAAGATGCAAAAAAGGAAATGTAAAAAAAGTGAGTATTAACTCACTTTTTTTACATCATAAATAAATATTTTTAATCTAAAACATTAAAAATATATGTTTTAATCAAATATAAAACTTTCTAATTTTAAAATATTAATAAAAATTAAAATTAATTTAAATCTCATCTAGAACCCTAATAATATCATCTTTTGGCATATTTTGTCCAATGAAAACGAGTTTTATAAGTCTGTCGCCGTATTCATCGTCCCATATCTCCATAAACTTAGGGTCTTTTTTTAGTTGCTCTAATTGATTTTTTGGTAGTGTTGCATAGAATAAGCCGTTATCTTCTAAAACTTTTTGACTTCCTGCTTGTTCATATATATACATTCGGTCAGGTTCGTTTGAGAAGTATACTAAACCTTTTGTTCTAATAATCTTTTTACCATAATTTTCTTTCATAAAGTTTTCAAATTTTTCTCTATCAAAAGGTTTTCTTCTATAATAAACAAAAGTATTTATTTTAAACTCATCTTTTTCGCCTTTGCATTGGTTGCAGGTACAATGTTCACCATGCTCATGGTGATGTCCACAACTGCAATGCTCACCGTGCTTATGATTATGATAGCATTCTTCCTTTTCGTGTTTGTGATTGTGCCCACAACTGCAATGCTCATCGTGCTCATGGTCATGATTACAATGACATTTTTCATCATGGTTATGTTTGTGATGTTTTCTTTCTTTTTCTTCTAATTCTTGTTTATCATTTTCAAATTCTTGTATCCAGCCAGCAGAAGATATAGCTTTATCAAAATCAAAAAGATTAGTATCTAAAATATCTTTCAAATCAACTTTTGAATAGTTAGTTTCAATTAGTTTTGCATTTGGTTGTAAAGCTTTAATTATTTGTCTAACTTGATTAAGTTTTTCTTCATTTATTAGGTTTGACTTATTTAGTATCAAAATGTCGCAAAATTCAATTTGTTTAATAACTATGTTTTCCACATCTTCTTCTTGTACATTGTGTATAAGTGCGTTGCCATTATCAAACTCTTCACTCATTCTAAATGCGTCAACTACAGAAATAACTGCATCTAATTTGCAAGGGATAATGCCGTATTGCTCTCTGCAACTATTTTCTATAAAACATATAGATTGTGCAATAGGTATAGGTTCGCATATACCACTTGCTTCTATGAAAATATGGTCAAATTTGTCTGAACTTACAAGTTGCATTATTTGCTCAATTAAATCTTTTCTTAGCGTACAACATATACAGCCGTTTGAAAGAGAAACTAAATCTTCATTTTTATTTGATACAACTCCGCCTTTTTCTATTAATTCGGCATCAATATTTACTTCTCCTATATCGTTTACAATAACAGCTATTTTGTAGCCTTCTGCATTTGTTAAAATATGATTAATTAGTGTTGTTTTTCCACTTCCTAGATAACCCGTTATTATTGAAATAGGTACATTTGTCTTCATATACTCTCCTTAAAGATTTGATTAAAATCTATTATAGCATATTTTTTCAATATGGCAACTAAATAAAAAAGATAGTATGAACTATCTTTTAATCACGAGATTTAACGCGTGTTTTTAATGAATATTTTGGATTTCCATCTATTAGGGCTTGATATTTTTCTGCGCTTGAAATCTCTATTTCTTCTAAAGTATGAACATGTACTAGTTCACCTTTCATATTTAATTTGAAAGCATAAGTGTCGCTATCTGCGATAAAAGGTTTTCCTTCAATTACAAAAATTCCATTTTTATCACGATTTACGGCTTCGGTTAAACATGATTCATATCTTGAGTAGTATTTTGGAGATATACCTACTTCTTTTAATTTACCTTTATCTAATGCCTGTATTGCTTGATATAAGGGTATGTATTCACCGTCAAAAAGTACTGAAACTAATCTAAGATTTTTTTCTTCAATATTTGCTTTAAAACTAGTCAATGCTTTTTCTTGTGTATAATATTCAATTAGTTTTATGCCTTGTGGAAATCTAAAATTTTCACAGTCCTCTTGATACGCAAAACCTTTAATATATTCTGTATCATTCAATCCATATTTGAATACATATTTTATTTCAGATTGGTCTTGCAAAGTATTTCTTATTTTCATTCTTCTTAAAAATCCTAGCATTTATTTTACCTCGCTACTTTATGTAAAAAGTATAACACAAAGATTTTTAGTTGTCAATACCTTGCAAAACTAGATAATTTTGGTTTATTGGTCTTTTTTTCTTCTAAATAAAAGTTTAAATGGAGCGCTTATAAATTTAGGCAATTTTATGCAAATAATTCTCATATTCACCTCACTTTATTTTAATTATAATATACTATGAAACTTATTTTAATATTGTGATTATGTTATTGATTTTTTTCTCTCTATGTGATATAATTTTTTTATGTTAGCAAGTGTAATAGTTGATATACCAAATAGCGAAGTTGATAGAGTTTTTGACTATAATATACCTATACAAATGCCTCTTTTAGTTGGTCATAGGGTACTAGTGCCCTTTGGAAGCAAAAAAATAGAAGGCTTTGTTGTAGAGATAAAAGACAAGACAGATATAGAAGAAAGCAAGATAAAAGATATTATTTCTATACTTGACGATGAACCTATAATAAAAAAAGAAATGTTTAATCTTTTAGACTACATGGTAGGTAGATATCATTTAAGAAAAATAGATGTTATTAGGCTTTTTATACCTAGTCAGTTACGAAGTGGAAAAGTAAAAAAACTTTTAAAGTTTGCTGTAGGTTTAAATGATTCTAATGCAATAAAAAATTTTGTAGACAATGCTAACAAAAGACAAAAAAATCATCTACAAATTATAGAATATTTGCAAAAAAATGGAGAAATACTCTTAAGCGAATTAAGTAAAATTTTTCCCATAAGTGCAATTAAAAAACTTGAAAGTGATGGAGTGCTTTGTATATATCAAAAACAAGTGAAGCGTAGTCCAAACTTTGCTAAAAAAGAAGATAAAAAAATAGAACTTAATAATGCTCAAAAGCAAGCAATGGACATTATTCAAAATGCGCAAGGCAGTACAGTTCTTTTATATGGTGTTACAGGAAGTGGTAAAACTGAAGTTTATATGCATTCTATAGAACAAGCAATAAAAAATGGTAAAAATGCAATAATGTTAGTACCGGAGATTTCTTTAACACCACAAGTTTTAAGTAACTTTAAGGCGAGATTTGGTGATATGGTTGCAATACTACATAGTGGGTTAAGTGCTGGAGAAAGGCTTGATGAATGGGAAAAACTTCTTCATGGTGAAGCAAAAATTGCGGTAGGTGCAAGGTCTGCGATTTTTGCACCGCTTGACAATATAGGACTAATAGTTATAGATGAGGAACATGACTCAAGTTATACAAGCGATAGTAATCCAAGGTACAATACTATTGAAGTTGCGCAATTTAGAAGCAAGTACAATAATTGTCCTGTTATTTTGGGAAGTGCAACGCCGAGCATAGAAAGTTATTTTAAAGCAAAAAATGGAGAATACAGGCTTGCTACATTGCCTACAAGAGTTAACAAAAAAAATATGCCTGAGATACATAGTGTAAATATGTATGAAGCTGTTTTGCAAGGAGAATATGGAGCAATATCATCACATCTAGCTGGAAAATTAGACGAATGTATTAAGAATAATAATCAAGCAATTATTTTTATAAATAGGCGAGGCTTTGTTTCATTTTTAACTTGCAAAAAATGTGGATATACACCAACTTGTACTGATTGCGAAGTTTCTCTTGTTTATCATAAAGAAGACAATCAATTAAAATGTCATTTTTGTGATAAAAGGTATCATGTAATAAATGTTTGCCCAAATTGTAAATCTAGAGATTTTAGAGTTGGTGCAATGGGCACTCAAAAGATTGTTGAAGAAATAAGAAACTTATTTCCTGATGTTCCTATTTTTAGAATGGATAATGATACTACAAGTACAAAAGATAGCCATATAGAAATATTATCAAAATTTGCTCAAACTAAACCTAGCATACTTGTAGGTACACAAATGATTGCTAAAGGACACGATTTTCCAAATGTTTCATTAGTTGGAATAGTAGATGCAGATATAAGCTTGCATCAAACAGATTTTAGAGCAAATGAAAGAACTTTCCAACTGGTTACGCAAGTTGCAGGAAGAGCAGGAAGGGCAGATGTAGAAGGTGAAGTTGTTTTACAAAGTTATAAACCAAAATATTATGTATACAGATATGCAAGTAACTACGATTATGAAGGTTTTTATGAAAGAGAGATTGCTTTAAGGAAAACAACAAATTTTCCGCCATTTACCACTATAATTAGGATATTATTTAGTAGTGAAGATAAGGAGAAAGCTTTACAATCTGTGCAAGAATGTTATAGCAAAGTACTTGAACTTAAAGATAGATATATGCAAGATTTTAATTTTTGTAAAGCAGTCGCTTGTCCTGTGAAAAGAATTAAAACAAAGTACAGATATCAAATACTTATAAAAATTAAAAATGAAAACAAAGAAAAAATAATAAAAAATATTTATACTATAGTTGATAATAGTAGAGATAAAAAGGTTAGTGTGTTTGTTGAAACTAATCCGCAAAACTTAAGTTAAAAGGAGAAAATATGGCGCTTAGAGAAATAGTAAAAGTAGGCGAAGATTTACTTAGAAAAAAGAGTAAACCGGTAAAAAATTTTGATAAAGATTTAAGCACATTACTTGATGATATGTATGAGACAATGAGAGTGAATAATGGTTGTGGAATAGCTTGTCCTCAAGTGGGAATACTTTTAAGAGCTTTTATTATTGAAATTGAAGGTATGAAAGTAGAATTTATCAATCCTGTAATAAGTGATACAAGTGGTTCATGTATACTTAAAGAAGGTTGTTTGTCTGTTCCAAATAGAAGTGAATATGTGGAAAGACCTACAAAACTTACTGTGAAAGCTTTTACAAGAGAAGGTACTCCTTTTGAAATGGTGGCAGAAGATTATGTCGCTAGAGTTATATGTCATGAAAATGACCATTTAGATGGTGTGCTTTATATTGATAAAATAGCAAAAAAGAAATAAAAGGAAATGATATATGAAGATTATATACATGGGGACTCCGGAATTTGCCTTAAAGCCCTTGCAATCTCTATATGATGCCGGACATGAAATACTTGCTGTTGTTTGTCAACCTGACAAAGTAAATGCAAGAGGCGGTAAGATAATATATAGTCCAACAAAAAGATATGCATTAGAAAAAGGTATACCTGTTTTGCAGTATAAAAGCATAAGAAAAGAAGGTGTAGAAGAACTTGCAAAAATAGGCGCTGATGTAATTGTTACTTGCGCTTATGGACAAATACTTAGTCAAGAAATAATAGATATGTGTAAGTATGGCGTAATAAATATTCATAGTTCAATGCTATCAAAATATCGTGGAGCTTCTCCAATGATTGCAAGTTTACTTAATGGTGATGAATTGACAGGTATAAGCATAGTGAAAACTGATATAGGGCTTGATGACGGAGATATACTTTATAGTAAAACTTTAAGTATAGAAAAAGAAGACAATAGCATTACTTTAAGTGAAAAAATGAGTGAATTAGGCTCTATGTGTATACTTCATGTTCTTAGTGATATAGAGTATTTTATCCAAAATAAAAAATCGCAAAATCATGATGAAGCGACTTTTTGTTCAAAAGTTAGTAAGGAAATGGCTAAACTAGATTTTTCAAAAAGTGCAATAGAACTTGTTAGAGAAATAAAAGCATTTGCGTTAAATCCGACCTCATATTTTATGTACAATCAAGAAAGGTTTAAAGTATACAACGCTGAAATATATGGTGAAATAGAAAAAGAAGCGGGAATTGTGTGTTTTTGTGATAAAACAAATGGTTTAGTTATAGCATGCGGAGATAAAAATGCTATAAAAATAACGCAAATTCAATCTCAAAACGGAAAAGTTTTGCCAATTAAGGCTTTTGTGAATGGTAGAAAACTAGAAGTAGGGACAAGGTGCGAGTAGAATGCAAAAACAAAAATTGTTAGACAACTCTTTAAATGAGGCAAAAATACTTTTTGAAAGTTTTGGAATAAAAAAGTTTAGAGCTAGTCAAATATATGATGCTATATATCAGGGAAAAAGTTTGCAAGATATTAAAAATATTCCGCAAAATGATTTGAAAATGATAGATGAACATTTTATTGTAGACATAGCAAAAATTTGTAAAATTCAAAAAAGTAGCGACGGTACAATAAAGTTTGCAATAAAACTAGCAGATGAAAGCATTATAGAGACTGTACTAATGTCTTATACATATGGCAAAACTTTGTGCATATCTACTCAAGTAGGTTGTAGAATGGGATGTAAGTTTTGTGCTTCAACGATTGGTGGACTTGTTAGAAATATGAGCGCAGGAGAAATCTTGGCTCAAGCCATTGTAGTAAATGCTTATCTTGGTGGAAGTAAAAACAATAGGCAAATAACAAACATTGTTTTAATGGGTTGTGGCGAACCATTAGATAATTATGAAGAAGTTACAAAATTTATAAAACTTGTTGAAGATAAAGATTTTTTAAATATTAGTCAAAGAAATATATCATTATCTACTTGTGGTATAGCACCAAATATTTACAAACTTGCAGATGATGGTTTTAAAGTAAATTTGACAATTTCACTTCATGCTTCTAATGACGAAGATAGAAAAAAGATTATGCCTATAGCAAGAAAATACTCTATAAATGAAGTTTTAAAAGCTTGTGATTATTATTTTGCTCATAATAATAGAAGAATATATTTTGAATACACTTTAGTACAAGGTGTAAACGATAGTGAAAAGCATATTATGGAATTGAAAAATCTATTAAAAAGTAAAGTTTGTCATGTAAATGTTATTGTGCTTAACGAAGTTGCTGAAAGAAGTGTAAAAGGTGTAAATAGAAAACAAGCTCAAAAGTTTGTTGACAAACTTAATAGTGTAGGTATTAGCGCTACTTTAAGAAGGACTTTGGGTCAAGATATAGATGGCGCTTGTGGACAATTAAGAAAAAGGTTAGGGGAAAATGATTAAGGTAAAAAAAGACATATATAAAATTTTAGAAAACGCTTTTATAAAATTAGGTTACGATAAGGAAGATATAGAATTAAAATTTAGTGCTATGCCTGATTTAGCAGACTTTCAGTGCAATAGTTCTTTTAAGTGTGCAAAAAAGTATGCTAAAAAACCTTTTGATGTAGCAAATGAAATAGTGGATAATATAGAACAAGATGAAAGATTTTCTTTTTTTGTATCTAATCCTGCATATGTAAATATTAAACTTACAGATAAAGGTTATAATTATTATGCAAATTTTATGAAAAATACAACAGATTTAGGCGTTGAAAAAGTGGAAAATCCTAAAAAAATTATTATGGATTATGGCGGTGCAAATGTTGCAAAAGCTTTACATATGGGGCATTTAAGAAGTCCAATAATAGGGCAAAGCTTGAAAAATCTTTTAGTGCTTAAAGGCAATGAAGTGTATTCTGATGTGCATTTGGGAGATTTTGGACTACAAATGGGACTTACAGTTGCGCAACTTGAAGAAGATGGATACCTTGATTATTTTTTCAAAAACTCAAATGAAAAACCAAAACTTAGTTTAGAACTATTGAATGAAGAATACCCTAAAGCGTCTGCAAGAAAGCATGATGAAGATTTTAAGAAAAAAGCCGATGATTATACTTTAAAAATTCAAAAGAAAATGCAACCTTATTACGATGCATATAAACTTATAAGGGAAGTAAGTGTTAAAGAAATAAAAAAATATTATGAATTGTTAAACACTAAGTTTGATTTTTGGTTCGGCGAGAGCGAAGTCGGTGATATAATTGATGATGTAGTACAAATATTTGTAGATAAAGGGCTTGCGTATAAGTCTAATGGCGCCCTGGTATGTGATGTCGCAGAAGAAGGGGAACATATTCCTTTACCTAGAAAAAGCGAAGATGAACCACAATTATATAAAAATCCTATGCCTCCTGTTTTGCTTAAAAAATATAATGGCGGAGATTTGTACGCAACTACAGATATTGCCACGGTTTTTATGCGAAACAAAGAGTATAAGCCAGATGAAATTATATATGTAGCAGATAGTAGACAAAAACAACATTTTACACAGTTTTTTAGAGCTTGTAAGAAAAGTGGTATATCTCCAGAAAGTCAAAAACTAACATATGTATCTTTTGGTACAATGAATGGAACTGATGGTAAACCATTTAAAACTAGAAGTGGCGATACTGTAAAATTAGAAGATGTGGTAAACCTTGTAACACAAAAAGCAAATAGCAAACTAGAGAAGAATGGTATATATAATAATAATGAACTCGCTAGAGAAGTGGGAGTTTCCGCTTTAAAATTTGGTGATTTAATTAATTCTGTAAATAAAGATTATATTTGCGATTTGGATAAATTTTTATCTTTTGAAGGTAAAACAGGCCCTTATATTCAATATAATGGAGCAAGAATACAATCTATACTTGAAAAAGCAGATATAGCATCAAGTCAGGTAGATATACAAAGTAATGAAGAAAGAAAAGTTATATTAAATATTTTTAAACTTATAGAAAGTTATGACATATGCTTAAGTGAACTTAGTCTAAATTCTCTATGCTTAAGTTTGTATGATGTGGCAAATGCCTTTGCATTGCTATATAACAATATCCATATATTAAGCGAAAAAGATGAAAAAAGAAAAGCAAGTTTACTTGGGCTGTGTGAACTAACTTTAAGCGCTTTAAAGCAAGGATTGGATATGCTAGCTATAGATATGCCTAAAAAAATGTAGTAGGAGAAATAATGCAGGGTGTAGTTGTTAAAAAAGTTGCAGACCTTTTCAGTGTATACTCTAATGGTGTTTGTTATAATAATGTCGTTGCTCGTGGTGGCATAAAGAAAAAAGAATCACGCATTTTAGTTGGTGATATAGTTTTTTTTGAGCATGAAAGCAAAGATAAATACATTATAGAAAGTATATGCGAAAGAAAAAACGAATTGGTGCGTCCACCTCTTGCGAATTTGGATAATCTAATAATAGTTATTACTCAAAAACCATTGCCAGATTTAGTTTTAGTAGATAAGTTAATAATAAAATGTAGGTATTTACATATACGACCTATATTGGTTATATCAAAAGCAGATATTTTACAAAATGATTTTATAAATGAATTAAAAAGTCAATATAAAAATGTAGTAAAGGATATACTAGTTTTGTCAAGCGTTAGTGGAGAAGGAAAAGAAGACTTGTTAAAACTTATTCAAAATCAAACATCAAGTTTAGTTGGACAATCTGCAGTTGGTAAATCTAGTATAATAAATATGCTTGGTGGAAGTGCGCAAGTTGGAGAACTAAGTAAAAAAAGTATGCGCGGTAAAAACACAACAAGGCATAGTGAAATATTAGTTTTTGAAAATAATGTACGCATTGCCGATACTTCAGGGTTTTCTCGTTTCGTATTAGATGGTATAAAATATAGTCAATTAATGAGATATTATGATGATTTTGAAAAGTTTAGTAAAAAATGCAAATATAGCACTTGTGTACATATACCAGAAATAGAAGATGAGTGTAATGTAAAAAAAGCTTTAAAAAGTGGTAAAATAAATATAAATAGGTATAATAGATATAAAGCAATATATGAAGAACTAAAATCACAATGGGATAGGAGGTATAACTAAAACATGGAAAATGAAACTAAAGATAAGGATATGAATAAAGTAGAAGAAAAGATAAAGTTAGTTTCTCCTTCTACAGAACCGGTAGATAAAGCTGATGTTATAGATTATGCAAGCGAACTTATGCAGATTGGTGCAGACTTTTTGCATTGTGATGTGATGGACGGTGTAGCAGTACCTAAGCAAACTTATAACGAAAAAATGATATTTTTATTAAAAAGAAAATTGCCTAAGTTTAAATTAGATGTGCATTTGATGACCGCTGGAGGTAGTTCAACAGTTAAAAGGTATTTAAGAGCAAAGCCTTATGCTATAACTATTCAGTATGATTATTTTGAAGATGAAAAAGATTTTATCAAGGCACTTAAAATGATACAAAAAGCAAAAATAAAAGTAGGTGTTAGTCTTTCACCAAATGTTCCACTATCTTATATAGCACCATATATTAGCTACATAGACCTTATTTTGATAATGGGTGTAAAACCTGGCTTAGGTGGACAAAAAATGATAGAAAGTACACTTGAAAAAATTAAAGAAGCAAAGCATTTAAAAGATACCCTTAAAAATAGTTTGCTCATAAGTTTTGATGGCGGTGTAAATCTTAAAAATGCAAGTTCTATTTATGAGGCTGGTGCAGATATAGTAGTAAGTGGAAGTGCAATACACGATTCTTTTGATAGAAGTTATGCTATACGCGCTTTAAAGGCCGGCGGAGAACCTATAGTTATATAGCATATATAAGACAACAAAAAACTCTACAGTGGTAGAGTTTTTTTTGTAAAATTTATTTTTTGATTACTTAAAAGCATAAAATTTTAATTTTAAAATTTATCTAAAAATTAAAATAAAAAAGAATGTAAAGTCTTTAAAATACGAAATACACTTAAAACTAAAGTTAATTGTTATAATTAATGTGTTTTCATATTATTATAATTCTTATAGAAATATTGAACTTTTAAAATGTAAATTATTAGTTTTGTAATGCTGAGTTTTGCGTAGTATTATTTTTTTAAGTCTTGACATAATGATGTTAATGTGTTATAATAAAAATGTTCGTAAAGAACTATGCATTTTTGCATAAGGCTTATAACTTTTGTTTATAAGCACGACCGTCACTTAGCACGGTCATTTTTTTTATTTTTATTTATAAATCTAATATAAATTTTTATTGTGCTTTTTTGCATATGTTTTTATTCTTCAATATCTAAATTATTAAATATAAATAATTGGTTTATTTACTTTTTTAGCATATTTTAGTGTATTATAAGCTCCACTTTTATATGTTTCGTAAATATGACAAACTAAAATATCGCTATTATCGACAATCCACTCATTTCTCTTAGTAATTTTTATCTTAGGATGGTATTCTTCAATATCTGGCATTATAGAGCCATCATAACATGAAGGTAATTCCCATTTGTCTTTATTGTGATGATAGTATGTTAGTATTCTATAAATCTTAATTTGGGAATACTGTTTTTTTAATTCAATTACAATACTTGCACTTAATTTATCGAAAAAACCTTTTCCACCATCAAAAAAAGTAGTATAACCTTTGTTTATAAGTTTAACAATTTCTTCTTTTAACTTATCTTTGATTTCTATATTTTGAAAATCATATCTATGACCTGCAAAACACACAATTTTTTCTTTCATAACTCCTCCTAAATTACAGTTTGCTAAATTACAAGTTTACATTGCTTGTGCAAAATCCTGAAATCTAAGGAAATTATAGCACATTTTTTAAATTTTACCACCCTACAGTTGAGTATTTTTCTAAAAAATTAGAGATAAACTAATTTTAAGGAGAAATATTTATGAAATTACAAAGGGCTGTCGCTTTAAGAATTAGTGATTTGTTAATTAAAAACAAGATGAGTAGATATAGGCTTTGCCAGAAGATTGTTATGCCTGAACAAACTTTAAAAAATATTATTGATGAAAGAAATCAAGATATAAAATTATCAACAATTGCTAAAATTGCAGATGGATTTGATATGTCAATAGAACAGTTTTTTCAAGATGCACTTTTTGAAAGAAAAACTTTAGATATCGACTAAATCTTCAATATTTTTTTAACTAGTTAAGAGAAATAATTTATTTCTCTTTTTTGTTAAAGAAAACCACGGGTTTTATGAAGTGACCCCTTCGGGGTTCACTTCATTACCCGTGGATTTTTATTATTTTGAAATATATAAAAAATTATATTTTTATTTATCTGTTTGTTGTTGGTAAAAAATAAAATAGACAAGTAAATCTTAAAACTTTATTAACAGAAAAACTTGACATATTGAATGAAAGTGAATATAATAAAAATGTTCATGATGAACTATGCAATTTTTTGCATAAGGCTTATAACTTTTGTTTATAAGCACCAGTCGAGATTTTATTAAATCATATCGACATTGGGCTGGGTGGTCAATCCCAGTTTTTTTATTTTTTATTTATAAATCTAACATAAATTTTTATTGTGCTTTATTTTTGGGGACCCCTTTTTTAATCAGTGGGCCCTAAATAAAAAACACCTGTTACGGTGTTTAGTTGTTATGGTGGACTTGCGGGGGGTCGAACCCCGGACCCACTGATTAAGAGGTATGAATAAGGCTTGTTTTTTAAGTGCTTTTGGTGTTATCAAATCCCCCTACTTCCCTTATTTTACATATAAAAATCGTGTTATATCGTGTTAAACAACTTTTTCTATATTTTTCAAAAATTATTTAAGATTTTGCTGTCTAATTTTAGACAGATTGCGAACAAATCAAATAGATTGTGTAAAATTCTGTCACTGTTTCTTGAATTTGAGATTTTCATATAGTATAATAAATTTGTTATAAATAAAATTTTAAAGGTTGTTCGCGTTTTTTGTGGATAACCTTTTGTATTAATAAGGAGACAATTATGGACAAGTGGGAAAAAGAAATGATTGAAAACAATAAACGAGCAGCAACAGAGACTGAAAGAATAAATAATGAGATTTTACAAATTCCAAGTTATTTGACTGCTGAAGAAAAAGTTGCTTATGGTGAAATCGTGCAAACATTAAAAAATAGCATTAAATATAGACTATCTTCAACCGATGCTGAACTTATATGGCAATATTGTCAAATAAAGATAATGCGAGATAGGGCTTGGCGAGAATATAATAAAAATCCAGATAGATATATAAGAATTGTTACAGGAATATGTAGTGATGGAAAAACTCCAAAAGTTATGGTTAAAGAAAACGAGCATTATAAAACCTTAATTGATTGCAATAAACAACTGGAAAAAATATTAAAAGATTTAAGATTGGCACCGGACGCGAGAGCTAAAAAGAGATTTTAGAACACAACATTTTCTGTTGTGCTCTTTTAAGGAGATTTTATATGGAAGAATTAAAAATTGAATACATAGAAATTGAAAAATTAAATCATTATGAGAATAATTCAAAAATTCACACAAAAGAACAAATTGAGCATATTGCAAATTCAATAAAAGAATTTGGATTTAATGACCCATTAGGAATTGCAGGAGAAGATAATATTGTTTTAGAAGGAAATGGACGCGTAGAGGCGGCAAGGTTGTTAGGAATGGAAAAACTTCCATGTGTTAGGCTTGACCATTTGACAAAGGAAGAACAACAAGCTTATGTCATTGCACACAATTCTTTAAATTTAGAAACGGGATTTGATGATGGGATATTATTTCAAGAATTAAAAAGATTGCAAGAATTTGATTTCACAGACTTTGGCATTGATGCCGATAAATATCTAAAAACATGCATTAGAGTTCAACAAAGATTGTTGAAGCCCATAAAGAAGGTTCACTATTTGATTAGTTTAGATATAAATAAAAATGACCAAATAGCACACCTAATTGACAGAATAAAAAGAATTGAAGGAGTAGAAATTGAGTCCACAACCAACTAAAACAGATAATAAATCTATTGCAAATAAGATATTTATCAGAAAAGAAGCAATTAAAAATTTAAAAGAAGTAAGAGTTTTAGACTTGTTCGCTGGCAGGAATGTCCTTTGGAATAACATAAAGACAGATAAATATTTTGGAATAGATATAGCAACAAATAAAGGCAAGAACTTAAATGCAGACACAAGACAAGTTTTTGATTCAATAGATCTAAGCGAATTTAATGTGATAGATTGTGATAGTTATGGAATTGCTTTTGATTTATATAAAAAGATATTAACGAATCCAAATATTAAGAAAGGCACAATAATCATTTACACTTTAATTACTAACGAATTTACAAAAATTCAAAATGAAGCAAAAAAAGAGTTTAATTTTAAACATTTTTATTATAAAGTCCCTTCCCTTTTTAACGCTAGAGCTATTGAGTTCTTTTATGAAATGCTAGCAAATTATGAAATTAAAGAAGTAAACTATTATGCTATAAGAGACAAATTTGATAAACATTATGGATATTTTGTTATAAATTGATATGAAAAATTGTCAATTTATGATATAATTACCATATGAGTATAATTTACAGACCTTGTGGAATGGCGAGAGAATATAGCCCCTACGCGTTAAATATTTACATAGGTTGCAGTCATAGGTGCAAATATTGCTATGCTCCACATACATTGCAAAAGTCAAGCGAAAGTTATTTTGGAAAACCTGAGCCAAGAAAAGATATTTTAAAATTACTTGAAAAAGATTTAAAAAAGAACAAATACACCGAACAAGTTCTTTTATCTTTTGTTGGCGATTGTTATTGTGACAGTGCAGATAATGGGCAAACGGTTAGAGAGGTTTTAAAATTATTAAATTATTATCACATTCCTGTCGCAGTTCTTTCTAAAGGTGGAAAGAAAATGTTGAGAGATTTAGATTTGTTTAAAGAGTTTGGAGATAGAATTACTGTGGGGACAACTTTAACCTTTTTAGATGAACATAAATCAAAAGAATGGGAACCTTATGCTTCCACTCCAAGTGAAAGATTAGAAACTCTAAAAACACTTCACGATAATGGAATTAAAACCTTTGCTAGTTTTGAACCTACAATTGAACCAGAAGAAAGTTTGAAATTGATTAAAAAGACATTAGAATTAGACTGCGTTGACCATTACAAAATAGGAAAAATTAACAATTATAAGTCTGCTGATAAGTGGCAAGATTGGGAAAAATATTTGCAAGACTGCGTTAATTTGTTAAGACCAACAGGAAAGCAAGTTTATTATAAATTTTGCCTAAGAAAACTTGCTCCAGATATAGAATTAACAGATGCTGAAAAAAATCCCGATGAATACATAGTTCGATATACTCCGAGCGAGCAAATGAGCATTTTTGACAATAAGGATACAAAATGAAAACAGGTTATTTCGCAAAGATGAAAAGTTATCCCAAGACACACGGATATAAATTTATATCAATTGCAAGATTTAATAAATTTTGGAAAGGCGAAGAATTTAAAAAACTTGCGCCACTGAAGTGAACCCTATTTTAGCACCACAGCCAATATTTATAGCCACTTAGACTATTCAGCAAAACAAAATTCAGCAAATACAATTTCAAATGTGGTTAACTTTGTTGAAAGTAAAGAAAACAATATCGATAAACAACAATCGACTAAATCACAAGAAGAAAAAGATAAAACCGACAAGACAAAAGAATTGGAAGAAAAACTTGCCAAACTTGAACAACAAATAAAAGAGCAAGAAGAAGATGAAGAATATCAAGAATGGTTAAGAGAAAGAGAAGAACGAAGAAAGCGCAAGAAACAATCTGATATGGAAATGTAAGAACAAGCATGTTTTTGCGCACCTAAAAAAATTTAAAAAAATTAAATCGGCTGGGAATTCTAACAAGTTCTCAGCTATTTTTTATGCAAATTTTTCTAAAAATTTTAGACAATTTTTTAGACAGTGCCATTTTTTGCGCATTTTAATAGATTTTTTCTTGTTAAAAATTCTAAATTATAATATATTAAAACGCCATTTTAGACACTTTTGGGTGTTTCTAAAGAGTATCTAATATTAAAAAATCCCTTTAAAATAAAGGGATTTAGCGTGGTGGACTTGCGGGGGGTCGAACCCCGGACCCTGCGGTAAAACATACGCTATTACTTGCTTGCTCCTTGTAGTTGCAAGGCAAGTTTTTCGCTTAGTTTTACCTTTAACCCCAAAAAAACATTATTTTTGGGGACCCCTTTTTTAATCAGTGGGCCCTACATAAAAAAACACCTGTTACGGTGTTTAGTTGTTATGGTGGACTTGCGGGGGATCGAACCCCGGACCCACTGATTAAGAGTCAGTTGCTCTGCCAGCTGAGCTACAAGTCCTTATGGTGCGCATGAGAAGACTTGAACTCCCACTCTTTCGAACTAGATCCTAAGTCTAGCGCGTCTACCAGTTCCGCCACATGCGCTCAAACCTATCTTTGATAGGTGGTGGCCCATCGGAGACTCGAACTCCGGACACCTTGATTAAAAGTCAAGTGCTCTACCGCCTGAGCTAATGGACCATATATTTTCCCCAAAATGGCTGGGGTGGAAGGATTTGAACCCTCGAATGCGGGAGTCAGAAACCCGTGCCTTACCACTTGGCGACACCCCATTAAATGAGGATTTAAAATTATGGCTGGGGTAGCTGGATTTGAACCAACGATGCTAGAGTCAAAGTCTAGTGCCTTACCGCTTGGCGATACCCCAACAAATGGGGTGGAAGGAGAGTCTCGAACTCACGACCTCCGGGACCACAATCCGGCGCTCTAACCAACTGAGCTACATCCACCATATGGTGCGCCAAAAGGGATTCGAACCCCTGGCCCTCGCCTTAGAAGGGCGATGCTCTATCCAGCTGAGCTATTGGCGCATAATGGAGCGGGTGATGGGAATCGAACCCACGCTACCAGCTTGGAAGGCTGGAGTTCTACCATTGAACTACACCCGCAAACTTACGCTTCTAAATCGTAAAGACTTAGACATATTATCACAATAAGTGAGTAATGTCAAGTGTAAAAATGGATAGTTATTAAATTTTTTTGAAATTTTTAATAAATTACATAGTTTATATTAAAAAGATTAAAAATTATAATAGAAAAAAGAGTGAAATACCATTTACGACTAGAAACTAAGTCAAAAAACATTTTAATAATTAAAAAGTAAAAATGTTATATCTCTACTATACTATTTACAATCTCAAGCATTTGTTCATTTCTTGTTGGCAAGTCTTCGTTATACATATAGCCAAGACAAACAAGCATATTGTGAATAGATGTGAAAATATTTGCTATTGTCATTCCTTGAAAATTTATTATAGTTCTAACTATTTTTCTTCCGCTTGGTAAAACAAAATCTTCATTTTTAACAATAGACGCACCACTTGCTTTTAGTACACTAATATTTAATTCCACACCTTTAGTTAATGCTTCTTCTTCGTTTTTATAAACAGCATCTCTAGTAATATTGAAAGTATCAAAATCTTCATTTTGAGTATTTGCAAAAAGATATATAGTTTGAGTTAGTGCAGGTTCTTTTAATCCTATTTTTTCATAATTTTCTTTTTTAACTAATTGGAATTCATCAAAAACATTTATAGTAAACTTAAATTCTTTATTTTCGTATAACATATTGTTCTCCTAAAAAATTTTTTCTACAAGATTTAAAAGTTCTTCAGTTGAGTTGCATTTTACAATCATTTCTTTATAAATTTTAGCATTGTACATACCGCTTGTGTACCATAAAAGATGTTTGCGCATATGCTTTGAAATAAAATTGTCGTTATAATATTTTTGTAGTTCACTTATATGATTTAGTATTGCTTGTTTTTTTGAATATGGAGGATTTTCATTTAGTAAATTACAAAAGATTTCTGGGTTTCCTAAAGCACCTCGTCCTATCATTACTGCAGAACAACCTGTTTCAAGCATTTTTTCATAAGAATGCTTATCTACTATATCTCCATTACCGATAACTGGTATACTTACTGCATTTACAACTTGTTTTATTATATCATAGTCTACTTGTCCGGAGTAAAATTGTTTTCTGGTTCTAGCATGAATAGTTATAGCACTTGCACCTGCTTCTTCGCACATTTTTGCAAATTCAACAGCGTTAATATGTTCTTTGTCAACTCCGCTTCTAAATTTTACCGTGATAGGTACCGAAGATTTTTTAACGCACTCACTTATTATTTCTCTTGCAAGGTCTATATTTTGCATAAGAGCAGAGCCGTCACCATTATTGAAAATCTTTGGAGCAGGGCAACCCATGTTTATATCAATGATATCATATGATTTACTAAGTTCTTTTGCAATGTTAGACATAACTAAGGGGTCATGGCCAAATATTTGCACAACTTTGCATTTGCAATCTTTAGGGAAAAGAAGCAGATTTTTTGTTTTTTCATTTTCATAAGCAAGAGCTTGAGCGCTTACCATTTCACTAACGCACATTTCTGCACCATAGTCTTGACAAACTTTTCTAAAGCCTACTTCAGTTACCCCAGCCATTGGAGCAAGAAAAATATTTTTTTTAAATTCAAAACTGCCTATTTTCATATGTATCACCAAAATTATTATACTAAAACATAAAAATAAAATCAAATAATATTATATTTTTTTTGAACTTTTACTTTTTTTTAAGCATAAGTTAAAACATGAATATACTTAAAGCGTATAATGTAGAATTGTTGCAGAGTTTTAACAAAAGTAAAAATTTGCGAAGCGGATTGTATATAATAGATGATTTAAAAAGTAGTATAGATTTAAATAGTGTAATATATGGCGAAAATGAAAATTTGCAAGATTTATCTAACTTTACAAAAAGCACAAATTCAACATTAATCCTTTTTTCACAGATAAAATACATAGATGTTTCTTTAGGTGAAAGCGCTTTTATATTTGATAAGGGCGTTTTTTTAGGATTAAGTGAACCTTATAAGGAAATGAAAGAAAATCAAATAACAGTATTTGATACTTTTTTTGGTAGAGTTGGAGTTATCTTTGAACAAGATATATACCAAAACAACATCTTTTACTTGTATGAGAGTTTGTATGTAGATTTTTTAGTGATTAAATGTAAAGAAATAGATGTAGCGTATATTTGCAATGAAATTGGGACAATGCCATGTATATTTGTTGTAAACGAAAAGATTTTATTCAATAATATGTAAAATCATACAAAAATGCTTGTATGAAAATGTTCAAAATGTTACAATTTGTATACATTGGAGGATGAAGTGGAAAATATATTTGTATTTTTAGCAGGGATTGCCCTATTTTTAATGTCTTTTCAATTAGTTGTGAAATACATGCAAAGGTTAATCGGTCGCAAGATTAGTACTACGGTAAAAAAAGCTGGAAATAGTAAAATAAAAGCTTTGGGTTTAGGTGCTGGTGCGACCACATTATTTCAAAACAGTACAGCGGTTATAGTGCTTGTTATTAGTTTTGTTGAAATGGGTTTTCTTACTCTTTTGCAGAGTATGCCATTAGTTTTAGGTATAAATATAGGTGCTTCTTTAACGCTTATATCTATACTATTATCTTCATTTAGCATTTCTGTATATTTTAGCATTTTGGCACTTATTGGTGCTTTTATAGTTATGCTAGGAAGAACTGAAAAGATTAAAAATATAGGATATCTTTTATTTGGCATAGGTATATTATTTTTAGGCATGTTTATAATGTCTGACAGTATGTCATTTTTAAAAACTTTACCTTTAGTTCAGTCTATACTCACAACTATTTCTCATCCGCTTGTACTTATTGCTATAGGACTACTTTTAGGCACACTTATACAAAGTTCGCTAGCATCTAACGCAATACTTATTACTCTATGTGCTGTAGGAGGAAGTGCTGGGCTTTCAGTAGTGAGCGCTTTATGGTTAAGTTTTAGTTTTAAGTTAGGTCCAACATTTATGGGTATGATTGCTTCTTTTGGCGGTAAAAAGTCATCACAAGCAGTTGCATTATTTCATTTCTTAGTCAACTTACTAATATTAATTATTTTCTCTTTAAGTACGCTCACTGGTTGGCATATAGCGCTTGCAAATGCAATAGTAAATCCGGCATTAGTTATAGTGCTTTGCAATATTATAGTTTGTACTTTTACAGTGCTTTTGCTATTACCTTTTTCAAAACTAATAGGTAATGCTTTAGGTAAATGTTTTAAAGATAAGCAAGATAAATATGCAGATTTTATTATGCAAGAAAGTTCTTTTTCATATACAAACGTTGCATTAGAACTTTTAAGACATCAAGTAAAACTATTGCAAGATAAAATTGTAGATAATGTTTCTGTATTATTTTCAAATTATTTTATAGAAAGTAAAATAGGTACTATAAAAACTTTAGAGAAAAATAATGAAGAATTTCTTTATATGTGCAATCTTTTTACATCTAATCTAGCAAAGTTAAAAACTGAATTAAATGCTCAAGAAAATAGTTTGGTAAGGTATTTTTACAACTTAACTAGTAGATATTCATCTATGAGTCATAGGTATGAAAAATTAGTTATTCTTTTAAAAGAAACCAAAAATGGAATGATATTTAAACAAGAAGAACAGGATAGAGCAAAAGAACTTTTTGAAAGGATTAATGAACTTGCAAATATGAGTAATTGTATGCTTAAATGCTATCTTTCAAGCAATGAAAAAAAGTGTTATTATCTAAACAATATAATTAAAGTTGATGATGAAGTGGCGAATATGAAGCTTACAATAAAAAAAGAGATGTTTGTAAATTATAGAAAATCAAAAGACAGTGTACAGAATACAGAACAATATGCAAGGCTTATAAATGAAACAGAACAGTTAGGCGAGCATTTCACTGCAATAGGCTTAAATATGCTATAAGATTTGAATTAATATTTTTCAGTTTTAGCGAAAAAATATAATTAGATTGTAAATTTTGAAAAGAGGTATACTTATGTGTAATTTAAGTAATGTAGATGTAAAAAACAAATGTATTTTTGTAAGAGTAGACTTTAATGTTCCTATAGATGATAATGGAAATATTACTAGTTTTAAAAGGATAGATGAGACTGTCCCTACTATAGACTATTTACTAAAAAATGGTGCTAAGATAATTCTATGCTCTCATTTGGGTAGACCAAAAGGACAGAAAGTAGAGTCTTTAAGTTTGTATCCTGTATTTAAGTATCTTGAAAATATTTATGGTTCAAATGTAGTTTTGTGGGCAAATGATACGATTGGAGGAACTGTTGATAAAATCAAAAGCAAAATGAAAAGTGGTCAAATATTGCTTTTAGAAAATGTTCGCTTTTATAAGCAAGAAGAAGACTGTGATAAAGATTTTGCAATCAATCTTGCTAAAGGAGTAGATATATTTGTAGATGAAGCATTTGCAGTTTCTCATAGGAAAAGCGCTTCAAATTATGGTATTAGTCAAATTTTACCTTCATATGAAGGCTTTTTAATGCAAAAGGAAAAAAAATCTTTATGCTTAAATGATAAAAAGAAACCTATTCTTGCTATATTAGGTGGGGCAAAAGTTAGTGATAAAATTAAACTCATTAGTAATCTTATAGATAAGGTAGATTATATATTTGTTGGCGGTGCCATGGCTTTTACATTCCTTAAAGCACTTGGTAAAAATGTTGGTAAAAGCATTGTGGAAGATGAATGCTTAGAACTTGCAAAAGAGATTATGAATAAGGCGAAAAATAGTAATGTTGATTTTATCTTGCCAAAAGATGTTGTCGTGTCAACAAGTGTAGATAATGAAAATAATGCAACTATGAAAAATGTAGAAGATATATCTAGTGTTGATATGGGCTTAGATATAGGAGAGCAAACTATATTAGAACTTAAAAAATATATTGAAAAAGCACAAACTATATTTTGGAATGGCCCACTAGGCGTATATACAAATAAGGCTTTTGAAAATGGAACTAAGCAAATAGCTATAAGTTTAGCAAAATGTAGCGCGTATACAATAGTTGGTGGCGGAGATAGTGTTGATGCTATAGAAAAATACAATTTAGAAGAAAAAATAAACTTTGTTTCTACTGGTGGGGGCGCAAGTTTAAAGTATATACAAAACAATTAAGGAGATAAAAATGCTATTTATAGGAAATTTTAAAAATAATATTCCTACACAAGAATATATAGATACAATTACTAATTACAATTATATAGATGAAGTAGGGCTTGCATTGCCACTAGTATACATTTCTAAATATGCAAAGCAACTTAACGATAATGGTATAAAAGTAGGTGCACAGTGTGTAGATTTAGACGAAGACTTTGCAAATAGGGGCGAAGTAAATGCTCAAATGCTTAAAGATGTAGGAACTCAGTTTGTTTTTTTAGGTCATAAATTTGATAAGAAGTTAAGTCTTGCGGATTATAGTAGACTAAGGAAAAAAATTATAAGTGTAGTAAATGCTGGTATGGTTGCTATAGTTTCTGTAGGCGAAACAATGGAAGAATATGAAACAGGGAAAACTTGTGCAGTCATAGAAAAGCAAATAAAAGAGATTTTTAAAGGCATTAGCGAAGAATTAAGTTTTGAAAATTTTATAATTGCTTATGAGCCTAAGTGGGCTATAGGAACGGGTTTATGTATATGTGTAGATGAACTTAAGTCTGTTATAAGAAATATAAAATCTATGATAGAAGCATATTCTAAAAAGTCTTTTAGAGTGCTATTTGGCGGAAGTTGTAATGTACATAATATACCTAAATACGCAAGTGTTGATGGTATAGATGGCTTTGCAGTATCTAGAGCTTGTCTTGAAGCAAAACAATTTGCTAGAATTTTGTGCGGAGATAGAAAAAATAGATAGGGTGAGTATATGAAAAAAGTTGTGCTAGCTATATTAGATGGATTTGGTATATTAGAAAAAGCAAAACCTAAAAATATAAAATGTTTTGATGGCAGTTTAATTAGCGATAAAAAAGAAATTAAAGAAAGAGTATACTCTACAAAAATAAGACTAGGAGACGCTGTTGCCAAATGTAGCGATTACAATTTTATTAGTCTATTTGAAAAGTATCCGTCTACGCTTTTGTATGCTAGCGGTGAAGCTGTAGGACTTCCAAAAGGTCAAATGGGAAATAGTGAAGTAGGTCACTTAAATATAGGTGCGGGCAAAGTTGTTTTGCAAGATTTATTAAAGATTTCAAAAGCTTTTGAAGATAAGTCTATAATGCAAAATAAAACTTTTTGTAATTTTTTTGAAAACAATGCTGGTAAAAAATTACATATTGTAGGGCTTGTTTCAAATGGTAATGTCCATAGTAGCATAGAACATCTTATAAACATAATGAGTATTGCTTATTCTTTAAAGGTAAAACTTTACATACATATGATTACAGATGGTAGAGATACAAGCGTAACTAGTGGCATTTTATTTGCAAAAAAAATATCTCAATATGCAAAAAAATATGGGTGTGAAATAGCGAGTGTGTGCGGAAGATACTATGCAATGGATAGAGAAAATAATGTAGATAGAACAAAATTATATTTTGATTGTATTACAGGGATTGGGCAAACAAAAAATGAAAATGTTTTAGATTATATAAAAAATAGTTATAAAAATAATGTTACAGATGAGTTTATTTTACCTTGCCTTTTTGATGTAAAGTATAAAATAGAAGATGAAGATAATATACTATTTTTCAATTTTAGAGCAGATAGAATGAGACAAATAGTAAAAACTTTTATAGAAAAAACTAAAACTAATATATATACAATGACAGAGTATAACAAAGATTTTGAAAAAGTAAATGTCATTTTTAAGCCAGAATACGAAAAAAATGTGCTTAGTGAAATAATAAGTGAAAAAGGATTAAAACAATTAAAAGTCGCAGAAGTTTCTAAGTATGCTCATGTTACATACTTTTTAAATGGTGGAAGGGAAGAGCCTTTTAATGGCGAAGACAGAGTTTTAGTTGATATGGTAGATGTACCAACTTATGATATGGCTCCTAAAATGAGTGCTGAAAAGGTAACAAATGAAGTTGTAAATGGAATGAAAAAAGGTTATGATTTAATTTGTGTAAATTATGCAAATTGTGATATGGTAGGGCATACAGGAAACTTTGATGCTACATGTATGGCTGTAAAAACTGTTACTAGTGAAGTTCTTAAATTATATAGCGAAGCTTTAAAGCAAGATTATGTACTTATTGTTACTGCTGACCATGGAAATGCAGATTGTATGCTTAAAGGGAATGAAGTTTGCACAACACATACAACAAATAGAGTGCCTTTTTTGCTCCTTAATTATGATAATAATATTAGTTTGAAAAATAATGGCGCACTTTGTAATATAATGCCGACCATACTTGAAATAATGAAATAAATTTTAAATATTATGTGTAAAATATTCACTCTTTGACAATAATTACTTGACTTACATATGATGAAGTAATGAAAGTATTTTGTCATGGAGTGTTTTTTTATGGATATAAAAAAAGGAGAAGTATATATGGTGGACTTAAGTCCAGTTATAGGTAGTGAACAGGGAGGACTAAGACCTGCTGTAATTATTCAAAATGATATAGGTAATAAGTATAGTCCAACTACTATAATTGCCTGTATAACAAGTAAGTTACATAAAGCAAAATTACCTACTCATATAGAACTAGACAAAGATGTATGCAACTTAAAACAAGATAGCATTCTTCTTTGTGAACAACTAAGGACTATAGACAAATCTCGTATACAAGAAAAGGTTTGTACTTTGCCAGATTTTATCATGTCTCAAATAGATAATGCTTTAATGATTAGTTTACAGTTATTTTAAATATAAAAATATATTTTTGTCCTTAAAAATATAAAAAAAGTACCGCAAGTATGCGGTAATTTTATTTTATTTACAAAAATTAAAATTAAATTTCGCTTAACATATTAACTCTTTTTTCATGTCTTGCACCTTCAAAACTAGTTAGCAAAAATGTTTTTAGTATGGAAATGTTTTTTAGATAACACATATCTCTGCCTTGTAATACTAGAACATTTGCATTGTTGTGTCTTCTTGTCATTTCTGCTTGTTTTTTAGTTGTGCATAGTCCTGCTCTTATATGTTTAAATCTATTTGCTGCTATACTCATTCCTATGCCTGTGCCACAAATAAGAATGCCTATATCATCATTTGTTATCTTTTCACATAAAGATTTTGCAATTATGGGATAATCGCATCTTTCTATACTATGAGTGCCTACATCTTCAAAACAATATGAATTTTTTGTTAAGTAATTTTTTAATTTTTCTTTCATTTGAAATCCAGCATGGTCGCTACCTATATATATCATACAAATCTCCTAACTCTTTATACCTTTATCTTAACTCATATTTTTTAATAATGCAAAATTTTATAATAGATTTTAAATAGATTTAGTTGATGCTTGGTAACGATTTTTGAAATTCTATGTCTTTAGGTCTAAGAACTGGGTCGTAAGGAGTCTTTCTTTTTCTGCTATCAAATTCATCAAGTAAACTTATTTCATGACGAGTATATAATTCTAAAAATTCTTCAATAGTATCAAATACTTGTACTGGTTTCATATTAAGCATATCAAGTAAGTAAAATTTACCCATTTCTTTTTGATTATAATAAAGGTAAAAAGCGTGTTTATAATCACCGCAGAAGACTATGTCATCATAAGGTAATCCAGCGTTGTATAAATCTGCTCTTGTATTTGTTGTAGTTAAAACAATGTTGTATGGTAATGGTACATCTATATAGTCTGCATAATATCCATAAATAGCTATGTAATCATTTAATAATTTAACACCATTATATTTTTTATAGAATTCTAATAGGTTAGGGTGAATAGCAAAGTAAGTGGTATCTATTTCTTTTTTTAAAACATCTTGTGGAAGTGGGTCAAATAAAAAATTACGATAAAAATTACCTTCTTTATAGTCAATTTTACCATATACTGTTGCACCTTGTACAGTATTTTTTTTCCATCTCTCACTTAAAAGTTCTTCAAATTTTATCATATGACTATTACAACTCTCTTTCTTGTTTTTGTATATACTGAGTTTTGCACTCAGTGGACGCTGGGTAACGATTTTTGAAATTCTATGTCTTTAGGCCTAAGAATTGGGTCGTAAGGGGTCTTTCTTTTTCTGCTATCAAATTCATCAAGTAAACTAAGTTCGTGACGAGTATATAGTTCTAAAAATTCTTCAATAGTATCAAATATTTGAATAATTTTAAAGGTACTCATATCAATTAAGTAGAAATTACCCATTTCTTTTTGGTTATAAAATAAGTAATATGTTCTTACATAGTCTCCACAAAAGACTATATCTTCATAGGGTAATCCTGCATTATATAAACTTGCTCTTTTATTAGTTGTAGTTAAAACTATATTATATGGTAATGGTACATCTATATAGTCTGCGTAGTAACCATAAATAGAAATTAAATGAGAAGTGAGTTTAACACCATTATATTTTTTATAGAATTCTAATAGGTTTGGATGAATAGCAAAGTAAGTGGTGTCTATTTCTTTTTTTAAAACATCTTCAGGAAGTGGATTATATAAGTAATTACGATATTGTTCATCTTCTTCATATTCAATTTTACCATATACTGTTGCACCTGACACAGTATTTTTTTTCCATCTTTCACCTAAAAGTTTTTCAAATTTCATCATGTGACTTTCTCCTTACAACATATAGTTTGCATATCTTTGAAATAAATCTTTATATATAGGGTCATTAAGCATTTGTTTTAGTTTGTTATTTGTAGTATGAGTAAACTTTTCCATAAGTTCTATATTACTAGAGTTTTTCCATACATTTGCATTGTTTCCTTTACCTAAGGCGTGTACAAGCCTATGTTGTCCATTTACTGCATTGGTTGCACCTCGGTTAGTTTGTTTTAAAAATACCACATTTCTGCCATCAGATACAAGCGATTTTATTGCTTCTAATAAATCTTGTATTTTTTCACCTGCATTTTTCCCAACTGCTTGAAATATTTCTTTACAAGTTTTTACATCTATAATATGTGCTCCATCGTAACCTTTTACTTTTTTATTGACAAGTAGTTGTGCAAGTTCGCTATCACCGGGGTCTACATATTTGTTATTAAAAACTTTGTCTAATATCCATTCTTTACTTTTATTTGTTTGCCTTGCTTGTTTTATATAGTTTTTTATATCAGCAATGTCCTTGTTAGAAAGTTTTTTAAAGATATTATTTGAACTATCAAATATATCTTCTAAAATATCATCTAATTTTATATTAGGATTTTTTATATCATCAACAGATTTAATTATTTTTTCTCCTTTTTTGCTAAAGTCATCCCACTGTTGTGTAACGGATTTTTTATTCAATAAATCAATTCTTTCTTGCTTATAAGAGTTTTTAACTCCTTTACTGCGTAACGCTTTAAAGTTTGCACAACTATTATGTACAAGTATTTGTGATTCTCCAACATAGAAAGTGTGGAAGTTTTCGCTGTCTGGGTTGCCTACATCAAGGTTGTATGTAGCGATAGGTTTATCTAGTATTTCATTTTCTATTTCACTTATGCTGAGAGTTTGTCCTTCTAGAGTAAGTACCTTATCGTTTTCGCATATGTATTCGGCAGGAAGCCAACCTTTTCCTACTACAAACCATTTATGATTAAATGTGCTAGAAACTTTCGTTTGGTCTTCAAAAGTAAAATTGTACATACTTATAGAAGAACTGACACTCACATTATTTACAGGGAGAAGTGCGGTAGTATTTGTTATGCTATCATAACTATATACAAGGTCGCCTTTAGAAATATTTTGTATAGGTTCAAGTCCATTTGCTGTAGAAACTAAAGTATCTTCTGCAAAACAAAACTTCCATAATTTTGCAATAGTGCCAAAGCCACCTAAAGCAGCACCAAAAAGTAAACCATCTGCTATTGCTTGAAGGTCTGTAGCTTGACTCCAAGCGAAAGAAATAGCATCTTTAAATGAAGCACCTTGACCCATTGCTAAAGCGGTTACAAATGCTGTAGTTACTAGAGTGTCTACTATAAGAGTGGTAATAGCAAATTTTACAAGACCTATAAGAGTTGCTGCTAATCCGCAAGTAGCGAAAGATGAAATGATAGATACAACAACTATAACTCCTGCTATTACCCTAAGGGCATTCATAATCCAGCCTGGAACATCATCGGTAGGCTCTGTAAGTTCACCATCTTTAATTTCTACAGATATAGCATTGCTTTCATCTCCAAAAATATTTTTTAAAGTTTCGGAGTCATAGCCATAAAAAGTTTCAGGTTGTCCTTTTTCATAATATTCTTCAATTAATTCAGTGCTTATTAGGGTTATCGTTACATCGCTTACAGCATAGCCTAGTTTTCTTTGTTCTTCAGCAAGCTTATTTACAGTTTCTTGAATTTGGTCAAAGTTTATATCGTCAAATAAGCTAGTAACTTCTTCAACTTCGTAAGTGAAATTTGTGTCGTATATGTATTTTTCAGTATCGTAAGAGTAGAGTGAACCTAAGTTCTTGTCATAATTTGCTTCTATATTGTCTTGTATTGTATAACTTATATTTCTTGTACTTTCCCAATAGTATGAAATGTATTTGTTTTTATATACAAAGTGGTTATTTTTCATTTCATTTACAAAATTGTTACATTCGTAAATATTTGTGTCAAGCGCGTTAATTGCTACAGAAAAAATATTGTTATTTTTATACAAATAAGATAAATCTATATATTTTTCTAAGTATTTTGTAATATTAAAGTAAGGATTATATTTTTCTATAATATCAGGGGTGCCTTTAGGCGCTATTTGTACAAAACCTGCATCTATATGATTTAATCCATAACTATCTTGGTAAAGAGTAGTGTAGTCTGTATATGTTATACCAAAATATTCTTTTTTTAAACTATCATATGCAATGCTTTCTATACAAGAAAAACCATTTGTCATAAGTTCGTAAGCTACATCGTTATATATCATGGCTAAAATATTTGTGGTTTCAAATTCTTCTTGTGTCATTGTAAGATTTTCTTCAGTTTGTTCATCATTTTCATTTTTAGATGATACAAAATTTTCTATATTATCTGCGGTATTAGTACTATTTTCTTTCACATATTGAGTTTTGTTATATTCATTTTTTATTTTGTTTTCTTCGTAAACTTCATAGTTTAGATTTACATCATTACTATTTTTTTCTTGTGCATTTGTTTGTATAGGTTGATTAATGGTAGATATTTTTAAATTTAACCAATTTTGTGTTACTCCTATAAAAGTAATAATGCCAAGAAGTATAGCACTTAAAGAAATGATAAAAATTTTTAATTTTTTAGTCATTTTATCCTCCTATTTAAATAAAGATTTAAAGAAATCTTTTACTTTATTTATACCGTTACCAATAGCATTTCCAGCATTGTGTATGCCATTATTAATAGCATTTCCAGCATTGTGTATGCCATTATTAATAGCATTTCCAGCATTGTTTAAACCATTACTTATAGAGTCTGTTACTTTATGTATACCATTTTGGATAGATTTTATAGTGTTATCAACAGATTCTACAAAAGATTCTATAGCATTTCCTGCTTTATCAATGATTGATATATGTAGATTATCATCATTATTTGTAGTAAAATTTTTTACTTCACCTATTGTAAGTGTAAAAGTTTTACTTAACCCGCTTTGTTCTGCTATGTATAGGACATATGCACCATTTTCAAGAGTTACATCTTTAAAACTATCTTGATTATATACAAATGCTTGATTTGTTTGGACATTTATTATCTTTATGTATAGTTGCAAGTTAAAATCATTTATTACATTTGTAAATGTTACTTTAGACATGGAAGATATATCTGTTTGAGAAGTTTGAATATCAATGTCGCCTAAAGTGCTATTTTCTGTAAATAGTGTAGTGTGTAAAGAATGATATACATTTACATAGTATATAGTTTGTTCTCCGTATACATTTGTTTCAGTAATTTCATATATTCCATCTTTTGAAAGTTGCTCTTTAAGTGGTTTTTCATATAAGATGTCTATAATTTCATTTGTAGAAAGTAATTTTGCTTTAATATTTTGAGATTCGTAGTCTTCTGTTTTTGTAAATTTGAAATCTTGTGGTAATATAAGGTCTTCAGTAAAAATATTTTCTAGTTCTGCAAAAGTGCAAACATAAGTGTCTTTTGTTAGTACTAGTTCTCTTATATCTGCTCCATTTTGAAGTAACTCATATGAATCATCACTGCTATAGAAAAAACCATAATCAATGTAATTTTTTTGTAATTTTGATTCAGCATTGGTGTACAAATCTTGCGTTAGTTCTTTACTACTTATGTATTCTTTGTCTTTGTATACCCATGTACTGCTTCCTTTTGTTATTACATCTATTTTTTCTAAATTATATGCAAAATCTAGCGCTGAATTATAACTCTCTGTATCCCAAATAACTATGGCATCATAACCATTATTTGTCTTGTATCTGTATTCTAAAATTTCGCTTTTTACCATAGAAAAATTTCTTAAATTATCTATAATGGACTTATTTACTTTTGGAGGATATGTAGCATCTTCTTTTATTGTAAATTGGAAAGAGTATACATAAAATGTTCCGCCAGCATTTGGATTGCCATTATAAAACTCTAATAAATATGAGCCTGGCGAATTTATAAAAGTACTAAAATCTACAGCACTACTATTTATGTTCTTTACTTCACCTGTACTTAGGTTGTTAATAGTACCGTATAAGAATGGAACAAGAGAACTATCTACGCCTTTCATATTCAACTTAACTTGTCCTTTATAAGTAGGGTAGGATACTGTATCATCATATATTCTATTACCTTCAATCATATTTTCTTTGAAATACAAACTATATCCTTTGTCTTCTATGTTGCTATCAAATATGTATATAGTCGTAGTAGAAACTTTTCCACTTATACTTATAGCTTTAAAGTCATATCTCCCTGGCTCGGTAAAGGTTTTCTTATATGTATTTTCTGCGTCAATTTTAGAAGTAAAGTATGTTGTTGGGTCAAAAAGTTTTATTTCATTGCCTTGGTTGTAACTATAGTAAAGGCTAAATCTAGATGTAGGCAAATAAAAACTATTTGTTGTAAATTGATTGTATACATAGTATGCAGTAAAATTGTAAGGGTTGAGTATATATGTTGAGTATTTGTGTCTGTAGTCAATATTTAATGAAAATCCACTTAAAACCGTTGCGCCATTTTGAAGCGTTTCTCCTTTCTTTAAAACTTCTATATCTTCATCTGTGAGTGTCGGGTCTTGTTGAATAAGATTATTGTAATAGTCTTCATCTTTGTCTTTATTAAGAATTTGAAAGTTGTTTGTATCTTTTATAACACAAAACTCATAAACTTCTTTACATTGTTTATATGTTCTGCCAGCACCAAAAAGAAATTCTGCCCAACTTTTTTTGTATATTTCATAACAAATAACAACTTTTATTTTTGCTCCATTATACATATCTTCGCCACTTAAAGAAAATGTAAAATTGTTTCCATTTATTTGCTCTCCTATAGAGTTGCCATTTGCAGTAAATATTCTTTTATATCCGCTATCACTTATAGATTGCATATAAACAAGGATAACGCCACATTTTACTTGTGCGTTGTTTTTTAACTTTTCATAATTAGCTTCTCTTATTGTATCGTAAGATAGAAACCAGCCATTTGCTATTTCTTCGTTTTCTTTCATTCTATAACTAGGTTGAAAATTTACTTTAAAACTTCCTTCCTCTGTCACATAAAATAAAGGAATAGAACCTACAGTTCCTGATTGTTTAACATTTGTTTTAAGTTTTCCTATACTTCTATCACCAAAGGGTAATGAGTTGGAGTAATCGTTAGAAGTGTATTGTTCATTACTTGTACCTGTATACATAGGTGTAATGTCTTGAATGTAACTTTCGCTATTATCTGCAATAACTTCTAATTTAGGTATGATGGAAGTAATGATTAAAGTTAGTAAACATATGCAAAAACATAATGAAATACAAATTATTTTATTTTTCATTTAAAACTCCTAAAATAATATTAAAAAGGTAGACCTAATTTAAGGGGCTATAAAGACACCAGTCATATTATTGCTGGCAAGATTAGGTTTAAAAAACAAATCTTAAGTCTTTATTTTCTTAAATAGATCTACCATTTGCTTATATCGTACTACATTTTTTTCATTTGTCAATATGTATTTTTAAAAAATTTTATTTTTTTTTACAAAAAAAACTAGCGGGAAGCTAGTTTTTTGTATAAATATGTTGCTATTTTCTTTTTGGTTTTATGTCTTCTTCGTCGTCATCGTAATCATCGTCGTCGTCATCGTAATCATCGTCGTCGTCATCTTCATCATCTTCATCATCAAAATCATCATCATCGTCAAAATCGTCATCAAAATCATCTTCGTTTTTGTCTAAGTCATCTTCGTTGTATTCGTCTTCGGTGTCTATATCGTCGTCAAATTCGCTTGCATCTATGCCTAAGTCTTCATCTGCAAATGGCATAAAATCTTCATCATCCATATTTAATCCAAGTTCTTCGTCGTCCATATCTAATATAGAACCATTTTCAACTACATCACTTACTTCGTTTTCATCATCTATATTTTCATTTGTTTCTTCAGTATCTTCGTCAAGATAAGATTCCCAATTAGAATCTTCTAAATCTTCTACAGCGTAATCATTTCCTAATTCTTCTCTGCAGTTTTCACATAAGTCTTCAGATTGTTTTATTAGGATAGAGTGGCATACAGGGCATAGTTTCATATCTGATTCATCTATTATCTCTCCGCTTGCCTTCATTTCATTTTTGCAAACATTACAAAACTTTTGTTTTTTATCTATATAATTAAGTTCGCATCTAGGACATCTTATATATGTCATATTTAATCCTTCCTTTAATTCAAAGAATAAAGCATTTATTTGATTGCAATTAATATTGTACTCTACAAATAAACTTAAACACATTATATATATTATATTTGTACTTGTCTAGTATTTTTATAAAAATTTTTATGCTTTTTTTTGCCAAAAGTCAAATAAGCGCTTAGCAACTATTATTTCTTCGTCTGTAGATATTACATATACATCTATTTTACTACTTCTTGTACTTAACTTTCTATCTGGGCATCTATTTATTATTTTATTTAGTTTTTTATCGTACTTTAAGTTAAGGTATGCAAAGTTGTCTAAAACCATTTCTCTAACTATGCTAGAGTTTTCGCCAACTCCGCCACCAAAACATATAGCATCTACACCTTGCAGAACAGAAATGTAACTACCTATATATTTAATAATACTATAAATATAAACATCTAAAGCTAGCTTGCAATCGGCATTTCCTTCCATCATATGCTTTTCTATATCTCTTAAGTCGCTATATCCGCATATACCTAAAAGTCCGCTTTGATGGTTAAGCATATGAATAATATAGTCAGGAGTTTTGTTGTATTTATTACATAAAAAAGCAATAATGCTAGGGTCTATATTCCCACTTCTTGTTCCCATGACAAGTCCTTCAAGAGGAGTGAAGCCCATAGAAGTATCTATACATACTCCATTTTTTATTGCACTAATACTACATCCGTTACCTAGATGGCAAGTAATGATTTTCTTAGCATTTTTGTTATATTCTAAAACCTTTTTACTCATGTATTCGTGAGATGAGCCATGAAAACCGTATTTCCTAATATTATATTTTTTAGTGTAATCGGTATTTATTGCATAAGTATAGGCATAATCTGGTAGTGTAGAGTGGAAATAGGTATCAAAATACATAATGTTTTCAATATCGGGAAATGTTTTTTGACATTGCAAAACTATTTCTATATTTTTAGGCATATGTACAGGCGCATATTCTATGGCTGTTTTAAGATATGCAATGCTCTCATCATTTGCTATTGTTGGATAAAAATATTTTCCGCCGTGCACAAACATGTGACCTATAAAACATATCTCTGTCATTGAAGTAATAAGAGAATTATTTTTATTTGTTAACTCGTGAATTATTTGTTCTAAAGCCTCAGTGTGATTTTTAAAAAGTGTCATTTTTTTAATATTTTTATCGCCTATTTTTATAAAAATGAAGCTATCTTTTAATCCAATTCGTTCACATACACCTTTTGTTATAACTGTATAACTTGGTAATTCGTATAAGCAAAATTTTAAAGAAGAACTACCAGCATTTAAAATCAAAATTTTCATATTTATCCTTTTAATCGTTTTTGTAAATATACATTATTTTTTCTTATATTGTCAAATGTCTAATGATAAAACTGATTTATTTTAAAAAACTCACATCATGTTTGTGAGTTCTTTTTTTCTTCTTTTTCATTTGATTTGTTTTCATTTATTGTTTCAATATCGCTTTTATCTTTTACGCCTTCATATATTATACTTTGTGTAGGTGCATATGTTTCCTTTCTTATTAACTTATTTTCAATCATTACACCATCTTTAAATGTTTGTAAATATGCATCTACTTTATATCCATATTGAGCATATCTTGTAGTATGGTATTCGCCTTTATATGTAATGTAATTTTTATATTTACCTTCTTTATCTGGTATAACTTTTGGTGATGGCGGATTAAGTCTTTCTACTTGTACACTATGTTTTTTAAATGATATTCCATTTAAAGAAGTGCCATATACTTGTGCGTATGCTCTTTCATTCTTGGCAAATGTTTTGATATAAATAGGATAAGAAGTATTGTTTCTAAATCTTAAATCTAATCCGCTATCGTTAACCATTGCGTCAAATCCTCTTTCTACATATCCTACAGGTAATGTATGATTATGTACTTCTAATATCTCTAGTCCTGCCATAAGTACTGCATTATATAATGTTGTAGAGGCTTGACAAACACCTCCACCTATACCTTTAACAAATTCCCCATTCACAATAACTGTTGCTTTTTGATAGGGTAGGCCATTATCATTTTTATCTAATATATATTGAAAAGAAACTTGCTCGTCTGGCTGAATTATAAGTCCGTTAAAACAATCTAATGCCTTTATTATATTATATCTTCTACCGCTTTCACTTCCTACAAAACTTGTGCTTTGACTACTTCTTAAATGAGTGTTTTCTAATAGTTCGTTTTTTGTGTATTTAGGTGTTAATGTATCTACTTTTAATTCAATAAATTTATTACCTAAACTTAAGTTTAAAAGTAAATCTTTTACATCTATTTTTTTACCTACACTTTCATCATCTATTTTCCACATATCTTCATTATTTGGGTGAAAATGTATTTCGGGTTCTTTGTATTCTTTTTCAATTTCATTTTGAATATTTGCAAAAAAAGTTTTAAAATTTGGATATATATATTCAATTATATCTAAATCACTTATACCTTGAGTTTTTAACTTTACAATAGTTTCTCTAAATCCATTGTTTTTCACTTCATATTCTCTTTGTTGTCTTAATTTATCTATATAAAAATTTTCATAAGGTTTTTTTATATAGTTCCAAGTTTTGTTTTCAAATTCTAGCGTAAAAGAATCTAATATATCACAACTATTAGCAAGCACTTCCTGACTATTTTCTATATTTGAAAAGAAAAGTGCACTAAAAATAATGCATAATATTACAAATGTATATCGTTTCATTTTTATCTCCTTGTTAAACAATATATAGTTTAACGCAAAAATACATTTTTATACTTGCATATACGCATGAACAAAAAAGGCTTGTATACATATCCACAGATTTATGCACAATTTTTAGTTAATAATTTATAAATATTCATAAAGAATTTTGTAAAATTATGTAGAAATTGTATAAAAATACAAAAAGTTTTCCACTTATCCACATAAATCACAGAGTTATCCACATTAAATATTTGAATAATTGTTCTATATTTACGGTTTTAGCACACTTTTTCGTTCAACATTTAAGATTTATCCACATATTAATATTTTTCAAAATGTATATATTCAAAATTTATATTTATTCATTATTTTTAGATGTAAATTATATTTTGATTGGTTTTTCTTTATATTTTGCTCTGCATAAATATTCATTATTGTTTTTGTCAAATAATAAAATACTACATTAAAGTGCTTTACATAACAAACTTTTTTCATTATAATATATACATGAAATATTTAGAGGATATATTTGATAAAACAAATGAGAAACCCGAACTTATACATTCATTGTCATTAGCATTTTTAGGAGATGCTATACATTCATTGTATATGCGTAACAAACTTGTATGTAGTAAAGACTTTAAGCAAAAAGATATGCAACGAATTACATCGCAGGTTGTTTGTGCGAAAAATCAGGCAAAGGCTTTTGATTTTATATTTTCAGATTTGCAGTCTAATGAAATGGAAGTTGCTTTACGGGCAAGAAATGCAAAAACTAATAATATTGCAAAAAATAGTTCAATAGAGGAATACAAAAAAAGCACTGCTTTTGAAGCTTTGCTTGGCTATGAATATCTAAAGGGTGAAATAGACAGGTTATCATATTTTTTAAATGTTACTTTGCAAATAGCAAATATAGAAAAGGAAATAATATAAATGATTATATTTGGTAGAAATAGTGTAAAAGAAGCACTTTTAAGTGATGCAAATGTGGTAAAAGTGTATATAAAAGATGGAATAAGTGGGCAAGAGAATCAGGAAGTTATAAACATAATCAAAAATTCTGGTGTAGAGTATAAGTTTTCTCCTAGAGCTTATATGGATAAAAGGGCAAACTTCCAAAAACATCAGGGGTTTATTGCTGAAATATCTGATTTTAAATATTGTGAAGTTCAAGATATAATTGATTTTGCTAATGCAAAAGGTGAACAACTATTTTTGTGTATATTAGATGGCATTGAAGACCCGCATAATTTAGGTAGTATTATTAGAACTTGTGAATGTGCAGGAGTTCATGGTATAGTGATAGAAAAAAATAGGGCTTGCGATGTAAATAGTACTGTTATTAAGGTGTCTGCAGGTGCTAGTAATCACATGAAGGTGGCAAAAGTTGCTAATATCCCCCAACTTATAGATAAACTTAAAAAGTCAGGTGTATGGGTATATAGTGTTGAACTTGGTAACACACTTATATATGATACAAACTTAAAGGGCGATTTGGCACTTGTGATAGGTTCAGAAGGTAGGGGTACAAGAAGAATAATACTTGATAAATGTGATGCTGTACTTTCTTTGCCTATGTTTGGAAAAGTAAATAGTCTAAATGCATCAAATGCTTGTGCTATAGCACTATATGAAGCAGTAAGACAAAGAAAGGTGGTGCAAGATTGAAAAATCATACAAAAAAAGAGATATGTGATTTAGTAAAAAAAGCGCAACAAGGTGATAGGCAAAGTTTTAATTTTCTTTTTGATATTTATAATAATTTTATAAAAAGCATTGCTAGAAGGTATATATTTGTAGGTGGCGACATAGAAGACTTAATACAAATAGGATTTATAGGAATGTGTGAAGCAATACAAAAATATGATATAAATAGTGATGCAAGTTTTAAAACATTTTTGTATATATGCGTTCAAGCGGAGATAAAAAATGCGATTACAAAGTCAAATAACAACAAAAATAAAGCACTTCATGATAGTATAAGTTTAGACATAGAAGTAGACGAAGACGATTCTTGGGCTTATGTACTAGTTAGCGAAGACAAAACACCTGAAGAGCAAACAATACAAAAGCAAAAAATAAAATTGATATTTGATAAACTTAAAATGGGGCTGAATGAAAAAGAAAAAAGCATTCTGTTATATTACTTAAAGGGATACAAATATATAGAGATAGCAGAAAAATTGGATGTAGATACAAAGTATGTAGATAATACACTAACAAAAGCAAAAAAATTATTGCAAAAACTTAAAGCGGAGGAAGATTTATGAGTAATTACATTTCATTATATAGAAAGTATAGACCTAAAATTTTTGATGAGATAGTAGGACAAGAACATATAGTAAATACTTTAAAAAATCAAATAAAAAATAATGAAATAGCACACGCCTATCTTTTTACAGGTACTAGGGGAACAGGTAAAACTTCTTGTGCTAAGATTTTTGCAAAAGCGGTAAATTGTCTACAACCAAAAGATGGTTCGCCTTGTTATGAGTGCTCAGTATGCAAAGCGCTAGATAATGCAAATATGGATATTATAGAGATAGATGCTGCAAGTAATAATAGTGTAGAAGATATAAGAGAAATGAGAGAAAATATAAAATTTACACCTGTAAATTGTAGGTATAAGGTTTATATTATTGATGAAGTTCATATGCTTAGTCCTAGTGCCTTTAATGCACTACTTAAAAGCATAGAAGAACCGCCTTCTCATATAATATTTATACTAGCAACAACTGAAGTGCATAAGATACCTGCAACTATATTAAGTAGAGTTGTGAGATTAGATTTTAGGCTAGTAGGGCAAGATTGCTTACAGGAACATATAAGGCATATATTTGAAAAAGAAGGCATACAAGCAGATGAACTTTCTATTCGTGAGATTGCAAGATTAGGCGAAGGTAGTGTAAGAGATGCTTTTAGTATAGCGGAGTGTGTAAATAGTTACGCAAATAAGCATATTAAATACGAAGATGTGCTAGTTTGTATGGGCATTAGTGGTAGAGATACACTTCAAAGCATAGTTTGTTCTATTTTAGAAAAAGATAAAGGCAAATTTTTTGAAATAGTAAACGAGCTTTATTTGCAAGGTAAAAATTTTGCACTACTTTCAAAAGAATTAGTTAGTTTTTTAAGAGATATGATGATTTGTAAAACTTGTAAAAATGCTAATGATATATTGCAGTTACCTATCACAGAATTTGAAAAGTTGCATGATTTTTCTATTGTATATGAAGAAGACAAAGTTTTTGAAGTTATGACTATGTTCGTTGATGCGGAAAGTGAGTTTAGGTATGCAAACAATGCAAAAATGCTTTTTGAAAGCGTAGCTGTACTAAGTATGAATGAAGACTTGGTAAAAAAAAACGAGCAAATAGATGATGAGATAGAAAAAAGGACATATTCTCCTAAAGAAATATGGGGAAAAATAATGTCTTTAGTATACGAAAAAGAATATTTTGCATTACACGCACTTTGTGGAGATTTAACAGATTTAAAAATAGAGGGAAAAACTTTAATAGTAGGTACAGACAAAAGAGGGCTAGCAGAAACTTTTGTTAACTTAGGATACAAAGAGATTATGCAAGAAATTATTAAAGAATTAGGTTTTGATTTTGATGTACAAATGGTTCAAAAGGAAAAAACAAAAACTAAACAAGAAGTCATACATGAAAAACTTACAAAAGTTTTTGGTAAAAACATAGTTTTTGAGTAGCAATTAGCAAGTAAAATATGTAGAATATGATTGAATATAGAAAAAGGAGTTATTTAATATGGGATTTAAAGGTGGCTTTGGTGGCGGATTTAATATGCAAAGTTTAATGCAACAAGCTAAAAAAATGCAAGAGGATATGCAAAAGGCACAAGAAGAACTTGAAACTGAAGTAGTTGAGGCAAGTGTTGGTGGCGGAATGGTAAGTATTTGTATGAATGGAAAGAAAGAAATAAAAAGCGTGAAAATAAAACCAGAAGCTGTTGACCCTGAAGATATAGAAATGCTAGAAGATTTGTTAGTTGCAGGGTTTAATGAAGCAAGCGCTAAAGCAGATGAGTTAGCGTCTCAAAAAATGCCACAAGGCTTAAATGGATTGATGTAAAATGAGAGAAGATTTATTACCTATAGAGAAATTGATAGCTTATTTTCAAAAATTAGGTGGAGTAGGTTACAAGACTGCACAAAGATATGCTTATAAAATAATAGATATGGATAAAGAAGATGTGACAGAGTTTGCGGACGCATTATTAGATGTGAAGCAAAACATACATTATTGTAAAATTTGTGGTAATTTTACAGATAAAGAAGTGTGTAATATATGTAATTCTAGAAAAAGTGATATTATTTGTGTTGTGAAAGAACCTAAAGATGTTTTTGCTTTTGAGAAGGTAAAATCACATGATTTTTTGTATCATGTTTTACATGGTTGTATCTCTCCACTTGAAAACAAGGGTCCAGATGATATAAGGATAAAAGAACTTTTAGAAAGAATAAAGGGCGGAAATGTTAAAGAAATATTAGTTGCAACAAACCCAGATGTAGAAGGTGAAGCAACAGCAATGTATATTGCTCAAATATTAAAGCCTTTAAATATTAAATGCACTAGGCTTGCTCAAGGCATTTCAATGGGTGCAGATATAGAGTATGCAGATGAAGTTACGCTTAATAAAGCGATAGAGTCTAGGACAGAAATGTAATATTGTTGAAAAATATTTATTATCATGCAAACGCGAATGAGTTTAACATTGAGTAAAGATTGGGAAGGTGAATTATGGGATTATTTAGTTTTTTAAAAAGGCAACTTTTAAAAGTTATACAAATGGAAGAAATGCCAGCAAATGTGTTGGTAAAAAAATATAGACTAGAAGATAGAGATGAAATAATGAATAGTTCTAGTCTTGTAGTTAGACCCGGCCAAGTTGCTATATTTGTTCACAAAGGTGAAATATGCGATGTTTTTGCAGAAGGTACATACAAACTAGCAAGTGAAAATATACCTGTTTTAACAAAAGTATTGTCATTACCTACAGGTTTTGATAGTCCTATTAAAGCAGATGTGTATTTTGTAAATGTTAGGCAAGTGACAGGATTAAAGTGGGGGACGCAAAATCCTGTTATGATGAGAGATAAAGAGTTTGGAAATGTGAGAGTAAGAGGCTTTGGTGTATACGCAATGCAAATAATAGACCCTAAAGTTTTCATGCGTCAAGTTTCAGGTGTAAGTGATTGTACTATAGAAAATGTAGATGGACAATTTAAGCCTATGATTTTAGAAGCTCTTACAGATACTATTGCAGAAAGCAAAATTTCAGCATTAGACCTTGCTATGAATTACAGAGAATTTTCTGATGAAGTTCTTAAAGTTGCTGAAAATAGTATGTCAAAATTTGGTGTTAAAATTACAAGTATGGTTATAGAAAATATTTCTTTACCAGAAGAAGTTGAAAAGGCTTTAGACGAGAGAACCAAACTTGGAATACTTAAAGATGAAATGGGTACATATACTCAATATCAAGCTGCAAATGCACTTCGTGATGCTGCTCAAAATGAAAGCGATGGAAACCTAGCAGGATTAGGTGTAGGTCTTGGCGCAGGTACAACAATGGGTAATATATTTGCTAATGCTTTGGCAGGACAAAATATGCAAAATAATAATCAAAATAATGCACAAGAAAAAGTAGAATGTGTTTGTCCTGGTTGTGGAGCAAATCTAATGAAAAAAGCAAAGTTTTGTCCAGAATGTGGCGTAAAAATAGTGAAAACTTGTAGTAAATGCGGTCATGAGTTAAAAAATAATCAAAAGTTCTGTCCTGAATGTGGAACGCCAACTGGTAAAGTGTGCCCTAAGTGCGGTAAGAGCATTTCTAATAAAGCAAAGTTCTGTCCTGAATGTGGAGAAAAATTTTAGCCTATGAATAAAAATGAATTGCAGAGCATACAAGGGAAATGTGAAAATTGTGGTGCTAATCTAGAATATTCCATAAATAAAAAAGCACTTTTTTGCGATAGTTGTGGTAGTACTGTGCAAGTAAATGATGAGAACAAGACTGCAAAGCATATTTTGAATGATATAGATGTGCAGAATGAACAAAATGATGAAAATGTGGTAAATATTTTTAAGTGTGAAAACTGTGGCGCAGATATTACTTTAAATAGTTTTGAAATATCAAAAGGGTGTCCGTATTGTGAAAGTTCTAATGTGATTGCTATAGAAGATATTGTAGGTTTAAAACCTGATAAAATAGTTAGGTTTGAGTTTGAAAAAGAAGAAGCAAGCAAAAGATTTGTTGCTCATATAAAAAAGAAGTTTTTTGTACCTAGGCCATTTAAAAAAAGTACTCCCAAACAAAATATTAGTTCATTATATTTTTCTAGTTTTTCTTTTGATGCAGATTCTCATACAAGATATAATGGTAGATTATATAGGTATGAAAAAAGAAATGATGAACAAGTTAAAAATGTATTTTATGTAAATGGAAACTTGGCACTAAAGCATAGAGATATATTAGTTGAAAGTAGTAGCAAACTTTCGCAAGCAACTCTTAATTATGTATTGCCATACAATCTAGAAAAAAAAGTAGATTTTAAGCAAGAATATCTTTTAGGTTTTACAGTAGAAAGGTATGACAATGCTTTTAGAGATAGTGTAAAAAGTTCTAATACAATAATGAAAAGAGATATTGAAAATGCTATTGTAAATAGATATAATGCAGATGGTGTAGAAGAACTTAAAACAAATATTCATTATATAAATAGATTTTACGAATACACAATATTACCTGTTTATTTTGTTGAGTATGAGTATAAGAAAAAGAAGTATACAACTTATATGAATGGACAAACGGGTAAAGTTGGTGGAAAATTGCCAAAATCACCGATAAAAATTGCTTTTGTTTCAATTTTGGGCATTTTAATTTTTGCGTTTTTTGTATTTATATTGCCTATGCTTTAATTTAGATATATGGAGGAAAATTTTATGAATTATGTTGAAAAAGGAAAAGTTGCTCTAATACTTTTTGGAGTTGCTCTATTTGTTTTGTGTGCGATTTGTGAAGTTGTTGGTATAGTACTACTTACTAACTATACAGTAACTAACCTAATTTTTGGTATTATATTAATAATTGTTGGTGTGTTCCTATTGCTTTTAGGTATATATTTTGTATGGGTTGGCGCTTCCCAAAAAGCAACAAAAGGAAGCATAAAAGAGCAAAATGATATAGCAAAAAATACAGTAAATGCAAAACTATGTTCAAAATGTGGAAATGAAGTGCCTACAGGTGCAGAGTATTGCCCTAAGTGCGGTCAAACTTCTTCATCTTGTAAAGTTTGTGAATGTGGCGCAGAAAATAACATAGAGAACACAAAGTGCACAAGTTGTGGAAAAGATATATAGAATTATTAATCATATGATAAAAGGTTATAGTTAAATCTATAATCTTTTTTCAATTTTAAAATAATTTTATTAATATTTGTTTTTTTGTTAAAAAACATATATTACTTTACATTTGTTACATAATAATATAGTTATGGTATTAAAGGCTCAATATAACTAAAATAAATAATAATAAATAAAAATCCACGTAAATGTGAAGTGAACCCAATTTTTGCTCCGCAAAAATAAAAACCACTTTAATAAAAGTGCCTCCTATGATACAATTATCATAGGAGGTATTTTTATGGCTAGTAAAGGACAAAAATTTAATTCTTACTCACCAGAACTAAAACAAGAAATTTTAAATAAATACTTTAATCAA
>CASFBJ010000022.1 GCA_949292875.1 uncultured Christensenella sp.
ATAGAGAGAAGGAACCACCTGTACACATGCCGAACACAGAAGTTAAGCTTCTCATCGCCGAATGTACTGCTTTGGCAACGAAGTGGGAGAATAGGACATCGCCAGATTCAAGTAAGGAGAGAACATAAGTTCTCTCTTTTTCTATATACAAAAAAAGAAGGACTAGAAAACTAGTCCTTTTAAGTAAAAATTTTAATATTAATTTAGCGTTGCAGTAGGGTATAAAGGTAAATCAAAGATTTCATCACAAACATTTTGAGAGAACTCAGTGCAAGGAGGTATTTGACAATATCCATATGATGGAACACAAAGTTCAGCTTCTACTACAACTCTTACTATTACTGTTATGCATTCATCTAATGTAAATACATTACTTCCAGAATATGTACCTATAGTAGAGGACATGGCTCCAAATGCTTGAATACTATATGGGATAACGGCTGGTTGAGGAACAAATAATATTACATCAAATGGTACTGTAGTGGTACTTGTTGCCACTCCGGTAGCATTTGTAGAATCTGTATATGTAATTTCTATAGGTATATTTACTATGCCACTTACTCTTGCGTAATTTGGTCTATCTGGTAACCTTTCAACTAATAAATTTGTTATTGTAGCAGGTTTAGTAGGATTACTAGATGCGCTAACAAATGTTAAAGGTTCTGATGGAATGCCAGTAAAAGTTGCAGTTTGAGCAACATTTTGCAAAGAAATTCTCTTTATACAACTATCAAATACTTTTGTAGTTTGAATACACACTCTCTCACATAAACCATTTAATGGATTTCCTGTAATTGGACCTGGACAGCAAGGAGTGCTTCTGTTTCCTGTATAAAATGACATATTTTCTCCTTTTATATGGTATCACTTTATACTATGCAATTAAAGTTATTTTTGCTACAAATAAAAAGCAAAATTAAGAAATAAAAGCAAAAACTAATTTTGGTATATTTTTGGGCTTTTTCTTTGATATTTTAATGCAAGAAGCTAATTCGGTTTTTATCTCAGGAATAGACATTTTTTTTCCATTATATATATCAAACAATATGTCATCTTGACTAACTTTATCACCAATTTTTTTGTAAGCATATATGCCACAAAAATGATTTATTGTGTCCTTTAATGTTTTTTTACCGCCTCCCATGTCGCAAACAAGCATGCCTAATTTTTGAGTATCATAAGATTCTACATATCCTTCTATATCAGATGTAAATATGTCGGTAGGTTTCATTTTTGTTATTTTGTTTTCTATTATACTTGCATCTCCATTTTGATATTCAATCATTTCTAAAAATTTTTTATAAGCTAAATTAGATTTTATAATTTCATCATATTTTTGTAAAGCATTTTTTTCAGTATATTTACCTGATAAAACCATTATTTTTGTAGCTATGTATTGTACTAAGTCTGCTAATCTATTTTGTTTGCCTTGAAGTACATCTATAGCATCTTTTATTTCTAAAGCACAGCCTATACCATTTCCTAATGGTTGATTCATATCTGTTATTGCAGCACATATTTTTTTATTATACATTTTTCCTATTTCAACCATTAGACTAGCTAAAATTTTAGCAGATTTTAAATCTTTCATGAATGCACCATTGCCAATTTTTACATCTAAAAATATTAAATCGTTACCGGAAGCTAATTTTTTACTCATTATAGATGATGCTATTAAAGGTATGCTTTCAACAGTGGAAGTTATGTCTCTTATTGCGTATAACTTCTTATCGGCAGGGGCTAAATTAGAAGATTGAGAACATATAATACAACCCAATTCATTTACTTGGTCAATAATTTCTTTTTTAGTAAAATCTAGTTTTATATTTTCAAAAGTTTCTAATTTATCTATAGTACCTCCAGTGAAACCTAAACCTCTTCCACTCATTTTAACACTGACTAGATTCGCACATGCTAAGATAGGGATTAAAGCTATAGATGTAGTATCACTTACTCCGCCAGTAGAATGTTTATCTACTTTAATTCCTTTTATTTTACTTAAGTCTACTATTTCTCCAGAATTAAGCATGGAAACTGTAAGATTAAATGTTTCTTCTTTATTCATGCCATTTATACAAATAGCCATTAACAATGCACTAATCTGGTAGTCAGGAATTTTTTCATCTGTAGCTGATTTTACAAAAAAATCTATTTCTTCTTTAGATAATGCTAAACCTTTTCGCTTTTTATCAATTATTTTAAGTATATCCATATTTACCTCCATAATATGAGTATAACATTTGCTAAATTAAAAGTCAAAAATTTGCTTATTCTTCATTAATTTTTAAGTTGTTTGACAAAATTTATTGCTAATGATAGTATAAGTTAAAGGAGTATTTTATGGAAATAATTTTAGCATCTAAATCACCAAGAAGGAAAGAGATTTTAGAAAAGTGTGGAATTAAAAATTTTAAAATAGAATTTTGTGAAGACAAAGAAATTTTTAATATAAAAAAAGATATTGAAGTATCTATAGAAGAAGTTGCTAAACATAAAGTTGATAGTGTAGCAAAAAAATTTGACAAAACAGAAGATATTTGCGTTATAGGTGGGGATACAATAGTTTATTTGGATAATAAAATAATAGGTAAACCTCAAAACAGGCAAGATGCTTTTAATATTTTGAATAAATTATCTAGTAGAGAACATATAGTTTTGTCAGGATTGTGTGTTTTAATTAGAAGAAATCAAAAAACAAAATACTACACAAGACATTGTGAAAGTTTAGTTAAATTTAGACAAATAAGTATAGAAGAAATTGAAAAATATTTAAATAATGCATCATATATGGATAAAGCAGGAGCATATAGTATACAAAATAAAGAGTATAATTTTGTAGAGAATATAAAAGGTAGTTACTATAATGTTGTAGGACTTCCTATTGAAATACTGCAAGAAATATTAGAAAAAGAAAATATAAAATAAAAAACCCTATAAGGGTTTAATTACTTTACATTTTTTTTAGAACTTTTTAAACACTTAGTACAAACATACTCTGTTGTAGTAGTTCCATTTATCTCAACAGGTACTTTATGCAAGTTAGCATTATATGTACGGTTTGTTTTAATATTACTTTTACTTCTTGTAGCACCTTTCATTTTACTTTTGCCACATAAAACGCATTCTTTACTCATAAATATACTCCTTATTTAAACTTTAAGACTGTTTTATGATAGCAAAAAATTTTCAAATTTGCAATACTTTTTTATAAATTAGTATAAAATTTTTAATTAATTCTTGCAAAATTTTTCTTTTTATGATATCCTTAATACGCAATATACAAAAGGGGGTAAACTTATGCAAGGCAAAACACAAAATGCAGAAGGAAAGATATTTGTTTCTGGTAAGGCTATAGCAAAAGTTGCAAACTATTATTCTTTAGATTGTTATGGGGTTGTTAGTCTTTATCCTAAAGATGTTTGTCAAAGCATAAAGTCTCTTTTTTGCAAAAATGATAACACTAAAGGCATAAAAGTTAAAACTGATAATAATAGAATAACTATAGATGTCTTTGTAATATTTAAATTCGGTTTGTCTATTTCCGCAGTTGCAAAAAATTTAAAAGACACAATAAAGTACAATGTTGAAGATTTTACTGGAATGATTGTTGACTGTGTTAATGTTCATGTAAAAGGCATTCGAGTTTAATTTGTGAGGAGTTCTTATATGGTTAAAAGTATTAATGGGGCAACCCTTAAAAAGATGATTATGGTTGGAGCCACTTTTGTTGATAATGCAAAAGATACAATAGATTCATTAAATGTATTTCCTGTAAATGATGGCGATACAGGAATAAATCAAGCTATGACATTAAGGTCTTGTGCTAAAGAAGTTAGTATGTGTACAACTAACGAGCTTGAAGCTGTTAGTGAAGCTATAAGTAGAGGTGCTTTAAAGGGCGCCAGAGGTAATAGTGGCGTTATATTATCTCAAATATTAAAAGGAATTAGCAATGTTTTAGCTGAAAGTCAAGTTGTTACAACTAAAGTTTTCGCAAAAGCTTTGCAAAGAGGAAGTGAAATAGCATATAAAGCAGTTACAAAACCAAAAGAAGGTACAATGCTTACTATTATTAGAACATTAGCTGAAAGTGCTACTAATCATAGTAAAAAGATTGCTGACTTTGAAGAATTTTTAGATAAGATTCTAGAAGAAGGCGAAGAAATGCTTCAAAAGACACCTGATATGCTTCCTGTGCTTAAAAAAGCAGGTGTTGTAGATGCTGGTGGTAGAGGTCTTATAGTATTCTTTACAGGTTTTAGAATGGCTTTAAGTGATGATGCTGAAAGTTTTGTATATAATTTTGAAGATAATATAGCAAGTGATGCCAATGCAGAATTTCATGCTAATCTAGAAGAACTTGAAGAAATAGAATTTGGCTATTGTACTGAATTTATGGTTATTCAAATAAAACCTACTGCTACTGAAAGTGATATAGATAAACTTAGAGATAAGCTTCTAAAAATAGGTGATTGTGTAATTTGTGTAGGTGATTTATCACTTGTAAAAGTTCATGTGCATACTAACGAACCTAATAAGGCTTTAGGATATGGATTAGAGCTAGGAGAGTTGTATAATCTTAAAATAGAAAATATGGTTGAACAAAATAGAGTTTTAAAGAACCAAAGCAACATTACTAAAAAAGAATTTAAACCTTTTGGTATGGTAGCTGTATCACCTGGTGTTGGTATTAGTGCATTGTTAAGTGAATTGCAAGTAGATTATATGGTTAGAGGTGGACAAACAGTAAACCCTAGTGCAGATGATATAGCAAGCGCTGTAATGAAAGTTAATGCTCATGATGTTTTTGTTTTCCCTAATAATAAAAACATAATTCTTGCTGCAGAACAAGCAAAAGATTTAGTTCAAGATAGAACCATTCATGTTATTCCAACTACAAGTGTACCTGAAGGAATAGCAAGTTGTATGAACTTTAACCCAGAAGCAACTTTAGAAGAAAATATGGAAGCAATGACTGCCGCGCTAGAATCAGTTACAAGTGGTGCGGTAACATATGCTGTTCGTTCAATAAATATAGATACTTTTGATGTTAATGAAGGAGATATTATAGGCTTAGATAATAGTCATATTCTTACTAAATCAAACAATATTAAGCAATGTACTCTTGATTTGCTTGAAAAGCTTTTAAAAGAAGATAGTTATAGTATAACATTATTCCAAGGTGATGGTGTTAAAGAAAGTGAAGCAGAAGAATTGAAAAATGAAATTGCAGAAAAATATCCTAATATAGATGTAAACCTATATGCTGGTGGTCAACCTGTTTATTATTACATTATATCTATAGAATAAAAATTAGCACATACTTATGATGTATAACATATATAAGTATGTGTCTTTTTTTGTTATTAATAAAACTAATCTTTTAAATAATGTAAATATAATCAGAAATCATCTTAATAAAAATGTAAAATTATGTGCAATGGTTAAAGCAGATGCTTATTCACATGATTTAAAAACTATAACTTCTATATTACAAGATAAAGTAGACTATTTTGGTGTTGCACAAGTAAGTGAAGCTATAAAAATAAGAAAGTTTGGTATAAAAACGCCTATATTATGTGTAGGAAGTTTTTTATATGAAGATATAAAATTAGTAAGCGAAAATAATATAGATTTGACTATATATAATTTCAATAGTTTAAAAATGATTATAAATGCAAAATTGAAAATAAATGTTCATATAAAGATTGATACAGGTATGAGTAGATTAGGTTTAAAAAATATTAAAGAATTTTTAAAAGTTTTAAATAAGATAAAGCAATATAATTATATAAATATAGTTGGAATCTTTTCTCATTTCGCAGATAGCGATAACAACAAAGAATTTATGGATAAACAATATAAAAATTTTTTAGAATATGTTTCATATATGGATAAAAAGACTTTAAAGCATATTGCAAATACTGGTGCATGTACAAATAAAAGATATCAATTAGATATGGTCAGAGTAGGATTAGGATTATACGGTTATGGAAATATAGAAGGATTAAAACCTGTAATGTCTTTAGTTTCGTCAGTAATAGATATTCATAGTTTAAAAAAAGGCGAAACAGTTGGATATGAATGCAAATTTAAAGCTGAAAAGCCATGTAAAATCGCTACAATATTTTTAGGCTATGCAGACGGGCTAGATTTAAGATTAAGTGGAGCTATGGTAAAAATAAAAGATAAAAGATACAAAATTGTTGGTAAAATTTGTATGGATATGTTTATGGTTATGGTTGATAATAATGTTAAAATTGGTGATGAAGCCATAATATTTGAAAATGCTTTAGAGCTTGCTCATTATTCTAAAAAATCTATCTATGAATTTTTAAGTAATATAAATCATAGAAGATGCAATATAAAATTAATAAATTAAATAAAAAATGCTATCTTTTAAAACTATTTTATAGTATAATGTAAATTATGAATGAAAAAGTTTTAGAAATATATGGATTGTTAAAAGAAGAGTTTGGTGAAGGTAAGTGCGAGCTAGATTTTTATGATGACTATTCTTTAATGGTTGCGGTAATATTATCAGCACAATGCACAGATAAAAGAGTAAATCAAGTAACAAAAACGCTTTTTAATAAATATCCTAATTTTAACTCTTTAGCTAATGCTAAAAAGGAAGAAGTAGAAAAAATCATTATGCCATGTGGATTTTATAATGTTAAAAGTAAAAATATAATATCTGCTTCGCAAAAAGTAGTTCATGATTATAATTCTGTTTTACCTAATAATATGGATGAATTATTAAGATTGCCTGGCGTAGGAAGGAAAACAGCAAATGTACTTTTAAGCAATATATATAATATACCATCTATTGCGGTAGATACTCATGTTTTTAGAGTTAGCAATAGATTGGGTTTAGTACACGCAAAAAATGTTTATGATTGTGAGTTGCAACTGCAAAAAATTCTAGATAAAGAAATTTGGTCAGAAATGCATCATTTACTAGTTTTGTTTGGAAGGTATATATGTAAAGCAAGAAAACCAAGTTGTGAAAAATGTAGTTTAAAAAATATTTGTGAGGAATATAAAAAATGGAATGGAAAGACTTTGTAGAGAATGAGAGAAAAGAACTTTATTTTAAGAACTTGGCAAACAAAATTAATCAGGATAGGATAAGAAAAAGGGTTTTCCCGCCAAAAGAAGAAATATTTAGTGCTTTAAAATTGACGCCTTTAAATGATATTAAAGTTGTTATTATAGGGCAAGACCCTTATCATGAGATAGGACAAGCACATGGACTAGCCTTTTCAGTCAAACAAGGAGTAAAATTACCGCCATCTTTACAAAATATTTATAAAGAAATTGAGCAAGAATATGGATATAAAATGTCTAATAATGGAGATTTAACTAATTGGGCTAAGCAGGGCGTTTTATTATTAAATTCTTCACTTACTGTAAATCAGGGAGAGGCGGGTAGTCATAAAGGCTATGGTTGGGAAATATTTACAAAGAAAATAATAGAGACCATAAATAATGAACTATCTGGTGTAGTATTTCTTTTATGGGGGAGGCATGCTCAAGAAATAGGAAAAAATATTGATAGAAGTAAGCACTATGTATTAACTTCAGTTCATCCTAGTCCATTATCCGCATACAATGGTTTCTTTGGAAATAATCATTTTAAGCACTGTAATGAAATACTAAAAAAGTTAGGTAAAAAAGAAATAGATTGGAAAAATTAATTAACTAAAAAAATATGCTACATAATATCAAACAAATAAGTGCAGAATATAAAGTATGAGTGAGCTTTTGTTTCAAAAAGAAGGAATAAGTAATGTTACATTGTTTCAAAAAATACATTGCTTGTGCATGTGTGCATAATCCGCCAAATGTTATAATAATACAAGATAAAATAGTTTTCACAAATACTGAATAATTTGTTAGATTAGCTATTTGATTGCAACCAGTTGTTATTTCAATTAATCCTTGAATAAACGCTGGCAAATGAATTACGCTAGATATTGCTTCCATACCAACATAAAAAATACATACTAGTCCACCAATTAATAGAATAGAATCAATAGATGATTTAATAGAATTAGTTAATATATTAGAATTAAAAGATTTGATTTTAACTTTTTCATCATTTTCTAATGTTTGTATATAACTATTTTTTTTGTATGTAATGCCATTTAATATTGCTCCTAATATATGCGATATTAATATTATATAACCGCATAATGGAGATAATAACATGCTTGTTCCAACTGTGCCGACTATGAAAAGTGGGCCAGAAACAGATGTGAAAGTAACAATTTTATATGCTTCTCTTTGAGTAATTTTTCCGCTGTTATATGCATCAGCTACTAATTTTGAACCTAATGGATATCCGCTAAGTATACTAATAATAAATATATAACTAGATGTATTTGATGTACCAAAGCAAAAGCGCATTAGAGGTGAAAGATTCTTTGTGTATTTTTCTAAAATATTTAATTCCATTAAAATTTTTGTTAATACAAAAAAAGGGAATAGAGCAGGAAGTAAGTTTTGTGCCCATAACATTATTCCTACACTAGCAGAAGCTATATATTTTGCAGGCGAGATTATTAGACATAACATTAAAAAAATTATCAATAAGCTAATGAAATTGCTTATATTGAAAAAAGATTTAAAGCTTAATTGTTTTTTAAATTTTAACATATTTATTTTTATGTAATGGAGATGAATTTATGATAAACAATAAAAAAGTAGCAGTAGTATTAAGTGGAGGAGCATGTTTGGGATTCGCACATGTTGGAGTCTTAAGATGTTTACATGAGTTAGGAATAGAACCTGATTTAATTGTTGGAACTTCTGCAGGTGCCTTAATAGGTGGTGCGTATGCTATGGGTATGAAATTAGATGTAATAGAAGAGTACATTCTTTCTTTTAATAGAAGTCAAATTTTAGATATAAAATTTGCTCCATTTATAGGTGATAGCGTATTAGTTAGTAAAAAAGTAGATTTGTATTTACAAAGCGTTTTCAAAAATAACTTAATTGAACATGCTAAAATTCCTTTTGTTGCTACAGCTGTTGATATTACGCATGGTAGACTTAAATATTTTAAACGAGGACATTTTTGGGAAGCTATAAGAGCAAGTATTTCTGTTCCTGCATTGTTTACACCATTTAAAATTGGAGATGTAAAATATATAGATGGCGGCATAATGGATAATTTGCCTACTACAATAGCGAAAGAAATGGGAATGGATGTTATTATAGCTATAAATGTAATAGACTATGAAAATGCGTTGATAGAAGCAAAGACAGGTGTTCACTCATTAATTAATGCTTTAACATTATCTCAAAAAGAATTAATTAGAATAAAAACAAAAGCTGATTTAATTATCAATTTAAAACTTAAAGATATAAGTATGTTTGGTTTTAAGAAAAAGGAATCAATATCTGCTATCGAACAAGGTTATGTACAAACTAAAAAGAAAACTAAAGCTATTAAAGCTTTATTTGCATAAATATTATTTAAAATTAAAAAATATGTTGACAAAATGATGATTTTCAATTATAATAATTCAGTATAATTTATTGAATACGGGAAGTGGAGGAGTAAAAAATGATTGAGCCTAAAAAGAAAGTGTCTAAAGCAAGAAGAAATACAAGATTTAGTGCAAATGCTTACGCTAAAACTCCTAATTTGGTAGAATGCTCTCATTGCCATACAATGAAAGAAGCTCATAGAATATGTCCAAATTGTGGTTTTTATAATGGTAGACAAGTTAAAGTAAAAAAAGAAGAAAATAAATAATTTAATATATGTAAAAAAGTTGAATTAGTGAAGGAATTGAAAAATTTTTCACTAGTTCAACCTTTTTTTATAAAGTACTTGTTTCATTCTTATAATATGGTTCATAATTTAGCTCTGTATTTTTATCTAATAAAATTTCTTTTTCAATCAAATTATCATTTGCTAAAATATTATTTTCACAATTATTATTTAAGTTATTTTTTATATTGTCATTATTTATATTTGTTTCATTTTGTAAATTGTTATTATTAGTTAAATTATTTGTATTGTTGTTGTAATGATTATTGTTTAATGCATTATTGTTATTATTTAAGTTATTGTTTAAATTATTGACTTTGCTATTATTGTAATTATTTAAATTATTATTTAATACTTTATTATTATTTACCATGCCATTACTAATTAAAGTGTTATTTGTGCCGTTGTTTACAATATTTTGATTGTTGTAATTATTATTTATAATGTTGTTATTAATTGCATTATTACCTGCATTGTTTGTTAAAGCTGTTATTACAACTAATAACTGTTTATTTAATCTTTCTATTAAAAGTTGTAAATTCTGTAATTGTACTATTCTATTATCTATAATATTTAAAATTGTAATATATTTAATATTTAAAGCTTCAACATTTTTATAATAATTTTGTCTAAGTGTTGTTAATGAAGATAATTCTGTATCTATAAAACCTGATGAATTTTTTATATTTGTAAGTACTGCATTTATACCTATACTACATTCATTAAATATTGAGTACTGCTCAGCTGATAATGTTATAGTTGATAAAGTCGTTAAGCCTGCATTATTTTTTACATTTAATGCTTCATTAATTATATTATATATCTGATTATTTAAAATTTCATTTCCTGCTGTTATATCGTTAGTTATTAAAAATAAATCTTGCAAACTTTGCATATAAGCTTGTAGAAAGGAAGTATCTAAAGCAGAAGTGTCTAAAATATATTTTGGTACATATGAATATGTTATATTGTTATTGTATGTATAAGTGGAAGCAGGTAAGTCATTTGATATAGAGTTTGCATCGTTGTTTATGCCATAATTATTTATTTGATTTTGATAAGTAGAATAGCCTACGATAGGATTTAATTCGTTTATAGCATAATCTTCATAATATAATATATCTAACGCTCTTAATGTTGAAGTAACATTAGTCATATCTTGAGTAATAACAGAAAATATATTTGTATTTGAATTTTTAGTTTTGCTTATTGTGTTTGTATTTGTGCCGTAATTACAGCCTAGCATAGTTAAAGGAAATATTAAAAACAAAATAAAAAATAAACAAAATTTTTTCATAATTCACCTCAATTTTAATATTTGCAAAATTGATTTTTTTATAAGTATAAAATTTTTAAATTTGTCTAATATTTTATGTGAGGTGACATATGGATAAAAATATCAATGAAAAGTATAATGAATACCTTAAATCAAAAAGCCCTCAAACTAAGTTTTTTCCAACATTATTATGGGCTTTTTTAGTTGGAGGAACTATATGTTGTATAGGTCAAGGTATATATGATATATATAGTGCAATATTTCCCGAGTTTACTAAAGATATACTGAGAGCATATACATTAGTTTCAATGATTTTTATAGGTACATTTTTAACAGGTATAGGAGTGTATGATAAAATAGGTGCGTTCGCTGGTGCTGGTTCAATATTGCCTATAACTGGTTTTGCAAACTCTATCGCAAGCCCAGCAATAGAGTTTAAAACTGAAGGTTGGACTTTTGGTATGTGTGTTAAAATGTTTACAATTGCAGGACCTGTAATTGTAAATGGAATAGTCTTTAGTATAATTGTTGGGCTAATATATCTTATTATTTAGGCGGTTTTATGAAAAAATTAGGGAAACAAACAATTATTTTAGAAAATAAACCAAAATTTATTTCAAATTATTCAGTTGTTGGTCCTAAAGAAGGAAAAGGACCTATGAGTAAATATTTTGACGAAATTTTAGATAATGATATGTTAGGGCAAAAAACTTTTGAAAAAGCTGAGCAAAAATTAATGGAAAAAGCAGTTTTTGGTGCAATTGAAAAAGCTAAATTAAAGTCAAACGATATAGATATGTATTTGTCTGGAGATTTATTAAATCAAATTATAAGTGCTACATTTACGGCAAGAAAATTTGATACGACTTTTATAGGACTTTTTGGAGCGTGTTCAACAATGACAGAAAGTTTAGCTTTAGGGGCTTGCCTTGTTGATGGTGGATACATTAATAATGTATTATGTTCTACCTGTAGTCATTTTGCAAGTGTTGAAAGGCAATTTCGTAATCCGTTAGAATTAGGAACACAAAGACCACCAACGGCTCAGTGGACTGTAACGGGAGCAGGCGCTTCAATATTATCTTTAAATGGAGATAAAAATTTGCCGTATATAGAATGCGTTACATTTGGCAAAGTAACAGATTTTGGAGTTAATGATGTTAATAATATGGGGCCAGCTATGGCACCTGCCGCTATGAGTACGCTAGTCGCTCATTTTAAAGAAACGGGTAGAAGTCCAAGTGATTATGATTATATTTTTACTGGTGATTTAGGTAAATTAGGTTCAGAAGTTCTTATAGATTTGATGGAATATAACAATGTTAAATTAGGTGTAAATTACTGTGATTGCGGAAATATGATTTTTGATAAAGAACAAAAAACTTTTATGGGCGGTAGTGGCTGTGGCTGTAGTGCAAGCATTCTTAATTCATTTGTTATAGAAAAGTTAAGGAAAAATGAAGTTAAATCGGTTTTATTTTTATCTACTGGAGCACTATTAAGCACAACAAGCAGTCAGCAGGGCGAATCTATACCTGGTATAGCTCATGCAATTGTAATAAGGAGAGATTAAATGCTATTAGATTATGTTATAGTTTTTTTAGTGGGTGGTTTTATATGTTTAATAGGGCAAATACTAATCATAAGAACAAATATGACGACATCAAGAATTTTAGTATTATTTTTACTATTAGGTGTGTTTTTTGAGGCAGTAGGGTTATATGAGCCTTTTGCAGAGTTTGCGAAATCAGGAGCTATGATTCCAATATCTGGTTTTGGTTCAACGCTTGCAAGAGGTGCAATAGAAGGGGCTGAAACTGGAACTATATTAGGAGTGCTAAAAGGCGGATTATCATCAACAGCAGCTGGAATTGCTGCAGCAGTATTTTTTAGTTATATTTTTGCAACCATTTTTAGAGCTCATACAAAGAAATTTGGAAAATAATATTTTTATTTAGCACGCATATATATAAATATGCGTGCTTCAATTTTTTTTAAAAGGTTATTAAATTTAAGTAAAAAAAAATATTTCCTTATATTATTTTGTTGTATATTTTTTTTAGTAATTATATATATCTATTTTGCAAATATTGTAAACCCTATTATATTAAATAGTAGTGAAGCTAAAGTTAGAAGCTTAACACTGCAAGCAGTGAATAGTGCTATAGCTGATGTAGTTGCTGAATCTATTCTTTATAACGATTTAGTAAGTACTGTAACTGATGAAAATGGTAAAATAGTAATGCTAAGCGCAAACTCTATACTTATAAATAAGTTATCCAAAGAATTAGCCAAATCTGCGCAAAACAAATTAAAAAATATAGGAGATGAAGGTATGGGGATACCAATAGGTAATTTTACAGGTATTCCTCTCTTTGTTGGTGTAGGCCCAAATGTAAAGGTCAGGCTTATTCCAATTGGGTCAATTCATTGTAATTTTGAATCAAAATTTGAGAGCGCAGGTATAAATCAAACGCATCATAGAATATATGTAAATATAGAAGCGTCAGTAAATATGCTTTTACCGGTTAAAAGTTTAAGTGTGAAATCTGTTTCTCAAGTTCTTATTTCGGAAAGCATAATAGTAGGAGAAGTTCCAAGTACTTATCTTAATTCTGATAATTTACAGGATATGTTAGATTTAATACCTTAATTTTAATAATTTGTTAAAAACTAAAATAAGAATGAAAAATAGTGCAAAATTATTAGATTATTTATATTCAATTTTAATATTTTGAAATAGGTGTATAGTTTTATTTAAAATTGGATGCCATATAAATATTTCGTTGCAATAAAGTTGTAGCGGAATATTTTTTATATTGTCTTCAACATCATTGTATAGTTTATCTCCTATAATAGGGTGATTTAGAGAAGATAAATGAACTCTTATTTGGTGTGTTCTACCGGTTTGTAATTCTATATTTAAAACGCTAATATTTTCTTCAGTGTTGTACTTTGAATTTGTTATTTTAGTTAAACAAGATTTTCCATTTGAAGACACTATTCTTTTCATTACATTTTTACCATATTCATCTTTTAGAGTTTCAATATGTGAACTTATTTCCATTGTTTGTATTTTACCTTTGCACACTGCAGTGTATACCTTGTGTAAACTTTTATTTGAAGTAAGCAGTGAATATATAAGTCTATCTTTTGCGACTATTATATATCCTTCAGTTTCTTTGTCTAGTCTATTTAAACATCTAAATATAAAGTTTTCATTTCTCTCATTAGCATAATAGGTTACATAATTTGCTAAAGTATTTTCGTTGTTATGTCTCGTAGGTATAGTATCTAATCCATGCGGTTTATAAACTATTATGATATAATCATCTTCATAAGCTATATCCAATTTGTTTTTTGAAGGAATTACATTATTAACAAAAGTTTCTTTTATAGTTAATATAATTTTGTCATTATTTTTGACTAATTCATTAACTGTAGTTATCTTATTATTTAATTTTACAAGGCCGTATTCTTTTCTTAAATCTTTTATGATTGTTGATGATATTCCTATTTTCCTTAAATAATATTTTAACGGAAGAGATGAATTTAATCCATATACTTGAAATTTATATTCTTGAGTTCTCATGTGATTTATTATATTATTAAATAAAAACTTTGCAACTAAATTGACTATTTTGTATCTTTGTGCTATTATATTTTTTGATTTTTATAACGAGGTACATTATGGAAAATAAATTGAAAGAAATAAAACAAAAATTTTTAGATGAAATAAATAAAATTTCTTCACTAAAAGAATTAGAAAATATAAGAATCTCTTATTTTGGGAAAAGTGGTAGATTTAGTGAACTAATGAAAGATTTGAAAAATGCTTCTAATGAAGATAAGCCGAAATTAGGAAGTTTGATAAATAGTAGTAAGCAAGAGTTAGTTGCAATACTTGAAGATAAAATTCATTATTTTGAAAATCTGGAAATAGAAAATAAATTGAAAGAAAGCAAAATAGATGTTACTTTACCTTCAAACTATCAAATAGGGAGTAAACATCCTATTACACTTATTATAGACAAAATAGTAAAAACTTTTGAAGAAATGGGGTTTTCAATATATCTTGGTACGGAAATAGATAAAAATGAGTATAATTTTGATAATCTAAATGTACCATTGGATCATCCTGCGAGAGATAGTCAGGATACCTTTTATATAGATGATGAATACTTGTTGCGTTCTCAAACAACGACTTTTCAATCTCATGTATTAGAAAATAAAAAGCCTCCTTTGAAAATGATTACATTTGGTAAAGTTTATAGAGGCGATGAACCTGACGCAACACATATGCCTATCTTTCATCAATTAGATGTAATGTGCATAGATAAGGATTTAAGTTTAGCGGATTTAAAGGGGTTTTTAAATAATTTTGCAAAAAAAATGTTTGGTGAAAAAACTGCAGTAAGAATGCGCCCATCTTTTTTCCCTTTTACTGAACCAAGTGTAGAAGTGGATTTAACATGTATGAAATGTGGTGGTAAAGGATGTGCAATGTGTAAACAAAGTGGCTGGTTAGAAATACTAGGAGGTGGAATGATGCATAAAAATGTTTTAGAAAAAGCTGGCATAGATTCTAGTGTTTACTCTGGTTTTGCTTTAGGTGTAGGTATAGAGAGAATAGTTATGGTTCTGACTGGCATTTCAGATTTAAGAATTTTGTACGATAATGACATTAGACTTTTAAGTCAATATAGATAATTAATAAAGGAAGAATAAAATGAAATTTTCAATAAATTGGTTAAATGATTATGTAGATTTAAGTGATATAGAAATAGATGAATTAGTAAACAAATTAACATTAAGTGGCTTTGAAGTTGAAAGTGTTGAATATGCTGGTAAATCTCTTGAAAATATAGTTGTTGCTAAAATAGAAAAAATAATTAAACATCCTAATGCTGATACTTTACAAATTTGTCAAGCGAATATAGGTAACAGCTCATTACAAATTATAACAAGGGCTACTAATGTTTTTGTAGGTGCTTATGTACCTTTAGCACTTGAAGGAGCAGTTTTGCCTAATGGTTTAGAAATCTCAAAAACAAAAATGAGAGGCGAAGATTCATTCGGTATGTTCTGTGGTAACAGTGAAATAGGCTTAGAAAGTAATAGAGAAGATGAAGGCATTTATATAATTAATTCAACAAATTGTTATCCTGGTCAAAAATTAGCAGAGTTACTTAATAAAAATGATTATATACTTGATGTAACAATACTATCAAACAGACCTGATTGTAATAGCATTTATTTTTTTGCAAAAGAAATTGCTGCAATTTTGAATAAAAAATGTAAACCCCTAGATTTATCTTATGGCAAAATAACTAAAGACAAAAATTTGAATTTAAACATAAATGTAGAGACTTCTAATTGTTTGTACTATAGTGGTTGCATAGTAAAAGATATTAAATTTCCACAAACGCCTGAATGGATGAAACAAAGACTAGAGACTGTGGGAATTCGTTCAATTAATGCAATAGTAGATATAACTAATTATGTTCTTACTGAAGTAGGTCAACCTATGCACGCTTTTGATTATGCTAAAATTTCAGGTAATGTAATAAATGTTAGACAAGCAAGCAATGGTGAGAAATTAGAAACATTAAATGAAATGGAGTATAGTTTAGACAAAGATGTAATGGTTATTGCTGATAATAAAAAACCTATAGCAATGGCTGGAGTTATGGGAGGACTATATACTGGAATCACAAATGCGACAAAAGATATAGTATTTGAATCTGCTAGTTTTGCTAGAGGTTGTATAAGAAAAACTGTTAGAAAATTTGGTTTAAGTTCTGATAGTTCTGCAAGATATGAAAAAGGTGTAGTGCCTGCATTGTGCGATATTGGCATTCGTCGAGCATTACATTTTATACAAGAATTTGGCATAGGTCAGATAGCTTGTGAACCAATAATAGTGAAAAATAGCAGTGATAATGATAATATTAAAGTTAAAGCTAGTACAGCTTCTATATGTAAAAAATTAGGCATTAAATTAAGCCAAAAAGAAATGATTTCACTTTTGTCAAGATTAGATATAGATTGCAAAATTATAAATAATGATGAGTTTGAAGCTATTAGTCCTAACTATAGAAATGACATTGAAGGTGAACATGATTTAGCAGAAGAAGTTGTTAGATTATATGGGTTTGATAAAGTTGAAGAAAGATTAATGACTAATGCAAGCTATACAATTATAGAGAGAAATAATTTCTATGAAAGTATTAAGAGTATTAAAAATGTTTTAGTTTCTCTAGGTCTTAATGAAATTATAGGATTGCCGTTAGAAAATGTTAATTTACAAAATAAGTTGTTAGAAAACATTTCAAATGATTTAGTTTCTATTTCTAATCCATTAAGCGAAGAATATGGTGCTATAAGAAAAACATCTATAACAACCATGTTAAATATAATTAAAGAAAATAATAATCATAGCAATAAAAATATGAAATTATATGAAGTTGGAAAAATATTTAAGAAGACTAACAATTATGAAGAAAACCTTGTTTTAACTTTAGCGTATACAGACAAAAAAGCAGATTTTTTTATGGTAAAATCATGGTGTGATATGGTTGCAAAGACCTTAAATTTAGAATTTTCTTATGTGTCAGGAACTAAACATAATTATTTAAATTGCTATAAATCTGCTGAAATAGTTTTAAATAATCAAGTTATCGGCTATATCGGTGAAGTACATCCTCAAGTTTTAAAAAATTTTAATATAACTGAAGATGTTATTGTTGCAGAAATTTTGCTTGACAAAATAGTTACTAATGACAATATGCAATTACAAGAATTTAAACCTTTTACTAAGTTTCAACCAATTGTAAGAGATTTTACATTTTTGGTTCCTAATGAAATGGAATTTTCTACCTTAGAAAAGGAATTAGTATTATCAAGTGGTAAGTATTGTACAAATGTAAAATTGAAAGATATTTATACAGGTAATAATGTTGCAGTTGGCTATAAAAGTTTAACTTTTGAGTTAATATATGAAAAAATGGATGGTACATTTACAGATGAAGAAATGCAACAAAATGTTAACAAATTGTTGCGTAGCTTAAAATATAAATTAGGCATTAGCTTAAAGGATGAGATATAATATGATATTTTTAGATAATGCATCAACAACACAAGTTTACGATGATACTTTAGAAGTTTATTGCAAATATAGCAAAGAATTGTTTTTTAATCCATCAGCTCCATATAAATGTGCAAATGATATAAAAAGCACAATAGATAAAGCAACAAAAGATATATTGAAGTTTTTAAATGGTGAAGCAAATTCTAAACTTATATATACTAGTTGTGCAACGGAATCTAATAATACTGTACTACTAAATCAATTAAATAAAAGATATAAAAAAATTCTTATATCAATAGGAGAACATAGTTCTATATATAACCTTATGCAAGAGGTAAAGAATAAAGGCTATGAAATTCAAACTATTAATTTAACTAAAGATGGAACGGTTGATATAGAAGATTTTAAAAACAAGATGGATAATGAAGTCGGATTAGTTTCTATTATGCATGTAAGTAATGAGACAGGAGCAATAAATCCAATAAAAGAATTAGTAAAAATAGCTAAAAGCATTAATCCTAATTGTATATTTCATTGCGATGGCGTACAAGCTATGTGTAAAATAAAGGTAGATTTAAAAGATTTGGGTGTAGATATGTATACTTTTAGTGGTCATAAAATACATGCACCTAAAGGAATAGCTGGTTTATATACTAAAATAGATATTCACCCTTACTTAATAGGTGGCGGACAGCAAAGTTCACTAAGGGCAGGGACTGAAAATGTATCAGGAATAATGGCTCTTCATTATGCAATTGTTAACACTGATATTGATAGTAACTTTAAAAAAGTAAGTGAATTGTTTGACTATGTATGTACTACTTTATCAGGAAGGGAAGGAATAAAGATAAATACAAATAATAATTCTTCTCACTACATAGTGAGTATAAGCCTTAGTGGAGTAAATGGTGCTACAGTAGTAAATATGCTAGATGAATGTGGTATATGTATAGGAACAGGTTCTGCTTGCTCTACAAAAAAAGCAGGGAATACAACATTGAACGCAATGGGCATTTCTTCATCAAATATATTAGGAAGTATAAGAGTTAGTTTTTGTGAAAAAAATACTATTGAAGAAGTAAAAGAGTTTTGCGATAAGTTATTAGAAGTTTATGATAAACTCAAAAAAATGTTAGGGAAAAAATAATATGAATAATCAAGAATATGTAGTTATAGTTCGTTATGGTGAATTATACTTAAAAGGTAAAAATAGATATCTTTTTGAAAACGCACTTATAAAAAATATAAGAAATAAACTAAAAGATACTAACGCATTAGTTGAAAAAATTACGGGTAGAATTATCATATCAAATATTGAAAATAATGCACAAGATATTATTGAGCGTGTTCAAAAAGTTTTTGGTATAAGTTCAATGAGTAAAGCTTTAAAGCTTAAAACTTCAATGCAAAGTATAAAGGATTACTGTAGTAGTATAGAATTAAATGGGAGTTTTAAGGTAGAAGTAAAAAGAGCTGATAAATCTTTTCCTATGATATCTAGCGAATTAGAAAAACTTTTAGGTAAAATTATCTTAGATAATAATGATAACTTAAAGGTTGATGTACATAACCCAGAGCATATTGTAAATGTAGATATTAGAGAAACAGGATATACATACATTAGTTTTGAGAAAATTAAAACTTTAGGTGGTATGCCTGTAGGAACTTCAGGTAAAGGTTTACTTATGCTTTCAGGCGGTATAGATAGTCCTGTTGCTGGTTTTTTAATGGCAAAAAGGGGTTTGCAAGTAAATGCAGTTTATTTTCATAGTCACCCATATACAAGTGAGCAAGCTAAACAAAAAGTTAAAGATTTAGCTCAAATTATTGCCACCTATGGCGGAGGGTTAAAACTTTTTATTGTGCCTTTTACTAAAATACAAGAAGCTATACATTTACAATGTGACAATCGTTATACTATAACTATTATGCGTCGTAATATGTACAGAATAGCAGAAAAAATTGCTTTATTAAATGATTATAATTGTTTAATTACAGGTGAAAATCTTGCACAAGTGGCAAGTCAAACAGTACAAGGGATAACTTGTTCAAATAGTGTTTTAACGAGTTTACCAATGTTTAGACCTTTAATTAGTTTTGATAAAATAGAAACAATAGAACTTTCTAAAAAAATGGGTGCATATGATATTTCCATATTACCATATCAAGATTGCTGTACTGTATTTGTACCAAAAAATCCTATAATAAAACCACAAGTTGAACAAGCACAAATAGAAGAAAGAAAAATTTTAGATCTTGACCAATTAATTGATGATGCTATAAAAAATGTTGAGATACTTAATTTTGAAGATTAAGTATATTGACAAAATGATTTTTTGTGTTAAAATTTTAATAGAATAAATAAAAGGATAAATTTTATGGAAAATAAAAGAATTTATTTTGATAATGCAAGCACGACTAAACCTAGTAATGAAGTTGTTAGAGAAATGATGCAAACTTATGTATCTGTTTTTGGTAATCCTAGTAGTTTACATAGTTTTGGTAGAGATGCTGTTGAATTAGTTGATAGAGCTAGAAAACAGGTTGCTGATGCCATAGGAGCAAAACCTAATGAGATATATTTTACATCAGGTGGAACTGAAGCAAATAATTGGGCTATAAGAGGATTTGCTTATGCAAATAAATCTAAAGGAAATCACATAATAACATCTAAAATAGAGCATTCTAGTGTGTTAGAAGAGTGTAGGAAATTAGAAGATGAGGGATTTGAAGTAACTTATTTAGATGTTGATGACAAAGGATTAATAAACTTTGCTGAACTTTTGCATTGCATAACAAGCAGAACAATTCTTATAAGTATAATGACTGCAAACAATGAGGTAGGTACTATACAACATATACAAGCAATTGCAAAAACTGCTAGAGAAAAAGGAATAAGATTTCATACAGATGCAGTTCAAGCGGTAGGGCATATAGCTTTTAATGTAGAAGCTATGAGCATAGATTCTATGTCTATATCAAGTCACAAATTATGTGGACCAAAAGGTGTTGGCGCTTTATATATAAAAAATGGCTTAAAAATTGACAATCTTATCGTTGGAGGGCATCAAGAAAGAGGACTTAGAGGCGGAACTCAAAATGTGCCAGCAATTGTAGGTTTTGGCAAAGCAATTGAACTTGCAGTTAAAGATATGGCAATAACTAACAAAAAGACTAGAATGCTAAGTGAATATCTAATCAAGAAACTACAAGATAATTTTAATGAAATAAAAATAAATGGCCATAGTGCGCAAAGAGTGCAAGGAATAGTGAATGTCAGTTTTGATAATGTAAAAGCTGAAAGTATACTAGCCATATTAGATTTGCATGGTATAGCCGTTTCTGCAGGCAGTGCTTGTAATGCTGGTTCAACTGAACCTAGTCATGTTTTAAAAGCTATGGGACTAGATGATATCTTAGCTCAAGGTTCTATAAGAATATCTTTTTCTAAATATAATACAAAAGAAGAAATAGATTACTTTATTGAAACACTTATACCTATAGTAACTAAACTTAGAACTATAAGTCCTTTAAGAAAGAGAAAAAAGTAATGGAGGTAAAAAGTAATGTTTAGTCAAAGAGTTTTGAGCATTTTTGATAAACCTAAAAATGTAGGTATTATTAAATGCGCTGATGGTGTAGGTGAAGCTGGAAATGTGGAAACTGGGCAATTGGTAAAGTTATATATTAGGGTAAAAGATGAGATAATCACTGAAGCTAAATTTAAAGCATATGGTGGTATTTTAACTATTGCTTGTGCTAGTTATCTTACTACTTTAATTAAAGATATGACTGTAGATAGAGCAAAAATGATAACTTGTGATGATTTACTTAAAGATTTAGAGATTCAAGACAACAAATTATGTAATGATATTGATTTGTGCTTAGATGCTTTAATCTCTGCACTAAGTGAATATTATAGAAAGCAATTATCATAATATTGGTAATAAATGGAATAATGAAAATATAGTGAAATGCCATACTATAATTAGGAGGTGCGATATGAAAGACTGCTTAATTATAGGTATGGCTTTAGGTTTCGTTGTAGGAGCTATTCTTGTACAAGGAAATAAGCAAGCACAAGAAATAGTGAAACAAGGCAAACAAGCCGTAAACAAAAAAATTGCTGAAATAAAAGAAAATATGAAATCTGAAAAAGAAGATTAAAATAATTAGGTGCTTTTTGCACCTTTTCTTTATAAATATTTAATTTTATTGACAAAAAAAATTTAATTAAGTATACTTTACTTATTAGGGTGTAACCTTAAAATACAAAATAATGGTAAACAAAATATGAAGATAATGGCTTTAGATTTGGGCGATAACAGAATAGGTATAGCATTTAGTGATAAAATGAATATAATAGCTAATGGATATGAAACTTATAATAGAAAAAGTCTAAAAGAAGATTTTGAATATATAAGTACACTTATATCTAAAAACGATGTAGATGAAGTGGTTATTGGTTTGCCAATAAACATGGATGGTACAGAGGGAGAAAGGGTAGCACTAGCTAGAGAATTTGGTAATAAATTATCTGAATATATACCTAATAAAAAAATTAACTACATAGATGAAAGATTAACAACTGTAAGCGCTGAAAAAGTATTACTAGAAGCAGATGTTAGTAGAGAAAAAAGAAAAAAAGTTATAGATAAAATAGCAGCGACAATTATATTGCAATCATATTTGGATATCATTAATAGGTAGGAGAGAGATTATATGGAAAAAGATTTAAATATATTTGATATTATTTACGATGAAAATAATGACCAAAACATAATTATGTATAATGAAAAAAATGAACCAGTAGAATTTGAACAAATAGCATATGTTCCTATTGAAGATAAGGACTATGTCATACTTAAACCAGTAGAACCTTTTGAAAATATGGCAGAGGATGAGGCTCTAGTTTTTGAAATGGTTGAAGATGAAAAAGGTCAAGATTTAGTATTTGTTGTAGATGATGAAGTAGTAGATAATGTTTTTGATATATATAACAAACTTTATGATCAAATGTCTGAAGAAGATAAATAACTATAAAAGAAAAAAATTAATGAAATAAAAGCTCTATTTTTTGGGGTGCACCCCATTTTAATAGGGCTTTTTTTAATTAATTATACAACTATCATGAAAATATTTTATGACAAAGATTTACTTAAAAAAACAAATATATCAACTTTTTTGCTTCATATATATCTTATAGAAAAAATAGATATAATGTGGAGGCATTATGTTGGGAAAAATATTACCTTTTGAACTAGAAAAATTGTTTTCATTATATGTAAATATTGAGAAACTAAACGAAATAAGAATAAGATTAAATAAACCAATAATCTTAAATATTTGTAACAAAATTTATAGCTTAAATGATAATGGTTTATGCGTACTTGATGAAGGCATTGTTGCAACTAAAGAAATGATTGAAAAAATCATATATTTAGCGTCAGAAAACTCTGTTTATTCTGTAGGTGACCAAATTTCATCAGGTTTTATAACAGCAGAGCAAGGTATAAGAATAGGCTTATGTGGACAAGTTGTATATGAAAATAATAAAGTGATAAATATTAGAGATATAAGTTACTTAAATATAAGAATTCCTCACGAAATAGAAGGCTGTTCAAAAGCTATTTTGCCCTATATTTTTGAAAATGAAAAAGTATTACATAATACATTAATAATTTCAGCACCGGGAATAGGCAAAACAACTCTTCTTAGAGATATAATTAAAAACTTATCAAAGGGAAATTCTTATTTTAATTCTCTAGTTATAGATGAAAGATACGAAATAGCAGGAATTAATTCACATAATTATAGTTTTGATTTAGGTTATAGTACAGATATTTTATATGGTTGTAAAAAAGATTATGGTTTCTCAGTAGGAATAAGAACTATGTCTCCAAATATAATTTTTACAGATGAGCTAGCAACAAAAGAAGATGTAAAAGGTGTTTTATACGCTTATAATTGTGGTGTTAAAATAATAGCAACTTCTCATGCCTTAAATTTGCAAGAATTTTTAAATAAAAATGAGCTTAAAGATGTAATAAATAATAAAGTGTTTTCTAGATATATAGTCCTATCAAAAAGAAATGGAATTGGAACAATAGAAGGATTATATAACCAAGATTTCAAATTGCTATATAGAGAATAGTTTTGCTATTTTTAATCATTTCTACATCTTTAGGTTGTTTTATAGGCTATACACTTTCATTAAATTATAAGCGTAAATATTTGATGTATAAAGAGTTAGAAGAATTTTTAAATTATTTTAAACTTAAAGTTAGTTCATCTCAGACAAAAATTAAAGATGTTACAAACGAATTTTTTTCTAAAAAAAACAAACCTTTTTTTCCTTATAAAAAATACATAGAATTTTTTGAGAATAAACACACAAATGCAAAATTTGAACTAGAAGATTATGCTTTTTTAAATTCTAATGAAAAAAAAGAACTACAAGACTTGGTTTTAGATTTAGGGCAACTTAGCTTAAGGGAAGAAATAGAAAAAATAAATATTAAACTAACAAATGTCAATCAGAGTAAAATAGAAAAACAATCTAATTATAAAAAATATGGATTATTGTATATCAAATTGGGTTTAATTTTTGGGCTATTACTAGGAATAATTTTCATATAGGAGATAGTTATGGATATAGACATTATTTTAAAAATCGCTGGCATAGGTATTTTGATAGCAATTGTTAATCAAATTTTAAAACATTGCGGAAAAGATGAATTGGCAACATTTACTACTATAGCAGGAGTTATAATAGTTTTTCTATTAGTTTTGAACATGATGTCAGACTTGTTTTATGAGATAAAAAATATTTTTGGCTTGTATTGATATGATTTTAGTTAAAATAATAATTATAGCACTTTTAGGAACAGTTTGCGCAATTCTTGTTAAGCCATTTAAGCCAGAGATTTCTATATTCTTAATTATTGTTTCAGGTTTATTAATTTTATTTCAAGTTTTAGATTATTTTGTTGAAATAATTGAAACATTTACTAGACTAAGTGAACAAACAGGAATAGATAATGAACTTTTCAAAATCATTTTAAAAATTATAGGAGTAGGTTATTTGATAGAATTTGCTTCAAATATTTGTATAGATAGTGGTATGAATAGTATAGCAAGTAAAATACAATTTGCTGGAAAAGTTATTATACTATTTTTATCTCTACCTATCATAAATATGTTGATAGAAATAATAACTCAAATATTACAATTATGCTAAGAAGTTCTAAACTTTTTATTTCTTTTATCTTATTTATAATTATTTTATTATCTATTCATATAACTATAAATCCATATCCAATAGTTTTAGCCGATGAAAACTCTCTTCAAAATATTGAAGAAGAATTTAATAATATTATTCAAGAAGGGCTAAACACACTTGACTTTTCAGCTCTAGAAGATTTGATTATTAATTCTTCATCACAAGCACAAGAAATTTTTGGTTCAACTTCTTTTTATAACAAATTACAAGAATTAATTAATGGTGATATAGAACAAGATATAGGCTCATTTTTCAATGTTTTTTTAAGTCTTTTTTTTGATAATATTGTAGATATCATACCTATATTATGTATGATTGTTGCAATAGCAATACTTTGTAGTTTGCTATCAAATTTTAAAAGCAGTATAAGTGGTGGTGGAGTAAAAGATGTTATACATTTTCTATGTTATGGAGTTATAATAATTATTATATCAGCACTAATAACTGAATGTGTTATACAAGTTACTGATACTCTACAAAGTTTAAAAGTACAAATGGAAATAATATTTCCTATTCTATTAACAATGATTACAGCAGTTGGAGGTTTCACAAGTGTAAGTGTATTTCAACCTTCAGTAATTATCTTAAGTACTGTGATTGTTGAAATTTTTAGCTATGTAATTTTACCTCTTTTTATTGTGGCATTTGTTTTTACTATAGTAAACAATATGTCTGGAAGTACAAGTTTTAATAAATTTGTAGAAGTTGCACAAAGTTCTTTTAAATGGATAATTGGAATAATTTTTACAATATTTTTTGCATTTCTTTCTATTAATGGTTTAATAGCAAGTGTATACGATGGTATATCCATTAGAACTGCAAAATACACTATGAAAAGCTACATACCTTATGTTGGAGGATATATGTCTGATGGATTAGACATTTTATTATCTAGTAGTGTATTAATTAAAAATGCTGTTGGAACTTGTGGTCTTATACTTCTTATTGCTACCGTTCTTATACCATTAGTTAAAATGATTGTTGTAAACTTTGGACTCAAAATAACTGGTGCAATTTTAGAACCTATATCTGATAAACGAATATCAAATTTTGTATTTTCAATAGGTAAAATATTAAATATGCTTATTGCTTGTTTAGTTAGTATATCTATAATGTACTTTTTAACAGTAGGTATACTTATGAGCGTATGTAATCTTTTTTAGGAGTATATATGAGTAGTGTAAGTTCTTGGCTTTTGTCCATTGTCGGAATAATAATTATAGGTTCTCTTATAGAAATAATTTTGCCAAATAGCAATTTGTCAAAATATATTAAATCTATTTTTGCTTTTATTGTTATTTTTGTAATCATTTCCCCAATAATAAGCTTAATAAAAGATGACATAAGCCTTGATGCAAACTATGATAATTATATAAATAATGATTTTATATCTAGTTTAAATGAAGATAAAATTAATTTTTTAGAAAAAAATATAGAAATGCAATGTAATGCTTATGGGTTAAAAAATGTAGAGGTGCAAATTATGTCAAATCAAGTTGAAAATGAACTTATTTTAGATACTGTACAAGTTTTTTTATACGATTTAGTAATAGATGAAAATATAGAGCATATAGATAAATACCAAGTACTAGAAGATATAATAAAAGCTAACTTAAAAATAGAAAAGGAGAAAATAGTATTTTATGAGTGATAAAAAATCTTTTTTTGAAAAATTTCCTTTTTTAGAAAAACTTAAAAAAATTAAAGGCATAGAATACATAATAGTTGGCGTTATCTGTGTACTTGTTTTTGTGATATATTTTTCGGCAATAGCAAATGATAAAAACTCAAATAAACAATCTGATAATAATTCTAATATTTCATTATATGCTCAAGAGCTTGAAAATAAATTAAGTAAAGTTCTATCTCAAGTTTATGGTGCAGGTGAAGTTAATGTAATGGTTACTTTAGAAAGTAGTAGCGAATTAATTATAGCAACTTCTACGGAAGAAAGAGTAAACACAAGTTCAGGGTCTTCAAATTCAACGCAATCTACTACTAAGGTTGAAAAGCCAATAATTATAAACGATTCTCCACTTGTTGTAATGGAAATTTTACCTAAAATAAAAGGCATTATAGTTGTAGCACAAGGAGCAAATAATGTAAAAGTTAGATTAGAATTGTTAAAAGCTGTACAAACGCTTATAGATGTAGATGCAAATAATATAGAAATATTAGTAGGTCAATAATAAAGGAGATTTTTAAAATGTTATCAAGAAAAAAGAAAATAATAATATTATCTGTTATGGCTGTTTTGTTAGTAGTAACTGGCTATTTAAACATAGCATTAAATAACAATATTTCTCAAGCTGTTAATAATAATACTAACCAACAATCAAGTGCTTCATTTTTTGCAGATTATAGGACATCAAGAGTTTCAACAAGAAATCAAGAAATAGATTATCTAAATGCCATTATAGCAAGTGATACGGCATCTGAAGAATCTAAAAAATTAGCTGAAGAAAAGAAGATGGAATTAGTTCAAACTATGGAAGCTGAACTTGTAATGGAAGGACTAATTAAAGCTGCTGGTTTTGATGAAGCTTTAGTAACAAGTACTTCTACAAATATAAATGTAATAGTAAAAAGTTCTACTTTAGACTCAAGTCAAGTATCTCAAATTGTTGCAATTATTAAAGAACAAACCGGTAAAGATATAGATAATATTAAAATATTTCCAGTTGAATAGTCAAAACACTTGATAAACTACTTTTATTTGTGATATAATAAGATATTAAATAAAGGTGGTAGATAGTTGTGAGCGAAGTAAAAGATAACAATGTTCAAAGAGGAAGAGTTATAGCTGATAAAAATATACTTTTATCTATAATAAGAATTGCTACAAAAGAAACTGCTGGAGTAGCTGATGTAACTTCTACTATTGGCAAGAAGATAAAGAGTGTATCTAATTCTAATTGCATGGATGGAGTAGAGATAAGTTATGATAAAAAAGGCAAATTAATTATAGATGTATATGTAGCTCTTTATTACAATTATAATGTTTCAGAAGTTGCTTATAAAATACAAAAAAATATTAAAAATAGCGTTTCTGCAATGATTGAGTTGGAAATTAAAGACATAAATATACATGTTGTAGATGTAGTTTTTACAGATAATGAAAATATTTAAAGCAAAGCCCGTAAAATATTACGGGCTATTTGCTGTTTCGAGAGGTTATAATGAAAATACAAGAAGCAAAAATAGTAAGAGAACTTTCATATAAAATTATTTTTTCTTCATTATTTTTAAGTGACAAAGATTGCTTAATTTTATCTAATTTTTGGACTTTTGAGAACGATAATCTTAGATATAATAAAGAAAATATTTTAGATTTTTTAAAAGACGAAAAAGAAGATTTGAGTGAAGAAGCTATAAAATTGCTATTTGAAAATTTGGATAACTATATTATGCATTTAGAATATTATAAAAAGCTTATTCAATCACACTTAAAAGAAAATTTTTCTTTTGATAAAGTTGCTAAAAGCGATTTGGCAATAATTTATTTATCTATAATTGAATTGCAAAATAATAAGGATTTAAGTGAAAAAATTATAATAAATGAAGCGATAGAACTTGCTAAAAAATATTCAAGTGAAAAAGCCTATAAATTTGTGAATGGAATTTTAAGCAATATAATAAAAGAGATTAGAAAATGAGTGAAGTAATATATACAGTAAGTCAAATAAATAAGTATATATCAAATATTTTTGATAATGAAAGTTTACTAAAAGGTATATCCATTTCAGGCGAAGTAACAAATGCATCTATGTCTGGTGGATATATATATTTTAATATTAAAGATGATTCTTCCATGCTAGCATGTGTTTGTTTTGACAAGTCTTTAAATGAGTTTATAAAAAATGGTTCACAAGTATTAGTTACAGGCTCAATAAGTTATTATTCAAAAGGTGGTAAATTAACATTTATTGTTAAAGCTATTACTCCTTATGGTGAAGGATTGCTTTATAAGAAGTTTCTGGAACTTAAAGATAAATTAGCTAAAGAAGGTCTTTTTGATGCAAAATACAAAAAAACTATACCAAAATATATAAAACGAATAGGTGTAGTTTCTTCAAATACAGGAGCGGTAATTAGAGATATTATAAATATAACAAAGAGAAGAAATGATACAATTGATATCGTACTTTATCCAGTTAAAGTACAAGGTGTTGGAGCAGAAGAACAAATATCTAGAGCAATTGATTTTTTTAGTACTTATGACAATGTTGACATAGTAATAGTTGCTAGAGGGGGCGGTTCTTTTGAAGATTTAATGCCTTTTAATACTGAAATAGTTGCAAGAAGTACTTTTAATTGTAAAAAGCCTATAATCAGTGCTGTGGGGCATGAAACAGATTATACAATCATAGATTTTGTATCCGACTTAAGAGCACCTACACCTTCAGCGGCAGCAGAATTATGCGTGTATGACAAGTTTGAAGAAATTAACAAAAATAAAAATATTTTACTTTATATGTATTCTTTAGTTAAAAATAGCATAGAAACAAAAAGTCAAAATGTTGCTAAATTAGTATATAGAACACAAAATAATATTGAAAATAAATTTTTATATTATAATGAGTATTATAAAAATTTATTAAAAAATATCTATAACTTTATTGCAAAGACCTACGAAGTTTTACAAACTCAAACTAATGCAAATATAAAATTATTAAATAATTTTAATCCAGAAAATGTAGTTAAAAGAGGATATGCAAAAATTTTGTTAAATGATAAAATAGCAATGAGTGTAAATGATATAAATATAAAAGATAAAATTAAGATAGAGCTTAAAGATGGAATTTTAATGAGCGAGGTTACAGATAAATATGACATTTGAAGAGAAAAATGCAAGATTAAATGAAATAGTTGAAATTTTAGAAAATGGTAAAGCAGATTTAACTGAAAGCACTAAATTATTTGAAGAAGCAATAAAAATAGCAAAAGAATTAAACGAGACTTTAAAAAATGAAAAAGGTAAAATACTAGAACTAAAAAAAGCAATGGACAATTTCATAGAAGAAGAAATGCAATAAAGTTCTATTTTCATTTGTTTTAAAATATAATAACATAGAGATTTTCTCTATGTTTTTTTGTTTATAAGGAATAAATATGGATAAGAGAAATAAAAAGATTAAATCATGCAATTTAATTGATAATTTTAATTTAAAATGGTCTATAAAAATTTTAATACTATCTTTTGCATTGTCTATAAGTTTTAGCATAATATCTGATTCTTTATTAACCACAGCATCTGTTATTATTGCAATATTAATTATTTTTTTGCTTATGTTTATAGGTGTTATAGCAGATATGTGTGGAGTTGCTATTACTTCTTGCAATATAGATAAATTTTATGAGAAAGAAAAGAGGGGTGAAAAGTATGCAAAAGAAGCAATAAATTTAATAAAAAATAGCGATAAAATTTCTGTAATTTGTTGTGATATTATCGGTGATATTTGTAGTATTTTAAGTGGAGCATGCGGAGCTTCAATCGTATATAAGCTTATTAGTAATGGGATAGGTGAGCACTATGTAATGTTTGTTTCATCATTTGTAAGTGGTTTAATTGCATGCTTAACAATATTTTTTAAAAGCTTGGAAAAAAGCATTGCTGTAAGCAAAAATGAAGCTATAACAATGTTCGTTGCAAAATGTATAAATATTTTTTTAAAATAAAAATGTGTATGCATAAAATATAAAATGAATAATTTTTTGTAAATTATAAATAAATTATGCATACGAAATTATTTGCAAAATCAATAGATATTAGTATTTTATGTATAATTATGCATAATAACATAATATTTATGAATGCATAAATTTCTATGAATATTTATGCAAAACTACTTGCATATTTCGTATTTAGGTATTATAATAAACATAACTAAAGAATAAGGAGCATGATTTATGGCTAGAAACTTAAGGCAGAATAAAATTCTTGATTTGATATCTACTTATGAAATAGAGAAGCAAGAAGATTTAGTTGCTTATTTAAAAAAGGAAAATTTTGATATAACTCAAGCAACGATTTCAAGAGATATAAAAGAATTAGGGCTTATAAAAGTTATGACTGCTAACAAAAAATATAAATATGCTTATGTTGAAGACAATGAGACTGAAGTTAATAAAAAGTATAAAACTATTTTTAAAGAAGCTGTTCTATCTATACATATAATTAATAATTCTGTCATTCTTAAAACTATAAAATGCTTAGCAAGTAGCATAAATTCTTTTATAGATAAATTAGGAATAGAAAATGTTTTAGGTTCAGTTTTTGGTGATGATACTGTTAACATTATATTTGATTCTAACGCAACAGCAAATGTTGGATTTAATGCATTAAATAAAATTTATTATAGTAATTAAAAAAGGGATACTAATGCTAAAGTTTTTAAAAATACAAGATTTTGCTATTATAGACAATTCTGAAATTGACTTATGTGATGGTTTAAATGTAATTTCAGGGGAAACAGGCTCAGGTAAAAGCATAATCATGAAAGCAATAAAGTTTGTTTTAGGTGCTAGAGCAGACAAAAACTTTATTAGAAATAATAAACCATTTACTAGAGTACAAGCTACTTTTTTTGATTTTGATAGTAGAGTAAAAGAAATATTGGAGCAATATGAAATTTTTGATGATGAATTAATTATCACAAGAACTTTATATCAAGATGGTAAAAGCGACATAAAAATTAATGGTTGCGCAGTAACATTGTCTTCATTATCTAAAATTTGTTCTTATATGGTTGATATATACAATCAAGAAGACCATTTTTCATTATTAGATGTAAAAAATCATTTAATAATTTTAGACAAGTTTGAAGAAGAAAAAATAAATGCATTAAAGTTAAGTATATCTGAAACTTTGACTAAAATACATAATATAAATAAAACACTTTCAGAAAATTGCGCTAATGAAGAAGACAAAGCAAGAGAATTAGATTTATTAAAATATCAGGTAGATGAAATAGAAAATAATATTTTTACAGAACAAGAAGAAAATGAACTTTTAAAAAAGAAAAATTTTTATAATAACTTTAAAAAAATATATGACAATATTCAATCTTCTTTAGTTGTTTTGGAAAATGGTTACAATGGTTTTTCTATATCTTCTGCAATTAAGTCAGTAGAAAACGAACTTATAAATATAACAGAAATAGATGAAAATTACAAAAAATGTTATCAAAGATTAAATGATATAAGATTTGAAATTGAAGATATTACGGATAATCTTAGAAATCAAATTAAAAATGTTGAAGTGTCTGAAAGTGAAATCGATAGTATAGAAGAGCGATTAGAAAAGATAAAAATATTAAAAAAGAAATATGGTAATGATTTAGAACAAATAAATAAAAATTGCGAAAATTTTAAAAATAGAATTGATTTTTTAGAAAACAATGAGTTGTACATTAAAAAATTATTAGATGAAAAATGTAAACTTATAGAAAATGGTTTACAATATAGTTCTAAGCTTTCAGCTATAAGAAAAAATATAGCTAAGGATTTTGAAAACAATATAATTAAAGAATTACAAGAATTGGGAATGAAAGACTCTAAACTACTTGTTAAATTTAGTACAGCTTTAGAAGATAAGGATATACCTTTTAATAAAGATGGTGTAGATACTCTAGAATTTATGTTTTCAGCTAATAAAGGTCAAGACTTTAAACCTTTACATAAAATAATTTCAGGTGGTGAACTAAGCAGATTTATGCTTGCATATAAAAATGTAGTAAGAAATATTGACAAAAAAGATTTAATTATATTTGATGAAATTGATGCAGGCATTAGTGGTGGAATAGGACAAAAAATAGCAATAAAACTTAATACTATTAGCAAAAATTGTCAAATTATATCTATTAGCCATCTAGCTCAAATTATATCAATGGCAGATAGAAACTTTTTAGTTTATAAAGAAACAAAAACAAATAATACTATAAGTATGATTGAAGAAATAAATGGCTCAAAATTAGAAAATGAAATTGCTAGAGTTTGCGGAAATGGTCTAGTTAGTAAAACCAATTTAAGCTTAGCGCAAGAGCTTATAAGTAGCGCAAAAGAAATAAAAGACAAAAATTGACAATTTATTTCATTGAGAAAATAGAATAAAATATTTACAAATAATTAAACTACTCTTATGAGGAGTTTTTTTATGCAAAAGAATAAAGTTTTATTGAAATTTATATTTTTATTATTATTTGTATTTATAATTGGTGGGGTATTTACCGCATTAGAACAATTAAAATTTTTTGAAAATGATATGATTATCAATTCAAATGAAATAGAAATTTTTAATAAACAATCTTTTCCTTCTTTCCTAACTGTTTCGCTTGAAGACTCTATTGTAGAAAGCAGTTCATCTAGTCAAAAAGATTTTTATCCTTCTTCTATAGACTTAAATCTTTTTGGTTTTTTTAAGATTAAGACAGTAGATGTAAATGTTGCAAATACAGATTTAATATTATGTGGAAATACTATCGGTGTTTATTTAGAAAATAATGGTGTTACAATAGTAGGTTTTGGTGGAGTAAAAAATGGTGATAATATTATATATCCATTTGAAAATACAAAGATAAAAGTAGGAGATGTTATTAAATCTATAAATAATACAAAAGTTTATTCAACAAAAGATATAGATAATATTTTAGAAAATAAAAATTATAAAGGTGAACAATTAAGCATACAATACGAAAGCGGTTCAAAACTTTTTACAGAAAACTTTTATCCAGTCTATGATACAAGTTCTAAAAGTTACAAATTAGGTTTATGGATTAGGGAAAACGCAACAGGAATAGGAACTTTAACATATATAACAGATCATAATAATAGATTTGGAGCGTTAGGGCATGGAATAACTGAAAATGGTCAGAAAACACCTATGCAAGTTTCTGGAGGCTCTCTTCATGATTGCGAAGTTCTTGGCTTAAACAAAGGTAAAAGAGGAGACCCTGGAGAAATTAAAGCTGTTTTTGTTGCTGGAAATAAAGAAGAAGGTGTGATAGACAAAAATAATGAATATGGAGTTTTTGGAACTGTTAAAGATAATACATTTTTAAAAAATGGTAAGAAAATGGAAATAGGCGGTAGATTATCCGCTAAACCAGGTAAAGCATATATATATTGTCAATTAGATGATGATTCTATTAAAGCATATGAAATAGAAATAATAAAAACTAATTATCAAACAAGGTCAGCACAAAAAAGTATGGTATTAAGAGTTACAGACAAAAATTTGTTACAAAAAACAGGAGGTATCATACAGGGTATGAGTGGTAGTCCTATAGTACAAGATGGAAAAATCATAGGAGCGGTTACTCATGTTTTTGTAAATGACCCCACAAAAGGGTTTGGTTTGTATTTAGATTGGATGTTAAATCAATAAGTATTTAAAAAAGAGTGAAAGCATATATATACTATATGTTTCATTCTTTTTTTTGTAACATGAAATGTTATTTTAAAAATAATCTTAATAATATTTTTTCAATCAATAAAATATACTTTTTTATAATAATATTATTTATGATTGTTGGTTTGATTATTGGGTTTTACAACGGCATAGTAATAATAAGTGATTTAGAACTTGAAGATATGACCGATTATTCATTTTGGGGCGTAATAAAAGATGATTGGAGTTTTTTTAGTTTTTTATTTGATAGAATTCTACTTTTAGTTATTCCTTTTATACTATGTTTTATAAGCTGTCATATTATTTTTATACCTTTTATCTTATATTTCGCTATAGCTAGAGCATATTTTTTTGCATTTAATTTTGCTATTTTGGTAACTCATTTAAGCATTGTCGGATTATTTTATATTTTTTTAGTAGCTTTACCTTGTTATATATTGTATTTAATATTAATTATACCTTGTTTAAGTATGGGTTTAAATCAATGTATTATATCAAGAAAATTTGGTAAATTTTTTTGTAATTTTCAAGAATATAAAATGAGAATATTTAAGCTTTACACTTTTATTTTTTTACTTACAATATTAGTGATTTTATATGAATGCTTGTTTTTATTTTTAATATTTAATAAATACATTTTTTCGCTATAATTATTTATTCAAAATGTTTGATTTTATTTGTGAATTATGATAGTATTATATATTAAATAGTTAAAAGGAAAAATAATGTTTTTATATAGTTTATTCAGTAATTTTGAAATGCCAGCATTGTTGGTAGTTTTGTTAGCATATATACTAGCTTTAATGATAGCCTTATCTATTCATGAGTTCGCTCACGCATTTGTTGCTAATAGAGAAGGTGATTTAACTGCAAAAGCTTATGGGAGATTATCTTTAAATCCTTTTGCACATATTGACCCCATTGGTTTAATCTTCTTGCTCTTAGTAGGTTTTGGCTGGGCAAAACCTGTACCTATAAATCCTCTTCATATGAAAAATGGTAAAAAAAGCGTTGTAAAAGTAAGCATTGCGGGCGTTATTGCAAACCTAATTTTGTCTATAATATTTTCATTCTTTTTTGCTTTAACATTAGCTTTAGATGAAAGTGTAACATTTTATTTGTTCTTACAACAATTTTGTGGCTATACAATGACTATTAACTTTGTATTCTTTGTATTTAACTTACTGCCTATTTATCCTTTAGATGGATTTAATTTAATAGCATCATTGTCAAAACAAGATAATGCATTTTTAAATCTTATGTATAAGTATGGTTTTTGGATTTTATTACTTTTGTATATAACTCGTATATTTGACTATATTTTAGTATTTTTACAAATGGCAATCTTAAATCCGCTATTTAACTTATGGCTAATGATTTTATTTTAAGAGGTAAACTATGGATAAATTACAGATCTCAATGCTAGAAAATGATTATGAATTTGTTTTAGATAATTATCAAGGACCTATTGAACTTTTATATGACCTAGTTAAAGAATCAAAACTAAGCATAGATGAAGTTAGGCTAGGCGATTTAACTTCTCAATACATTCAACACATGAAGGAAATGCCTGAATTAGATATAGAAGAAGCTACAAAATTCATACAAGTAGTTGCAATTCTATTAGAAATTAAAACAAAAATGCTTTTACCTAGAGAAGCTGAAGACTTAGAAGATGAAACTGATACCGAATATCTAATGAAATTAATGTTGAAAGAGTATGAAATCATTAGAGAAGCTAGTGAAGAACTTGAAAAGATAGAAAATACCAATTTTTATTATAAAGAACCTGATAATACATTTAAAGATTATAAAATAGTCTTAGCTGATATGCAACTAGATGATATGCTAGATGCTTTTGCAAAAATGTTAGCTAGATTAAATGAAAAACAAAGAGAGCAAATAATTGAAAAAGAAATACCAAAAGATAGATGGACAGTGGCTGAAAAAATATCTAATATAACACAAGTTTTGACAGAAAAGAAGACTTGTAAGTTTAGTACATTTTTTGAAGAAGATTATTCTAGAGGAGAAGTTATAACTGTATTTCTAGCTTTATTAGAGCTTCTTAAAAGACATGTTATCAAAGTTCAACAACAAAATACTTTTGATGATATAGATATATTTTATAACGAAGACTTCAAGAAAGATGATGTTGTTACAAATGAAAATAGTGAAATTGTATTTGATGAATACAAATAAGAGGTATGAATATGATAGATTTATTAAATCAAAAAAACATTGAAGATGTTATTGCGAGTATTTTATTTGTCGCAGGGTCAGGCATAGAAAAAAAAGAATTGATAGAAAAATTAGAAATTAGCGAAGAACAGTTATTAGATTCAATAGAAAAATTAAAGAAAAAATTTTCAGGAAAAATGGGAATTCATTTTAAAGAATATGGAAATAAGATACAATTAACATCAAACCCAAATTATGCAGATTGCATTTCTTCTGTTTTACAAAAAATAAAAGAAAAGCAACTAACAAAAAAAGCTATGGAAGTCATGGCTATTATAGCATATAAACAACCTATAACAAAACTTGAGATAGAACAAATTCGTGGAGGAGTAAGTAGTGATTATGCTATTCAAGTTTTGCTTGAAAAAAAATTAATTGATGTAGTAGGCAGAAAAGATGCTGTAGGTTTACCTTTTTTATACGGAACAACTGATGAATTTTTAAAAAGATTTGAATTAAATTCTTTGCAAGATTTACCTTCATATGAGGAAATTTTAGAAAGAATAAGAGTTGTGCATAGAGAAGATAATAGCTTGTATAGACAATTTGACTTACCTGAAGATGAAGAAGAAAAAGATGTGCCAGAATTTTTACAAGATGAAGAACTTATATCTATTGAAGCAGAAGATGACGATATCAAATAAAAAATGTATGAAAAAAAGCCATATACATATAATACGATTATGTATGTGGTTTTTTTTATATTTTTAATTTTGTTACTTATTTTAACGTTACCATTTTATTTTAAAATTCAATTAGAATTTAATTTTATAATTAATGAAGGGTATATTAAGATTTACTTATTTAAGATTATGATTCTACATTATAATGTTAAGTATATGGATAAAAAATTTGTACTTAATAATTACAAATCTTCTAAAGAAATTAATGTAAGTTTGGATAAGGAAAATATTTATTTTGTCAACCAATTAAGAAAAGAAATCTTTAAAAGAATATATTTGTCAAAAATTTCTATTTTATTGCAAATAGGATTGAAATCTAACCCTGCAATTTCAGCTATATTCTCAGGTTTGCTTCATTCAATGATAAATATATTATACAGCAATATAAGTTTTCAAAAACCTACAAGCGAACTTAAATATGACATAAATACATATTATACAAAAAATATGGGTATAGTAAAAAGTGAAGTTGCTTGTGGCTCATCAATATTAAATATATTGTTATCTTATATAAAAGCTAAAAAGAGTTCAAATTTAAGATTTAAAGGAGTTGGGAAAAAAGATGTTGTCAAATCGTGAAGAAATAGCAAATTCTATAAATGAAACCCTTAAACAAGTAAAAAATCTTGTAGAAACTGAAACTATAATTGGAAAAAAAATAGAAACTCAAGATGGACACTGTATTATACCTATAACAAAAGTTGTTGTAGGTTATGTAGGTGGTGGTGGAGAGTTTTTTGATGCAAAAGTAAAAAAAATAGAAAAACCTTTTGCTACAGGTTGTGGTGCTGGTGCCTATGTGAAACCTATAGGGTTCCTTATTATTAATAAAGATGGAAATGTGAGATATATAGAAGTTAATAATGAAATAAATATAGAAAAAATAGCAGATTACTTGAGTAATATGATAAGTAATATTACAGATAAAGGAGAATAAAATGAATATAAATCATAAAAAAATCTTTTTTACTTTATCAATTTTTATACTATTATTTATAATTATTTTTCCAAGTAATAATATAGTTTTCGCTAAAGAAGAAAACAATGATGTTCAATCTTCAGCTAAAGCTATGTATCTTTTTGATGCAAATTCTGGTAGAGAGTTGTATAAAAAAAATAGCGATGAAAAATTAGCAATGGCTAGTACAACTAAAATTTGTACAGCTATCACAGTCTTAGAAAATTATAATGATGATTTAGATAAAAAAATAGAAGTACCAAGTGAAGCAGTTGGATTAGAAGGCACATCCATGTATATAAAACATGGTGAACTTTTATCTGTTAGAGAACTTCTATACGGGTTAATGTTGCCTTCTGGCAATGATGCGGGTAAAGCTTTAAGTATAATAGTGGCAGGCTCTGAAGATGAATTTGCAAAATTGATGAATGAAACAGCGAAAAAAGCAGGTGCTGAAAATAGTAATTTCATGAATGCTCATGGACTAGATACTGAAGGACATTATACTACAGCGAAAGATTTAGCATTAATTACTGCATATGCACTTAAAAATGATGATTTTGTAAACATAGTTTCTACAAAAAATGTTGTGATAGAAAAAACAAATAAATACGAAACAAGATATTTTAAAAATAAAAACAAATTGTTATTTGATTTTGATGATTGTATAGGCGTAAAAACAGGATTTACTGATAATGCAGGAAGATGTCTTGTAACAGCTACAAACAGTGATAATTTAAAATTAGTTTGCGTAGTTTTAAATTGTCCAGATATGTTTGAAGAAAGTAGTAGATTAATAAAAAAAGCAAAAAATGAATATACTGCTTACAAAATTATTGATAAAGAAAATTGTATAGATACAATAAATGTTTTAAATGGTAAATCAAACACTATAAGAGTTTGTCCAATAGAAGATTTTATATATCCTTTAACACAAGAAGAATATAATAATATAGAAATTAAAACTAATTATCCACAAGAAGTAAAAGCTCCAATAAATGTAAAAGACAAGATAGGAAATATAGAAGTATTTGTAAAAGATTGCTTGATTTTTTCTACAGATATATGTAGTATAGATAGTGTAAAATCTTTAGCCATTAAAGATTTACTTGATGAGATTATAAGTAATTGGAGTTAAAATTGAGAATAAACAAATATTTAGCATTGGCGGGAATAGGTTCAAGGCGTAAAGTAGAAGAATACATTTTAAATGGCGATATACAAGTTAATGATAAAGTATTAAAAGAATTATCTTACGATGTAAAAAATAAAGATATTGTGAAATACAAAGGTAAAATTGTTGAAGTTGCAAAAAATTATGAATATTATATGCTAAATAAACCTAAAGGCTATATTACTTCCGCAATTGATAATTTTGATAGAAAAACAGTTATGAACCTAGTTTCAGACATTGAAACTAGAGTTTTTCCTATTGGAAGGCTAGATTATAATACTGAAGGGCTTTTGCTTTTTACAAACGATGGTGATTTGGCTAATAGAATAATGAAACCAAATTTTTCTATCCCTAAAACTTATATATGTGTTGTAGAAGGAGAAGTTAAAGAAAGTGAACTTGCTGTTATTAGAGCGGGTGTAGTAATAAATGGAAAAAGATTAAATAAATGTAAGGCAAAACTAGTAGATTATAAAGACAATAAGTCAAAACTAGAAATTACTATTGATCAAGGAATAAATAGGCAAGTTAGAAGAATGATGGAATTTATAGGGAAAAATGTCGTGAGTTTGAAACGCACAAAGATAGGTGATTTAAGATTAGGCGGACTATCAAGAGGAAAATATCGTAAATTGAGAGATTTTGAAATACAATATTTATATAATTTATGTAATTTCAATTAAAAAAGCACAAGTCATTTGTGTTTTTTTATTTTAAGTGTTATAATGTCAAAGATATGTGAGGTTAATATGTTAAATATAGCTGTAGACGGAACAAGTGCTTCCGGAAAAAGTACAATTTGTGAAATGCTTGCTAAAAAATTAAACATTTTACATTTAAACACTGGAGCTTTATATAGAAGTTACGCATTGTATTTTATTTTAAATAATCTACCTATTAAGTCTCCGGATGATGCAGATAAGTTTTTTGAAAAAATTCATATAAAAGTAAGTTTTGAAAGTAAAAAGCAAATAAATTTACTTAATGATAAAGATATAACAACGCTTTTAAATAATCCTCATGTCGCCGAATACTCATCTATAATTTCACAAAATCAAAAAGTTAGGAATAAGATTAAAGAAATTCAACTTAATCTTGCAAATAACAATGATATCTTAATTGAAGGCAGAGATATAGGTAGTGAAATTATTCCTAATGCAAAGTTTAAATTCTTTATAACAGCATCGTTAGAAGAAAGAGCAAGAAGAAGATATATTCAATTAAAAGAAATAGACAAGAATATTAAGTATGAAGATATTTTAAATTCTTTAAAAGAAAGAGATTTTAAAGATATGAATAGAAAAATAAGTCCATTAATTATTCCTAATGATGCAATAATAATAGATACAACAAATAAGACAATAGATGAAGCAGTTAATTTAATGTATGAAATAATTTTAAAAGGATAGAGCTATGTATTATTTTTTAAAAATTCTTTTATTTATACCATTGAGATTACTATGTTTTACTAAAATTATAAACAAAAAAAATTTGCCCAAAAAAGGCGAAAAACTTATAGTATGTTGTAATCATCAAAGTGGCTGGGATGTTGCCATCTTAGTTTTATGTTTGCCATATAAAATGCATTTTATAGCTAAAAAAGAGCTTTACAAAAATAAATTCCTTGCTTGGATTTTGAAAAATGTGCATGCAATATGTATTGATAGAGAAAATATGTCAATAGATAGTATGAAGCAAATGTTAAGATTATTGAAAGATAATAAAGTGATTTGTATATTTCCAGAAGGAACTAGAAATAAAACAGATAATGATTTATTACCTTTTAAAGAAGGTATAGAAGTTATAGCTCAAAAAACAAATACGCCTATACTTATAACGGCAATTAGTAAAAAACCTAAACCATTCAAAATAAATAAGCTTTATATTGGTGAAACTTATTATTGTGAAAAGGGAATAGATAACAAAAAAATTTTAGAAGAAAAGACTTTAGCTCTGCTAAATAAAGGAGAAGAAAAATGAGCATAGAAAAATTAACTCAAGACAATATTGATAAAAGCTTTAAAAAATATGAGAAAAACAAAGCTGTATCTGGCAAAATAGTTTTAATCAATAAAGACGGTTTTGTTCTTAATATTGGTGGTAAAAAAGATGCTTTTGTATACAATGAAGATATTTGTAATAAAGAAAAATACAAAAATGGAGATGTTATAATAGGCATTATAAAAGACACAAAAGATGAAAATGGTTTCGTAAAAGTTTCTCAGAAAGAATATGAAATTTTAAAACAAAATGAAGAAGAATTTAGTACATTAAAAATAGGAAATATTATAGAAGTTCAACCTACGCTTATCGTTAATGGAGGAATGATTGCAAAATATCATAATTTTAATGTTTTCATTCCAAATTCTCATTTGGAATTTCAACATAGAAAAGATCCAAAATATTATATAAACAAAAAAATTAATGTTTGCATTATACAAATGGAAACAGTAAGTAAAAAAATTGTTGCTTCAATAAAATCATATAAAATAATTGAAGAGAAAGAACTTGACGATGCTTTTTGGTCTAAAATTGATGATGGGATTATAGTTGATGGAATTATTAAAAAGACAACAGAATTTGGGGCTTTTGTAACAGTATACAATAGAGATTGTTTGCTACTAAATAAAGATGTTGGTTATTTTAACGAAAAAGCAAAAGAAGTATATAAAGCTGGAGATAAAGATAAATTTATTGTTCTTTTTCATGATAGAGAAAAGGGTAAAGTATTGCTAGGTGTAAAACAACTTAAAGATGACCCAAGAATCAAATTATACAATAAATATGAAATAGATAAAAATTATATGGGTAGAGTAGTAAAAGTCTTCAACTATGGAGCGGTTATAGAACTAGAGCAAAATGTTAGAGCTTTTTTACATATCTCAGATGCAGAATATGGCTTACTTAGTATGCATGAAAAATATAAGATAGGTGATGAGATTTTAGTAAAAATTAAGAGCAAAGATTTAGATAATAATAAAATTTCTTTAGAAAGAAAGTATGAATATGAGTACGAAATTAAATAATGCTATTAAATTAAATTTATATGTAAAATAGCTATCTAAAAAGGAGAGAATATGAGTATATTATTAACAGGTGGATTAGGTTATATAGGGTCCCATACGGCAGTTGAATTTTTAGAAAATAATCAAGATATTGTTATTATTGACAACTTATCAAATTGTAATATAGATGTAGTTGATAAAATAAAATTAATTACTAAAAAAGATTTTAAATATTATATAGGCGATGTTAGAAATGAAGATTTGTTGGAAAAAATATTTAGTGAAAATGAAATTAATGCAGTTATACATTTTGCAGGTTTAAAAGCTGTAGGAGAATCTGTTAAAAAACCTATAGAATATTATAATAATAACTTGTTATCAACTTTAACACTTATTAAAGTTATGCAAAAGCATCAAGTCAAAAATATAGTTTTTAGTTCTTCGGCAACTGTTTATGGAAGAGCAAAATCTATGCCAATTTACGAAGACTTTGAAGTAACAGCTACAAATCCTTATGGACGAACAAAACTTTTTATTGAAGAAATTTTAAAAGATTTATATGTGAGTGATAATTCATATAATATAGTTATATTAAGATATTTCAATCCTTTAGGAGCTCATGAAAGCGGATTGCTAGGCGAAAATCCTAATGGTATACCTAATAATCTTATGCCTTATATTTGTAAAGTTGCAACAGGCGAATTAGAGTGTTTAAATATCTTTGGAAATGATTATCCTACTAAAGATGGTACAGCAATAAGAGACTATCTTCATGTAGTAGACTTGGCAAAAGGACACTTAAAAGCTATAGAAAAAATATATACTAATTGTGGTTTAAAGATATATAACTTAGGAACAGGAATAGGTTATTCTGTTTTAGATATAGTAAAAGCTTTTAATGAAATAAGTGGAAATAAGGTTACATACAAATTTTCGCAAAAAAGAGAAGGCGATATAGATGTTTGCTACGCAAATGTAGATAAAGCTTATAAAGAATTAGGCTGGAAAGCTGAAAAAACATTAAAAGATATGTGTGAATCTAGTTATAATTTTGAAATTAATAATAAAAAAAATAGGTAAAAATTGAAGTGAACCCCATTTTTGCACCACAAAAATAAAAAGGGATTACTTTAAATTTAATACCTCTTATGGTATAATTACCATAGGAGGTTTTTTCTATGGCTAGCAAAGGACAAAAATTTAGTAAATATACTGATGAATTCAA
>CASFBJ010000023.1 GCA_949292875.1 uncultured Christensenella sp.
CACATAGTTGACACTATCGGAAGTGTTGATAATCTCATAGAAAAATACGAAGAAAACTATAGTAAAATTTGTTTTTATCAACAAGGAATCTGGGACAATTTTACAAAAATTTCTAATAGTGAAATGACCAGGCTGGAAGACTGTATTTTAAAGGCTAATACAGGCGCTGACGCAATTCAAAAAGCACCTATTGTAAATTATCAAACAAATTGCAGATGCGTTCGTGTTGGTGATTTTACAAACAACAGAAACTATAATGATTGGGGTTATTGTGAAATAAAAGATATTGATTATAAAAGATATAAACTTAAAAAAGATGATATTTTAATTACAAGAACAGCATCTATTGGATTGACAAAATTTATATTTGAAGATTTGAATGCTGTATATAATAATGGAATTATCAGGATTACTGCAAATAACAACAAAATTAAACCGATAATACTTTATTTGATTTGTATTTCAAACAATTTTATAAACTACATTAAAGAAAATGAAAGTGGTTCATCAACAAGACCTAATATGAAAATAGATTATGTTATGAAATATAAATTCAATTTACCAACCATAGAAGAACAAGATAAAATAGAATCTGATTTAGTAGAAATAGAAACATATAAATCTTATTTGCTAAAGAAAATTAACAAATTAAAAGAATTAAAAAACTTATTACTTCAAAAATACTTCGGTTAAACTGAAGTATTTTTTTGTTTTCAAAATCGGCTTGATATCGTTGCTGTTAAAATTATTTATATCATTCATAAGGAGGTATAAATAATGATGATATCAGATTTCAAGCAGTTTCTACTGCGACAAAACCTATCGGAAAACACAATCAATTCTTATGTGTTTACGGTACAACATTTCTTCACTCAACACGAAGAAATAACAAAGAAAAACTTGTTGGCTTACAAGGGTTTCTTAATTGAAAAATACAAAGCCAAAACTGTAAATTTAAGATTACAAGGAATTAACAAGTATCTTGAATTTATAAAAAAAGATAAGGACAAGTTGAAATTTGTTAAAATACAACAAAAAACTTATCTTGAAAATGTAATTAGTAATGCTGATTACACATTTTTCAAAAGCCAATTAAAAAAAGACAAAAACTATGATTGGTATTTTGTTGTCAGATTTCTCGCTGCGACAGGTGCAAGAGTGTCTGAATTAGTCCAATTTAAAGCCGAACATGTAAAACTTGGATATATAGATTTATATACCAAAGGTGGCAAAATAAGAAGAATTTACATAGCAAAAAGATTGCAAACTGAAGCTCTAAAATGGTTAGAAAGCAAACAACAAGAAACCGGTTATATTTTTTGTAATAGACAAGGAACACGACTTACAACTCGTGGTGTTGCTCATCAATTAAAGGAATTAGCAATTAAATATAAAATGAACCCAAAGTTTATATATCCACACTCATTTAGACATAGATTTGCTAAAAACTTTCTTGAGAAATATAACGATTTAGCTTTACTTGCAGACCTTATGGGACACGAATCTATTGAAACCACAAGAATATACTTGCGAAGAACCAGCGAAGAACAGCAAGAAATTGTTGATAAAGTAATTACTTGGTAAAAAGAAAAAGTACTCTGGAATTATCCAAAGTACTTTTTTAATA